>JAPOQD010000185.1 GCA_026710905.1 Halieaceae bacterium
AAATATATTCTGGAAATCCCGGCTGTTAATCTGAACATTTAGCCAGTTTGAGTTGTTTGGAAAGGAAAACGTGATGGCAGAACCGAGGGTCAAGCTATTCAGCAACACCTTCATGGCTGCAGCGTTTGCGCTAGGCAACTTTGCACTTTTATTGCTGCTGATGTGGACCGTGAACGCGGAATACGGACCTGAGTGGAAGAAGTATCAGCGTCGGTACTATCAACTGCTGGCGGAGCGCACTGAAGATCCGGCGATGAAGCAGAGGATTCTCAGCACGCCTCTGGCAATCAAGCAAGTGTGGACACCCAAGCTGGATATCATCGACCGCTGCATGACTTGCCACCTTGGGGCCAGTAATCCCCTAATGAGCGACGTACCCCAGCCTTTCGGAGTGCACCCAGACTTTGATCAGCACGCATTCAGCGAGATCGGCTGCGCCGTTTGCCATGAAGGGCAAGGATTCGCGACAACCGTTCACGCCGCGCACGTGATGGAAGAACTGGATGAACGCTTCGGTCCCTTCGATGAGCAGCACTCAGGGTGGAGTCGTCCGCTATTACCGCTGGAATACACCCAGGCTTCCTGCCAGAAATGTCACAACGTGATGGAGGCGCCCGTTCCGGGGGCGGAACATCTGAACAGAGGTTGGAAACTGGTGGAGGAGAACGGCTGTCGGACCTGCCATTACATCGTTGACGGCGGCGCCAAGCAAGCACCGGAACTGAGCATGGCCGGCACGACATTCTTCAACAACTCCGGCTACTCCGAAATGTACCACCATGAACGTTTTGGCTACCTGAAGGAATCCCTGCGCTGCCCGCAGGCGAATCTCAGCCCCGCGGCGGCCGAGGCCTGTCCGGATCCTCCGCCTCCAGCCCCGCCGGTTAGCGCCTCGGCAGAAGGGGACGATCATGGGGCGCCTGTTGCTGCTCCGCTGGTGGCCATGCCCACCTTTGCTTTTGATGATGACGAGCTGAGAGACGTGGTCATCTTCCTCCTCAGCCTGAAAGAACCGTCTGTCCCCTGGCCACAAAAGTCCTTTGCCGAAGCTGCCGAAGGCAACGGGCGACCAGGTCCCTCTGACGTACCGGTGTGGGTTGGCAAAAGGGGTGCGGAGCTGGTGCAGGCGGCGGGTTGCATTGCCTGCCACAATCTCGACGGACCCATTCGCACCTTGGGCCCGAGCCTGTGGGACATCGGTGCCAGGAAGGACAAGGCGTACATTCGGGAATCAATCCTCGAGCCAGACAAGGTGATTGCCGAGGGTGACCCCCCATACGTTCCGGGCGTCATGCATGCAACACTTGACAGCGGGGGGTTTTACCAACACGTAACGCTTGAGGCGCTGGAGAGTATCGTCGAGTATCTCGCCGGCCTGAATGGCGGAGGTTAAGTCATCCGGCATTGGCGGTACGGCAGGCGGATGCGTTTGGCGGCGGCAGGTCGCCGCAATTGCTGGGGTTGTTCTGGGATCGTTTCATCATGAGACAGAAAGGAGTAGGTTGTAATGGCTGACGTTGTTAATCTGGGACATCTGGCTGCAGGTTTTGGAGCGGGGGCGGTAACGGTCGGCGCGGTATACGGC
>JAPOQD010000214.1 GCA_026710905.1 Halieaceae bacterium
ACTCCGGCCCCATCAGGGAGATCACCCCCAGCGCTGAGGTTACGTTGGTCAATACACAATGGGCTGAGGCCGGAATATGCTGTTTCAGCCAGTGAAAATCCCGCACTTCACTAGCAGCCGCGGTCACGATCAGAAAACTTTCCGCGCTCAGCCGGGTAATCGTCAGGTCCGCCTCTATGCCCCCCCACTCATTCAACCACTGGGTATAGACAATGCGCCCCGGCAGCACATCGACATTGTTGGCGCAGCCCATATTGAGCACCGCCGGCGCATCTTTCCCCTCCAGCCGGTACTTGGCAAACGATGATTGGTCAAACAGCCCCACGGTTTCCCTTACAGCCCGATGTTCCGTGGCGGAATACTCGAACCAGTTCTGGCGTCCGTAGCTGTACTGGTAGCTGGCCGCCACTCCGGCCGGCGCATACCAGTTCGGGCGCTCCCAACCAGCTACCTCGCCGTGACAGGCGCCAACAGCCTGCAGGCGATCATACAGGGGCGATTTGCGCACTCCACGAGCGCTGGCGAACTGGCGAAACGGATAGTGGGTGGCGTAGAGCAGCCCCAGGCTCTCGGAAACGCGCTCGCGCAAGTACTTGCGGTTACCCTGGAAGGGCATGTTGCGGCGCAGGTCCACTTCCCACAAATCCGCTGGCGGATGCCCGTTGCGCAGCCACTCCGACAGAACTTTTCCGATGCCGCCGGCGGATTGCAGGCCAATGGAATTCAGCCCGGCGGCAACAAAACAGTTGTCGAGTTCCGGCGCCTGGCCCAGGTGGTAGCGCACATCCGGAGTAAAACTCTCCGGGCCGCAGAAAAACTTCTGGATGCCGGCCGTTTCCAGGGCCGGCATGCGCACCAGGGCATCCCGCAGTACCGGCTCGAAATGATCGAAATCACCGGCAATTTCGTCGAAACTGAAGTCCTCCGGGATACCATCCATGCCCCAGGGGCGGGCCTGGGGTTCAAAGGCGCCCACCAGCAACTTTCCGGCATCGTGCTTGTAGTAGGTGCAGGCATCGTAATCGCGTATCACCGGCAGGTCCGCGTTCAGCCCGGTGACGGATTCGAACAGTACATAGTAGTGCTCACAGGCATGCAGGGGCACGTTGACCCCGATCGTTGCCGCCAGGTCCCGCGTCCACATCCCGGTGCAGATGACGACATAGCCGGCCTTGATGTAGCCACGTTCGGTGCCGACCCCGGTGACCCGGCCGCCGGTGTGATGAATTGCCGTAACCTGGGTGTTTTCAAAAATCCGGGCTCCGCCGGCGCGGGCGCCTATCGCCAGGGCGCGAGTGATGTCAACGGCGTTGCCGTAACCGTCGGAGGGAATGTGGATCCCGCCCAGCAGATCATCGGTTTTGAGCAGTGGTATCCGTTCGGAAATGGCCTCTGGGGTGACGACATCGACAGGCAACCCGAACACCTTGGCCATGGATGCGCTGCGTTTCAGCTCCTCGAAGCGCTCTTCATTGGCCGCAATCGAAAAGGACCCGCATTGCCGGTAACCCGTGGCCTGCCCGGTTTCGGCTTCCAGCCCGGTATAGAGTTCGCTGGTGTAGCGGGCCAGCCGGGTCATATTGATCGAAGCGCGCAACTGCCCGATCAGCCCGGCCGCATGCCAGGTTGTGCCGGAGGTGATTTGTTGCCGTTCCAGCAGCACGACATCCGGCCGGCCGGACTTGGCGAGGTGCCAGGCCATTGAGCAGCCGATCACACCGCCACCTATGATTACCACATCAGCGTGAGTGGGAAGATTTTTCGTGCGGGATTCCGGTTCAGACATGATTATCCTTGCCACATTGTGACTACGCTCATGCTCTCAGTCTCGAATTGGCCGGGTCATGGGCCGGCTCCAGCAGAATGGTCACTCGGCAGCGGGCGCCGAGGAGTTCCACTTCCAGTTCGGTGTCCGGCTTGGCCAGATGCGGGGGAACGTAACCGAAACCCAGGCTGCGCCGCACGAAATGGCCATAACCACCCGAGGTAGTCACCCCCACACAGCGGCCGGCATGGTACAGCGGTTCGCCGCCGCGGACCTCCGAGTCGGTAGCGCCGACCTCGAAGTAAATCAGTTGCAGGCTGCGGTCCCGTTGGTTCAGGGTGGCTTCCCGGCCCACAAAATCTTCTTTCTCGAATTTGATGAAGCGTTCCATGTCTGCATCAATCATGGTGACTTCGTTGGTCAACTCCCCCCCCCAGCCGCGATAGGCTTTTTCAATGCGCAGGCAGTTGACGGCATACAGGCCAAAGTTGGCAATACCGAATTCCTCACCGGCCTCCCACACGGCATCGTACAGCGCCGTCAGGTCTGCCATTGGCGGATGCAATTCCCAACCCAGTTCGCCCACATAGTTGACCCGAAGGGCCCTGACCGCCAGCCCGGCAACGCAGATTTCGCGGCCGCTCAACCAGCGGAAGGCGCCGCTGTCCAGTGTTGCGCCGGTCAGTTTGGCGAGAATTTCGCGCGAGCGCGGTCCGGCCAGCACCAACACCCCACGCTGGTCGGTGACATTGGTAATCTCTACTCGCTCGTGCCCGCGCCGGCTCTGCACCAAGTGGTCAAGGTCTCGCAATTCGGCGCCGGCGGCCGACAGCACATAGAAATGATCATCGGCAAGGTGGGTGATGGTCATCTCGCCGCCAATGCGCCCCCCTTCAGACAGCACATGCGCCAGCGTGACCCCGCCATTAGCCGGCATGCGGTTGGCGCAGCGCCGGTTCAGGAAGGCGCGAGCATCGGGGCCAGAGACCTCGTACTTGGCGAAACCCGAAAGATCCAGCACCCCGGCGCGCTCGCGAACCGCCAGGCATTCCTCGCGCACCACCTCGAAAACGTTGTTGCGGCGGAAGCTGTGCGCCTCCTCGCGGCCATCGAGCGAATACCACTGGGGCCGTTCCCAACCGAATGTTTCGGTGTAGACGCAACCCCGCGCCTTCAGTTTTTCGTACAGTGGACTGACCCGGCGGGGACGCGCCGCCGCCAGTTCTTCGCCAGGTAGCGGAGTAAAGTAGGTTCTGCTGTAGTCCTGCTGTCCCTTCGCCTTCATGTATGCGGTGTCGGAAAAACTGCCGAAACGGCGAGGGTCGAAGCCGGTCATGTTGATTTCGGAATCCCCGTAGAGCATCCACTGGGCCAGATACTTTCCACAGCCGGCGCCCTGCGCAATCCCAAAGGAGGAGCCGCAGCACAGCCAGAAGTTCTCTAGGCCGGCTACCGGACCGAGCAGCGGTGGCCCATCGGCGCTGTGGGCGATGGCGCCGTTGACAATGCGTTTGATGCCGGGCGGCTCGAAGATCGGAATGCGCTGCATGGCCCGCTCCAGCCAGGGCATCAGCCGTTCCAGGTCATCGGTAAACAATTCACTGTCTGACTCCCAGGGCGGCAACCCTTGTGGTGGCCAGGCTTCGGCCAACCCGGCCTGTTCATAAATTCCGATCAGTCCGCTGTTCTGTTCCTGGCGCAAGTAGGCCGAGGCGTAGGGGTCGCGGATCACCGGAATTTCCATCTCGCGCTCAACCAGTTGCGGCACCTGGCCGGAGACCAGATAGTGGTGCTGAATGTTGCAGATGGGCAAGTCGGCGCCCACCATCCCGGCGACCTGCCGGGCGTAGCAACCGGCTGCGTTGACCACCGTCTCCGCAATCACCGAGCCCTGTTCGGTGACCACCTCCCACTCGCCGGAAGGCAGGCTGTTGATGGCGACTACGCGGTTGTGGCGAACGATCCTGGCGCCCATTTTACGGGCCCCGCCAGCCATCGCATTGCACAGGCTGGCAGGATCGGCGTGTCCGTCATCCCGGGTCCATGCGCCGGCCAGAACACCGTCGGTGGAGACAAAGGGATGGAGTTTTCTGATCTGATCGACGCCGATGATTTCCATGTGAAAGCCGACACTAGCCGCAATGCCTTTCATGTACTGAAACCAATCCACATCCCGCTGAGTCAGCGCGAATCGAATGCTGCCCGAGCCGTGCCAACTGACAGATTGCCCGGTCAGTTGGCCCAGCTTCCGGTAGAGCGAGATGCTTGTTTCATGGATCTTGGCAAGATTGTAATTGCCGACCAGGTTGGGGCACTGGCCGGCGGCATGCCAGGTGGAACCCGAGGTGAGTTCCCCCTTCTCGATGAGCAGAACATCGCTGCAACCGGCTTCTGCCAGATGGTAAAGCAGGCCTACTCCCATGATGCCGCCGCCGACGATGACGATTTGGGCTTGACTGTCCACGTTACTCTTCCTTGCCGGTGCTGAAATCAAAGCTACCCATTTCTGAAACCCTCTTGAACATCCGCCGCCAGTACTGCTCGCAGAATACGCTGCACGATAATCGGGTTGACCCCGACATTATTGCTGCTGGTGACCAGGGCACGCCGCTGCGGGTGCAACCCCCGCCTCACTCGTTCCGTCAATTTTCGGTAATGCGGCAAACCTTCCGGCTGAAAGCCATGCCGATGCCAGACCTCGCGCCAATCACTGGCGAAATCGGTGAGCAACAGCCGGTATTCTTCAATCAGTTCAGGGTCGTTGGCCGGGTGGTCCGCGAACTCGCCAATCAGCGCGGCTATCAACGCATCGACCTCCCCCGGCGCCATCACCGGTAAATCATTATAATTTTCGACCGGTATATTCGCCTGCGCCGCCGGGTCGTAAGGCAAAAACCTGGGCTGCGGGTATTCCCTGCCGTGCTCTGTGCTGCGCTCGATTTGCAGCATCTCGCGTACCATCTTCCAGAAACGTGACGAACCGGCCAGATCAATCACCAGGTGAACTCTGTCCGCATCGCTGCCGTTGAGCACCTTGTGTCTGCGCCAGTTATCAAAGATCCAGCATTCTCCCGCCGCCATGTGGATTTGCCGGTCGCCGCAAAAGAAAATCACCTCGGGCCGGGTAAGCACCGGGATGTGAATACGTACCCTGGTATACCAGTGATAATTGAAATCAACGTGATTACTGACTTCATGTCCGGCATCCAGTTTCATCAGCCGGGAGCGCGCGAGCACTTCCCCAAAACTTGCCATGACCTGCTGGTGATAACGGCACTGGCGCAGGTGCGGGGTGGGCCTCATGCGTCCGCCGAAATCATCGTTGTCGCCACCCTCACGGGAAATCAGCGCCACCGCAGAATTACCCGCCAATCCGAGGGGGTGTGGTTTCCAGGCGCTGTGAACAAGGTTCTCAGCTTCTTCTGCGAGCCGCCCGGCGTCGAAGGCGAAGGGAAGGCGGATGAAAGGTCTGGCGAGTTTCATGGCATCTCACCGGCCCCGCCAGCGTGGCTCACGCTTTTCCGTAAAGGCGCGAAAACCTTCCTGGTTGTCTTCGCTGCCATAGAGACGGTCAACGGTCGCAAACTGGCGTTTGCCGATGCGGCTAAAAGCGTCGTGGGTGTGCATGTGTGCGGTCTCTCGCACCACTTCCTTGATCGCCGCGAACACCAGCGGTGGGCCATTCTCAAGCAGGCGCGCCAATTCCCAGGTTCGCTCCAACAGCTTTTCCGGCGCCAGCACCTCGTTGACCAGTCCCCAGCGATGGGCTTCCGCGGCGTCCATCCAGCGGCCGGTAAATAGCAACTCCATGGCGATGTGAAATGGCATGCGTTTGGGCAGCTTTATTGAGGCGGCATCGGCGAGCGTGCCGGCTCGAATTTCGGGTAGCGCGAAGGATGCTGTACTGGCGGCGAGAATCAGGTCACACGACAACGCCAGTTCGAAGCCGCCTCCAACCGCCATGCCGTTGACCGCGGCGATAACCGGTTTATCGAGTTGCGGCAATTCCTGAAGTCCGCCAAAGCCCCCGGAGCCATAGTCACCGTCAACTGCATCACCGGCTGCCGCCGCCTTCAGGTCCCAACCGGCGCTGAAGAATTTGTCGCCGGCGCCGGAGATGATCGCAACGCGCAAATCCGGGTCATCGCGAAACACCTTGAAGGTTTCGCCCATCAGACGGCTGGTCGCGAGATCAATTGCGTTGGCCTTGGGGCGATCCAGAATCACCTCGATGATCCCGCCCTCACGGCGAGTTCTGAGCACTTCGGTCATGTTTCTGCCTCCCGAGTTCGGTACAGTGCATCGAGCGCCACGGCGCCCCGGCCCCAGCCGCCGACGCCGAGTGGATTGACATCGAGTTCTTCCAGCCGGCCGCACTCGACTTCCGCCAAACCGGCGATGGCGAGGATCGCCCGTACTGCAGCGTCCAGGTCAGCAGGCTCCTTGCCGCGATGGCCTTCCAGCAGTGCCGCGCAACGCAGCCGAGATAACGCACCCCGAACATCAGCTTCGGTTACCGGCAGCAATAGTGTGACTGTATCGGCGAGCAATTCAACCAGCGTCCCTCCCGAACCCACTGTCAAAAGCAGACCAAACTGGGGGTCGCGGTGCACTCCCACGATCAATTCGGCAATACTGTCAGGCAGGAACCGTTCAACCAGCAGCCGATTACTGCATGCCAGCAAGTCCTGTGCGGCGGCGCGAATCGACCCCGGCTCGGACAGGCCGAGGCGGACCGCGCGGCGCTCGGTCTTGTGGGCAATACCGAGGGCCTTGAGGGCCACCGTTCCACCCAGGGAAGCGGCGGCAGTTACTGCCTCATCGGCGCTGTAGGCGATGGCGCCCGGTGGAATCTCCACACCGAACTCGGCAAGACGCGCCTTGGCGGTTGCCTCATCAAGCAGGACCGGCGTGTTCGGCAGACACGCCGCCGGCAACAGCCGGGCTTGGCGCGGTTCGCGCCAGTTGGCGCCGATCATGGCCGCGCTCTGCAGTGCGGTGAACGCCTCGTGAACCCCGCCCAGCGGCGCAATGCCCTGCCCGATAAGCCATTCGGCCCGGTCCTCCGGTAAATTCTCGGCGAGGGTGGCCACCACAACACCGCGAGACTGAGACGTTTGCACGGCCTGGGCAAAGGCTTCGAGAGTGATCTGCCAATCCCCGCCATCGCAGCGGTCAGCGCGAGGAAAATCCAGCACCAGCAGCGTTGCATCAAAGTTGCCGCAGGTGAAGGCCGTGAAGGTCGCGTTCAGGGCCGCACTGTCACCCCAATGAAAGGTGTGGTAATCAAACGGGTTGGCGACAGTCACCAGAGGATGAACGGTGGCGCTGACCGAGGCGGCGTGCCCGGAAGCAAGCTCGGGAAGGATCAGGCCGGTATCTTCCGCGGCATCGGCAAGCAGCGCCGCTTCTCCGCCCGAGCAACACATCGCCCCGGTGCGAACACTGCCCAACGGGCCATGCACCAGCAGCAATTTCAGGGTTTCCAGCAACTCCGGGATAGTGCGTGCGCGGGCGAACCCCAGTCGTTGCAAGAAGGCTTCCGCAGCGGCGCCGGAACCGGCCACGGAGGCGGTATGGCTGAGGTTGGAGGCGCTGCCGCGCTCAGAGTGACCGGTTTTCATTACCACCACTGGCACGGATCGTTGCCGAGCCTTGTCGGCAAGCGCCTCGAATCCGGCAGGCGAGTCGAATGCCTCCACATGCAAACCCAGCGCCGCGACCCGCGGATCGTCAAGGATGGCCGCAGCCAGCAGCGAAATACCGAGTTGCGCCTGGTTGCCGGCGGTGATCATATAGGCGATGGGCAAACCGCGTCGCTGCATGGTCATGCTGATGGCGATGTTGGAAGACTGGGTGATAATTGCGACTCCCTGCTCCCCGGGCCCGAGGCGCCGGCCGCCCTGTTGATCCGGCCAGAGCGGAGCACCGTCCAGAAAATTGATGAGTCCATAGCAGTTCGGGCCGATTATCGGCATTTCGGCCGCCGCCTGCACCAGCGCGCTCTGCAAGGCCGCGCCGTCATCCGCTTCGCGAAACCCCGAGGCGTAGCATATGGCGCCACCGGCGCCGCGCTGCGCAAGGGCTGCAATCGTGTCGATAGTTGCATGCCGGTTGACCCCGACAAAAGCTGCATCCGGCGCTTCGGGCAACTCGGCGATGGAGCGAAACACCGGCCGTCCCGCCATGCTGCCACGCCGTGGATGCACCGGCCACAATTCGCCGGCGAAACCCATCTGCTGGCATTGACGGAGCACCCGAACTGCGGTTTTCCCGCCGATGGCGGCGATGGTTCGCGGGCGCAGCAACCGTGTAATAGCGCTGGCCAAGGCTGAGTCCGCGGTGGTCATCACCCTCAGGCGCCCAGTGGACGCAGCAACTCACGCCCGATGATATGCCGTTGGATCTCCGAGGTGCCGTCCCAGATGCGCTCGACCCGGGCATCCCGCCAGAATCGTGCCAGCGGCAAATCGCTCATCAAGCCCATGCCGCCGTAGACCTGGATCGCCTGGTCGGTAACCCGCGCCAGCATTTCCGATGCATACAGTTTCGCCGTGGCGATCTCGCGGTTGGCAGGCAGTCCCTGATCGAGACGCCAGGCTGAGGCGAGCGCCAGCCAATCGGCCGCGTCGATTTCACTGATCATGTCGGCGAGCTTGAACGAAACTCCTTGAAAACTGCCGATCGGCTGGCCGAACTGGCGGCGCTCCGCCGCGTGGGCGACTGCGAGATCAAATGCCCGCCGGGCGCGCCCGACACACATGGCGGCGACCGTAAGCCGCGTACCGTAGAGCCACTCGTTGGCGAGTTCAAAGCCGCAATGGGTGGCGCCGAGAATCTGGCTGGCCGGCAGGCGGCAGTCTTCGAAGGCGAGAATGCAGTTTTGATAACCTCGATGCGAGACCGATTCATAGCCTGGGTGAACCTCGAACCCGGGGGTATCGCGATCCACCAGAAAACAGGTGATACGTTTTTTGGGCCCGTGTTTGGTGTCTTCTTCACCGGTGGCTGCAAACACAATAAAAAAATCGGCGAGGTCGGCATGGGAGATGAAATGCTTGGTTCCATTCATAACCCAGTCGTTGCCGTCAGCGCGGGCGGTGCACTGCATCCCGCGCACATCCGAGCCGGCGCCGGGTTCCGACATGGCCAGTGCATCGAAGCGCTCGCCACGCACGGCAGGATAGACATAGCGTTCGCGCTGTTGCTCATTACAGGCCATCAAAATCCCCGAGGGCCGGCCCCAGAATACATTCAGCGCCATGGATGCGCGGCCGAGTTCACGCTCCAACAGGGTGAAGGTCAAGTGATCCAGACCACCGCCACCGACTTCCTGCGGCAGGTTGGGGGCGTAGAAGCCCAGGGCGATAACCTTTTGTTTGATGGCTTCGCCGAGTTCGGGGGGTACTTCGCCGCGCCGCTCGACTTCGTCCTCAAGCGGATAGAGCTCCCGTTCGACAAAGTCACGTACGGTATCCACGAGTAACTGTTGCTCGGCCGTAAGTCCGAAGTCCATGTCAACGTCCTCCAGAAGCGGTTAAAACCCAGACGTCTCGGAATCCTGCTCAGCCCCGAGGCAGTTGTCCAGACGCGCCTCGTGGCCGGCCAGGACTCTGCCGGCGCCAGCTTGATAGTGACGCAGCGCCTGCATGATGGCAATCAGGCAGTTGTCGCGCAATTGCTCCAGTTCCTTGACGCTGCGTCCAGCCGCTTGCTGCTGGGTTCCGGCGGTTATTTTGTCGATCAATTCGGGACTTAGCTCGGGCGCCTGTAATTTTGTCCAGGGCAGCTTCAGAGCCGGGCCAAATTGCTGGAGGAAAGTAGCCATCCCCTGGTCACCACCGGCCAGATGATAGGACAGGCAGGTACCCATGAAAGCCCAGCGCAGGCCGGGTCCGTAAATGATCGCGGCGTCGAGTTCTTCGGTGGTGGCCACATCGTCGTTGACCAGGTGCAGGATTTCACGCCACAGGGCTTCCTGCAGACGGTCGGACAGAAAGCCGGCGACTTCCTTGCGCACGCGCAAGGGGTGCATTCCCAGGCGGGTATAAAACGCAATGGCGTGGTCGATGCTAGCCTCCGATGTGCGGCGGCCGCCCAGCACTTCCACCAGCGGTAACAAGTACACCGGATTGAAGGGGTGTCCGACCACCACCCTTTCCGGATTCTGGCAATTCACCTGAAACTCGGAGGGCAGCAAGCCGGAGGTGCTGGAGGCGATGACAACATGCGGCGCGGTCACGGCGTCTATTTCGGCGAATAGTTCACGCTTGAGGTCGAGGCGTTCCGGAGCACATTCCTGCACATGCCCGGCTTTCGCGCAAGCTTCCTCCAGTGAGCTGGCGAAATGCAGCCTTTCAAGACTGGCGCCTGGGTAAAGGCCCAGCCTGATCAGCGCCGGCCAGGCGTTTTCCACGGCGTCACGGAGACCGGTTTGCCAGTTGGCGGCGATATCCCAGGCAATCACTTCCAGGCCGTGCGCCAAGGCGCGCGCCGCCCAACCGGCGCCGATTACCCCAGCGCCGATGACCGCTATTTTGTCGCTGTGTCTGGTCATGTTGGCGCCTCGGTTGCCGCAGTGCTGCGGAGAAGTCAGCCGGAGAATGATTCACTGCAACGAATGTGACGTGAACCTATCCGGCGTGCTTCACCAAGCCGAATTTTTCGCGGGTCTCGGCCGGGCCGAGTACGCGCGCTCCCAGTAACTCGATGATCTTGCGCACCCGTTCCACCAGTTGCGCATTGCTGGCAAACACGCCTTTTTCAAGGTAGAGATTGTCCTCCAGTCCCACCCGCACATGGCCCCCGAGTATTACCGATAACGCTGCAAAAGACATCTGGTCACGGCCTAGCGCGAAAGCAGTCCAGTGGCAATGCTCGGGCAACATGTCGACCGCGGCCTTGAAAACGCCCACATCCGCCGGTGCGCCCCAGGGGATGCCGTGACAGAGTTGAAACAGTGGTGGCGCCTCAAGCAATTCTTCGCGCAGCATCTGCAGAGTGAAACTGAGGTGGCCGGTATCAAACACTTCGAGTTCGGGTTTGACACCGAGTTCGCGTATCCGTCTGGCGCCACGCCGCAACATGTCGGGTGTGGAAACATAAACCATACTGCCGTCGCCGAAATTCAGGGACCCACAGTCCAGTGAACAAATCTCGGGCAACAATTCCTCTACATGCGGCAGGCGGCCGAGCGCACCAACCAGATCGGTGTCCTTGCCGAATTCGGTCGGCCGCTCGTCGGGGCCAATAAAGAGATCGCCACCCATGCCTGCAGTGAGGTTGATCACGACATCCGTTTCGGAATCGCGAATTCGGGTCACCACTTCCCGGTACAGTGAGACATCGCGAGAGCCCTTGCCGGTCACGGGGTCGCGCACATGACAGTGGACAATCGCCGCGCCCGCCCGGGCCGCTTCAATGGCGGCCTCGGCAATCTGGGCGGGGGTGACAGGAATCGAGGGGTGTTTACCAACTGTATCGCCAGCGCCTGTAATGGCACAGGTAATTACTACGTCTGAATTCACTGGCCCTACCTCCACTGGCTGCCGCCAGTCAATCTACAGTAGCCCGTCACTGCTGAGTAAGCGGCGGCGACATGGATTTAGCCATTCACGACAACTCGTTTGCAGGGCGCACTCCGCGTTCCTGGGTTGGCCTTTTGTTGAAATGTTCGCGATAGCACTTACTGAAGTGCTGCAGGGACTTGAAGCCGGTTTCTATGGAGATTTCACGAACCGTTGCGCCGGAATTACGCAGCAGGTCACGGGCGGCATTGAGCCGCAACTTCAGGTAATACTGGCTTGGAGAGTATCGAAAGTGCTGCTGGAAGGCCCGTTCGAGCTGCCGTGTCGACAAGTTGAGATAGTAGGCCAGTTCTTCCACGAACAGCGGTTCGGAGATGTTGTTCTTCATCAGCGAGACGCAATCGGCAAGATAGTCCGGCGCCCCGGGAGCCAGGTTGCGCACCGATATACTCTGCTGGTCTCCCACGTCCCGAACACGCTCAAGGATGAATTGCTCGGAAATAGCCCCGGCAATTTCCTGACCGTGGTCACGTCTGATCAGATGAAGCATCAAATCCAGGGATGCAGTGCCGCCGGCGCAAGTGTAGCGGTGGCGATCAATTTCAAACAGTTCCGCGGATACCTGGAGCCGGGGAAATTCTTCGCGCAGGCTGCTGATATTTTCCCAGTGAATGGTGCAGCGGTGATCGGTGAGCAGCCCCGCCTTGGCGAGCAGGTAGGAGCCGGTACACAGCGAACCGATGTGGGCCTGATTACCGGAAAGCTGGCGCAGCGCCGCGGCGGCCTGTAGGTTCCAGTTGTCCTTGACCCGCACCCCCGAACAGACGAACAGCAGGTCGAGCTTTGCGGCTTTTTCGAATGCGTAATTTGGCTGGAAGCTCAAGGCGGCACTGGAACTGACCGGCTTGTCATCAAGCGACAGTACAAACCAGCGGTACAGTTCCTGCTCGGCGGTTCGGTTCGCCATGCGCAGAGCCTCGACCGCGGAAGAGAAGGTGATCAGGGTAAAATTCGGCGTCAGTAGAAACCCGTAATGTAAAGTTTTCATGGCGATTGATTATCCCCCCACGAAGTTTCCGGGATATTGCCGGCCCCGGAATCATAGCACTGAGCCGCCAACCTGGAATAGCCCGTATACCGTTACCTCGGCACCCGTAGTACGACCGAACACCCGGAGGGTGCCATGTGCCCGGAGGGTAAACTATGCGGGCTAGAGTCTGCGAACTTCCCGGCTACCGTCCTCGCCGTGTTCAATAGCGTAAGACGTGGGCCGCAGCGCCTCGCCATAGTCTTCCTGCAGCCATTTGAACAACGACCACTGCAGGATGATCAACACCGGAATTAATGGCAGTGCGGCGACAATGGTCGATGTCTGCACCGCCTCCACCCCACCGGCGGTTATCAGCCCTACGCTAAGAATGGCCAGGGCAAAGGCCCAGGCAAAACGATTCCATCGCGCCGGGTCGGCGTTCCCACCGAGGTCTTTGGTGCTGATGCTGGCCAGTACATAGGCCGCCGAGTCCAGTGTCGTGGCCAGGAAAATGACGCACAGCACCGTGAACACAAACATGGTCAGAGTCCCACCTGGCAGACTGCCAACAACCGCCACCACCGCGGCGGGTATTCCGGAAGTTTCCAGCAATCCGGCAACATCGACCGAACCACTCATATCCAGTTCGATGGCGTAGCCACCCCACACCGCGAAAAAAGCCATGCAGCCCAGGCTGCCCCAAATCACCTGGCCAAGGAGAACCTGGCGGATGGTGCGACCCCGGGAAATGCGCGCCACGAACAAACCGACAAAGGGCGCATAGGCGATCCACCAGGCCCAGTAGAAGATTGTCCAGTCTTCCGGGAACCCGCTACTGCTGACCGGGTCCATCCAGAAGCTCATGCGGAACAGATTGTCGAACATCAGGCCGATGCTGTTGGTGCTGATATTGAGAATAAACATGCTTGGCCCGGCGATGAACACAAAGACCAGGGCGATCAGGGCGAGCACGGCGTTGAAGTCGGCCAGCACTCGAATTCCCCTGTTCAAACCAAGATATACGCTGGTCCCAAAAATCGCGGTCCAGATGATCAGCACCATCGCCCGCAGCAACGGGGTATCCGGCACCCCCAGACATTCGCTGACCAGGCCGGATACCAGCGGCAGACCCAGGCCAAGAGAGGTGCTGGTGCCACCGATGATACCGAGAATCACCAGAACGTCGATGGCGGTACCCAGCCATCCGTCACTGCGCCTGCCGAGTAGCCCACGGCTGGAGCTGCTGATCCTGCAAAGGCCCTCGCGGCGCACATAGAGGGCGTAGGCGATGGGTATTGACATCAACGCATAGATGGCCCAGGGAATCATTGACCAGTGGAACTGGGCGTAAACATGCGCCCATTCCGCCGCCAGGGGCGAGCCTGGCTGCAAACCCCAGGGCGGCGAATGGAGGTGATAGATGGGCTCGACAAAAGCCCAGTTGGTTATCCCGATACCGATACCGGCAGTAAACATCATGGCCACCCAGCTCGGTGTGGAAAACTCCATTTCCTCCTCTGCGGCGCCGAGTTTCACCCGGCCATAACGGCCGAAGGCTAGCCATAGCAGACCGGCGACACTAGCCGCCCCGGCCAGCAGGTAGAGCCAACCGAAATACCCCGTGACCGCAATCAGTGCGGCATCAACAAGTGGACCCATGAGCCTGGGAGCCAGCACCAGCGCAGCGCTGATGGCGACGACAAGAATAAAGGTGGGCACGAACACCTTTCGGTCAAGGGCAGGTTTCACAGTGTTTGTTCCCCCGGTCTGCACAAGAGCTCGCAGCCTACCATCAAAGCCGAAGCATCTAAAATTCCGGGTGTATCCCGCCGTCCCGGGGAGAGGGCGGAAGGTACTTGACTGGACCGGAATTTTGCGGACAATCGCCCCGCCTCGCCGCTCCCGCAAAGCCGCCCGGCACGGAGTAATGCAACACGCATGAAAACCAGAATCCTGTTGCTCTGGACCCTGTTGTTCGGGGTCGCGCTGATTGCCATCTGCGGAGGAATGCAGGGCACCCTGCTGGGTATCCGCGGCCGGTTGGAAGGCTTTTCACTCGCTTCCGTCGGCATAATCATGTCGGCCTATTACGCCGGTTTCCTGATCGGCGCGCCTGTGGCGCCAATGCTGGTGAGACAGGTCGGACACATCCGGGTATTTGCAGCCCTCGCTTCGTTGGGCTCAGTGGCCACCCTGATCTACTCTACCTTCATCGATCCGTTGATCTGGTCGCTATTACGGTTGTCGATGGGTTTCTGTGTCGCCGGCATGTTCATCGTGGCAGAGAGTTGGCTCAACAACATTTGCACCAATGAAAACCGGGGCCGGCTGCTGAGTGTGTACATGTTCACCGTCACCTCGGGGTTTGCCGGCGGTCAATTGCTGATCATTGTGTCGCCGGCTACCGGCTACGAGTCGTTCATTCTCGCTTCGGTCATTCTCAGTATTGCCATCATTCCCATACTGCTGAGCAACATTAGCGCGCCGGTCATTGCCCAGGCGGAATATCTGAAATTGGGCAAGCTGGTAAGAATCACCCCGCTGGGTTCAGTGGCAATTTTCATCCACGGAATTACCTTCAGTTCGTTGATGTGGCTGACCCCGGTTTTTGGCGTGCAACACGGGTTTTCCGCTTCCGTAAGCGCTTTGCTGGCGGGAACCATGATGCTCGGCGGTCTGGCATCGCAGCTTCCTGTGGGCAGGCTGTCGGACCGCCAGGACCGCCGCCATACTTTGTTGCTGTTGTCGCTGGTGGGCGCCGGCGCCGGCTTGCTGGCGCCACTTACCGTCGATCTGAATAATTTTTGGCCGCTGGCGGTTATGCTGTTTGTGGTGGGGGCAGCGGTGCAGCCGTTCTATTCGGTGGCTGCATCCCACCTCAATGATCATTTGCGCAGTGAGCAAATACTCTCGGCCAGTGGCAGCATCATCCTGATCAGCGGCTCTGGCGGCTTACTGGGTCCACTGATCAGTTCGCAGACCATGAGCGCCTTTGGTCCGGATAGCCTGTATTACCTGGTGGCGTTGGCATACGGCTTTATGGCCCTGTTCGCCCTGTATCGTATTTCGGTGCGGCCGCCTATTGCGGTGGAGGAACAATCACCAGCCATGGCCATAGGCTTACAGACCTCGCAAGTGGTCATCGCCCAAGCCATGGATGAGACCGATCAGGGCAGTCCGTTGGCGCCGGAAGAAGCGACCGATTGAAAGTGGACGCCGTATTCGCGGCTGTTGCGATGCAGCCACAGGGCCGCGTACTCGGCGAAGCTGCGGCGGACGATGAGTTCAAACGTGGGTTCATGGTCCATCAGGGCAATCAGCAATGCCGTTTTGGCCAGGACGGTTTGTGCGCATTGTCCGGGTTTGAATGCCCGCGGATGTAAATCCAGGGTGCAACCCTTGGCCAGCAATTCACGGGCGCAGCCGCCGCTCAGACGGATGGCCAGCATCCCGCCGCTGACATCGGCCAGGGAGTGGGGCAGGCCGCGCAGGTTTCCCAGCAGGCGCTCCGCCAGGGTGTCTTGCCGGCCTGGTTTGGTTGCCAGCAACCATTCATCCGGGCCCAGCCAAAACGCCGTGGGCTCGTCCCCGGTGAAGGTGTTGGTCAGTAGCGGGAGCGGCTGTCCAAGGGCGCTGCTGACGCCCCGCAGGAACTGTTCATCGCCCGGATTCCCCCGCAGGTTGAGATAACCGCGGTGGGGCCGCAGTTCGATACCCACGCCGGGTGCTGAGCAGTCTTCCCTGGGCAGCCCGTGGAGAAACCCGGTCAGAGCATGCTGCTTGCGCCTCGGTTTAGCCCGCATATCTCACCAACCTTCTACTGCGGCCGCCGCAGCACTCGCCGTGGCGGCGTGTGCTCCCTCAAGCCGCTTCGACATAGTGTCAACTATGCCTTCAGCGTCTTTCCGTCCGCGCACCCCGCCACAACGGCGCTGCAACGCCCTCGCCACGCACGTTGGTGAGATATCCGGGTTAGACACTTTGCCGCTCTCCCCTGGGGTCATAGAAGACTGGAGATACCAGTTCGACTTCTACATTACGCCCATCGCGAAGCGCGGCGTAGAGTCTGTCGCCGTGCCGGCTGCGCCCGGCATCAGCCAGCGCCAGGGCGATCGGGTGACCCAGGCAGGCGCTCCAGTAACTGGAGGTAACGTGGCCTTTCATGGGAACCGGCGTGACTCCGCCCGGCCGCTCAATCAATTGCGTCCCCTCAGGAACTACCGTTGTTCCGTCCGCAGACAACAGGCCGACCAGTTGGCGGCGCCCTGGGCGCAGGGAATCGGAACGGCTCAGAGAGCGTTTACCCAGAAAATCCTTGTTCCCGGACAACAGCCAGTTCATTCCCAGGTCAAGCGGAGATACTGAACCGTCGGTATCCTGGCCAACAATGACAAAACCTTTTTCCGCCCGCAGGACATGCATGGTTTCGGTGCCGTAGGGGGTGATGCCGAAGGCGCGGCCGGTTTGTATCAGCAACTGCCACAACGCGGCGGCGGAATCGCTTTCCACATTGATTTCAAATGCCAGTTCACCGCTGAAACTGACCCGAAACACCCGCACATCGAAACCCGCCAGTTTGCCGGAATGGACCGACATAAAGGGAAAATCGGCTTGCTCAAAGGCTATGTTGCTGTCCAGACTCCGCAACAGCTTGCGGCTGCCGGGGCCCACCAGGGCAATGGTGGACCAGTGATCCGTCACCGTAGTCAGGTACACCTGAAGTTGCGGCCACTCGGTTTGCAGCCATTGCTCCAGCCAACTCAATACCCGGGCCGCTCCACCGGTGGTGGTGGTGAGATAAAAGTGCTGTTCACCAAGGCGCGCCATGACCCCGTCGTCCATGACCATGCCGTCTTCGCCCAGCATGATGCCGTAGGCGCAGTGTCCGCTTCTCAGTTTGCCGATGTCGTGGGTGTAGATACGGTCCAGAAAGGTCTCGCTATCCGGACCCTGCACTTCTATCTTGCCCAGGGTGGAGGCATCCATGATCGCCACTGAGCGCCGCGCCGCCAGACACTCGCGAACCACCGCAGCTTGCTTGTCTTCCCCCGGATTGGGGAAATACCAGGGCCGTAACCATTGGCCAACCACCTCGAATTCGGCGCCGGCGTCCACATGGAGTTGGTGCAGTGCTGTCTTGCGCACCGGCTCGTAGAGTTCCCCCACATCGGCGCCGGCGCAGGCTCCGAAGGAGGCAGGCGTGTAGAGCGGCCGGAATTTGGTGGTGCCGACCTCGGCGATGGGCCGGTTCAGGCGCTCCGCAAGCAGCGCCGCGCCGTTGATATTGCCGAGCTTGCCCTGGTCGGTGCCAAAGCCCAGCGCGGTATAGCGCTTGACGTGTTCCACACTGTGAAATCCCTCGCGCGCCGCCAGATATATGTCCGCTGCCGTGGTGTCGTTTTGATAGTCGATGAACTGGCGGGGACAACGTTCCGGTGGTTGCGCGGAGGGTGTACGCCACAGGGCTTGCAGCGGCTTGCCCAGCGCCACCGGCGCGCTTGGTGTGGACAGCGATGGCGGTTCGAAGCCGCACTGTTGCGCTGCCAGCAGCCCGGCCAGTTTACCCTCTTCCAGGCAGGAGGCCAGATCGAAGCTGCCATTGGCGGCGCCCACGGAAACGTGGTCCCACCGGGGCCTGGCGGGGACAAAACAAGCATGCGAGCTGTCCCAGGCCAGTTCTCCACCGGCCTGCGAATGCAGATGGACGCTTGGATTCCAGCCACCGGACATGGCCAGCAGGTCGCAATGCATGGTTGCGGGGGCGCCGAGCAAAGTTTTTCCATCTTCCGCTATTCGCTGGACCTGCGCCGCGCGTACCCGCCTTGCTCCACGGACGTCGGTTACCACATACCCTGCCAATACCTCGATACCTGCTTCCTGCAAGGCGCCGGCCAGGGCTCCGCCGCCAGGGCGGCAATCGACTAGTGCGGCCACCGAGGCCCCGGCCGCCGCCAGATCAAAGGCCACCTGGTAGGCGCTGTCGTTATTGGTGAAGATGAGGCCCCGGCTCCCTGGGCACACCGCATAGCGGCGTATGTAGTGGGACACCGCTGAAGCCATCATGACCCCTGGACGGTCATTGTTGCAAAACACCAGGGGCCGTTCCAATGCGCCTTGGGCAAGGATGACGCGGCGGGCGCGAAACCGCCCCCAACGCCGCCCGATACTGCCCGGGGCAGACGCAAGCTGTTGGGGCTC
>JAPOQD010000014.1 GCA_026710905.1 Halieaceae bacterium
GACCGTCTGCCCCTCATAACGCCGGAGCAACTCTTGCAGTTCCACTTCAACGGCGCTGGCGATCAACTGCCTGGCGCCAGAGATCGGCATGGGATTCAACGGATCTATTCCCTCTCGACTCCCAATCTCAACAACGGTACTCTTGTTCATGGTGGCGTATCTCCTGTGTTAACTTGTTGGAGTAGCAACTTCAAATTAACCGGATACGCCTCCTTTCACCAACCCGCCCATACATTAGATTCCATTATAACTCATTTTATCAAAAAATAGTTGATTTTACATCACGTAATGTAGTAGAGTATAAAGTATAAATCGCGTCGTAAAATCCCCTAAAATCTTCATTCCGAAAACTGTAAAAATACTTCAGGAGTAGGAGAATTCTTTGTTGTAAAATGGAAAAAGGCAGCAGTAATTACTGTCGATTGTTAAAGAGAAATAGCAATACAAGCAAGGCATAGTATGGTGGCTTATTCATATTTTTGGAGAGCGATCGACAAATTAAACTTATTTCATAGTAGAGGCACAAATTAATGAAAGATAATGGAAAAATGAGTAGAGATAACTTCGTTGAGCATTTAACTGATGCCTGGGAGAATACAGAGTTTAAACATTTTTACCCTGTGCCGAATAAGGGGAAAAGTGCAACATGGATAAAGGTAATGAGACTCAATAATAACCAATTTCGAGTTAATTGTCTTAAAAAAGCGTTTGAAGGTTATTTTTGGGATAGAAAAAACTTCATGGAAAATGATGCTAAACTTAAAGAACTATCTGAAAAACTTATTGATTCCTTGTCTGGAAATGATCACTTAACTGCAAATAAAGTATGTAAAAGTATTTTTAAGTGGGGAGGAGTTGAGCGGCGAAGGACTAAAACAACTCAGTGGCTTGAGTGTCAGATTGAAAAAGGAAAATTAACGAATTCGTTGCAGGATATGGTTAAGCTGATTCAACGAAATGAAGATTTCTCTCTGTTCGAAAGTGGTCCATATATCATGAATTCAAGCGTCACAAAAGTCATCAGCCTAGCCAGTGAATCAGACCACGATCAACTCATTATTTATGACGGCAGAGTAGGGGCTGCTCTAGCGGATTTTGTTGTGCGATTTGAAAAAAAATATGACTATTCAACTGGTGTCGAGGACGAATTATTATTCATGTGGGGTCAAACACAGGGTAAAAGAACTGTAAACGGGAAAAATCCCAGAGATCCCCGTTCCGATAATCTGAATTTCAAAAACATGTTTATAAACAGCAAATACCGAAATGCTAATCATGCGAGAAACATGGCACTTGCATCAGATATTTGCCGTGCGGTAGCTCATAATCTGAAGATCAGCCCACGTAAACTTGAGGCGGCGCTGTTTATGTGGGGTTACGATGTGCGGAGCTACCGTCAGTCCGGGTGATTCCAGCAGTAACAACTTTATATGCTGTATATTCGCTAGGCAAAGTAACGCGCCTGGATGGTATGCAGAGGAGTAATTGCTGTAGAAATGTTATTTCCCAGATTGGTTAATTCTGTCTTTATTTATGTGGTGCTGACATATGATATTTCTGCAGCGGTTCGGGAAGATCCATTGTGGTTGTTTCCATTGTCGCAATGGGGCGATGGATTTTTAGAAATACTACTGACCTTCCTGGCAATGCCGGTACTACTCGCTCTTACCATGCCGCCTTTTTTACAACTTCTGGCTGCACTCATTTTGATTTTATTTTCCGGAAGATTAATGACGTGGCTGGTTTTCATCGGTTCCCTAGTCTATTTGGTATCGGCCAGATTTCACTGATTTGTGAAAGATGGAAATATACTCATGGCTTTCCCACAACACGTTTGGTGAGTTCCGCCATTCATGCAATTACTAACAGGAGAATGTTGTATGTCCAAAAAGGCTCAATCATCGGACGATCCGAAATACAGACACAGGTTTATTTTTTTCATGTCTGGTTTGCCCGGATGCGTACTGACGGATGCCTTGGTTGGCATTAAAGATCTGGCTGGGTCTGGCACCGGCCAGCAGCTTTCCGTGCTTAGGCAGGCTGTCTTGCAGGCAGCCTGGTATATTTCATCCAGAGCTACCGAGGGGCGGTTCAGTCTAATAGTCGATTCGAAACTTATTCCACTCGGTATATTACCGGTATCCGAACCATCCGATTCAACTTCAGATTACGAATTATATTTACAACACATTCACTGGGCGATTACGGCCAGGGAAGCCGCGTGGGTGATCGAACAGGCTGAAATGGTGTTTTTTGTCGAGACAGACGATGATGATCACTGGGACTACAATTTTATAAAGGTTGCCAGTGGTTATGGCAGTTCAGTTCATGTTTTGGGGTTGGACCCCGCCTCTGGTTCCGTCATTCAGCAAGAGTATCTCGCCGAAGGCAGAACTGGAGAGGGATTCATTGTGGGAGATGAAGAAGGCAATATTGTCACGGCTGATCATAAACGTGCAGGCTACTTGAAGTTTTTCCAATTACCTCAGCGAGTGGCAGTGCCAAATTCAGAACGTTTACCCAATGTATATCGGGAACTCCTGGAGTATCAATGGAACAAGTTACGCAAGTTTGAAATTGATGATGGGGATGGAATTTACAGGACGGAGGCAGCGCTCTCCTTCATAGCTCACTTACAGAGTCTGCACAAGGATGATTTCAATCAACGGGCCGGGCGGTACGTAATAGATGGAATTGATTGCATAGAATGTAATGGCAATCTCGATGACTGCGGTGATCTAACGCAGCTTATCAAGCACGCCAAAGAAGACGACTACCAAAGTTTTAAGGACTCTGACGATTACTTGTCATGCCTCAAGATGAACATGAATGAAGAACTGGCAATGGGCAATTGAGTCTGAAAATGCTTCATTTTCAAATTTTACAAATTTGCGGAAGGAAAGCCCTCCTGCGTTGATCCCACATGTTGGGAGGGAAAGATTGACAAAGTAGCTACTTGTCGCTACTTTAGCCTTATGAGGTCTGTCGGAATCAAGGTGCTGAACAGCCGGTTGAGCGAATATGTACGGGTGGCGGCATCAGGTGAAACCGTCTTGGTGACGGACCGTGACCGGGTAGTGGCAGAGCTCGGCCCTCCACGGCAGACCCGAAGCCCGGTCCTTGCCGATGTGTTCCTCGCAGACGCGGTTCGGGACGGTGTGCTGACTCCGCCGGAGTTGGCCTTGTCAGGGCCGCCGCCGGTTCCTGCCCCGGTCGCCCGGCTCGACGAGATTTTGAACGAACTCGGCGAACACCGGCGCGACCGGTGATCTATCTTGATACGTCCGTCGCGCTCGCGCATCTCCTGGCCGAAGATCGCCGTCCTCCGGATTCACTGTGGCAGGAAACCCTGGTTTCCAGCCGGCTTCTACAGTACGAGCTGTGGACACCGCTGCATGCACGCGGCCTCTCCGAATCCCACGGCGAGGCGGTTCGCTGGCTGATCGGCCGGGTTGCGATTCTGGAGCTTACCCCCAAGGTGCTTGCACGGGCGCTTGAGGCTTTTCCGGGAGATGCGCAGTTGCGAACCCTGGATGCCCTGCATATGGCGTCATGTGCCTTCCTGGCCGACAATGGTCAGCCGGTCGCACTCGCCAGCTACGACCGGAGGATGACCGCTGTCGCTCGCGCCATGAAAATTTCCGTCTTTGATCTGAAAGACCCAGACGCTTGAGTTTGTAATTCCATTCTTTTCGAAGTAACCGTTCGGTAGTAACGTGATGTTCTGGCTGAGACTGGCGGACCGGCCCCTACGGATGACCGCTCGTACTGCGAGCACCGAGGTAACGGCATAGGGGCCATCCGTCACGTCTTGCCCGAACGGTAATTTTCAAACAACTGTAAGATATTGCAGTAACTATTTGTAATATATAAATTTATTAGAGATAATTTCCCAGCATCTGCTGTGTTTCCCGCCACAACCTGTCGGCCAGCTCCCGGTCGAAGATATGGTTCGGAACCACGACTTTCACCGGGTTGCAGTCTTCGAAATAGGCGCCGCTGACCCCCTCCAGCGCCGGCGCCGTGGCAACATATACCTGGGTGGCGGCGCCTTCCCCCACGCTCTTCTGGATAACCGGGGCGACTCTGTTGTAGAAGAATCCGGCAATACCCTTGGCGTTGCGTCCGATATTCGTTTTTACGAACCCGGGGTGAATGACATTGGAAGTGCTGGCCGCCGGGTCCAGCATTTGCGACAGTTTGAGGGAAAAGAGGGCGTTCGCAAGTTTGGAGCGGCCGTAGGCACGGCTGGCCTCGTACTCGCCTTCGCCGCGCAGATTGTCGAAATCGATTCCACCCTCGGGAGTTCTCATGTAACCCATCTGGCTGCCCACATGGACGATACGTCCTGAAGGCGCTGCCTGCACCAGCGGTAACAGGTTCATGGTCAATACCACGTGACCAAGGTAGTTAATCACGAAGATTTTTTCGATGCCGTTGATCAACTCGAATTCGTAAAATGAGCCGATGCCGGCATTGAGAATGAGAATGTCCAGGGGCTTCCCCAACTCCGCAGCCTGCTCGGCGCAGTCAACACAGGAGTTGAAATCCGACAATTCCAGGGCCAGGGGGGTAGTCTCTCCCTCGATATTGGCGCAGGCTTTCTGTGCTTTTTCAAGGGTGCGGCCGGTGCCGATCACGTGGGCGCCGCGCCTTGCCAGCACCCTCATGGTTTCATAGCCGATACCCGAGTTGCAGCCGGTGACCAGGGCGGTTTTTCCCGACAGGTCGAGACCTTCGGTGACTTCTTCGGCAGTGGATTTGGCGCCAAATGGTCCCACCGGCAAGCTGGTGTCGATTACTACTTGCTCAGCGCTGCATGCGGGCAGGGTAGGGGCCAGCGCTGCGGCGGCGGAAATCTGCAGAAATTGGCGGCGATGAATAGACGGCATGTGTTGTCTCAGGGGTTGCTTTCGCTTCGGCGATAAATACTATAACAAACTCGGCTGTAAACCTTGACCTAATAGGCGTAGTAGAGGCCTGACAGGCATATTGCGCCAGGGTGCGGCAACAGGCGCCAAATGCGGTTTCAGGAAATAACGGCTCATGGCTGACGGCTGGCTGAACTTAATGTATTATCCGCACCGGTATTATCTTGGAGATAAAAGCAATGGAGTTATCGACGGAACGGGAAGACGGCGTATTATCCCTTTTGTTGGATGGGCGTCTTGACGGTTCTAATGTCAGTGAGTTCGATGAGCAGGTAAGAGCAGCGATCGAAGACAGCGGCAGTATCGTGGTTATGGATTTCGAGAAACTGCGCTATATCAGCAGTGCGGGTCTTCGCTCTGTTTTGATGACCGCCAGGACCCTTGGCAACAAGAACGTGGGCTTCGCACTTTGCTCCCTGTCGGAGCAGATTCGGGAGGTTTTTGAGATCAGCGGCTTCGACAAGATCATTGCGGTCCACCAGTCCAGGGCCGACGCTATCGCTGCCCTCAAAGGCTGAGCCTGAAGGCCACCGGCGTATCCTTCCTCACGGGCGCCGGGTTGAAATTCGGCGCAGTATTTCGATCACGCCATGATCTCGCCGCCTTTCCGCAACAAAACCAGGTTATCACCAGTAACATCACCCTATGATCCGCATAAGCATTCGGGCGTGATTGATCAGCCGCGATGGCTGGACAGCGCCCAAAGGCAGATGGTTTTCCATCTTGCAGTCAACGTCTAACATCTTGAACGGATGCCAGGGGCAATCTGAGATATGTGTGGAATCATCGGTTATGTCGGACCACAGGATGCTGGCAAGGTAGTGATTTCCGGCCTCAAGCGGCTGGAATACCGGGGCTACGATTCCGCCGGTATCGCCTTGCAAAATGTGCAGCAACCGGAACTGTTGGTGGTGAGGACAGCAGGCAAGGTCACTGAGCTGGAAATCGAACTGGACGCCAGGCAGCCGCTGTTCAGCACCGGCACCGCCATCGGCCACACACGCTGGGCCACCCACGGCGAACCGACCCGGGAAAACGCCCATCCCCACAGCAGCAGCAGCGGCAACATCGTCGTCGCTCACAACGGCATCATCGACAATTACCTGGTGATCAAGCAACTTCTGCAAGGGCAGGGCATCGAATTTACCAGCGAAACCGATACGGAAGTGATCGCTCACTTGATTGAACATTACTATGAAGGTGAATTGAGTGAAGCGGTAGGCAGGGCCCTGCAACAACTGGAAGGCACCTACGGGCTGATGGTGATGTCTGCCCTTCACCCGAACATGCTGGTAACGGCTCGCAATGGCAGCCCCATAGTGGTTGGTATCTGTGATGGTGAAACCGTGATCGCCTCGGATGTCAGCGCGGTAGTCAGCCATACCAAGCAGGTGATCTATCTGGATGACGGTGATTTGCTGACCACCACCAGCGACGGGGTCAGCATCACCTCGTTACGCAACCTGCCGGTAGCCAGAGACGCCATTGAAATCGACTGGGATATCGAAGCGATAGAGAAGGGCGGTTTCGAGCATTTCATGCGCAAGGAGATTCACGAGCAGCCCACCGCCTTGCAAAATACGCTGCGCGGCCGCCTGGATTTCTCCTCCAGCTCGACCAAGTTGAGCGGAATGCAGATGGGGCCCACCAAGCTGGCGGATATTGACCGCATCATGGTGGCCGCCTGCGGCACCTCGCTGTACGCGGGGATGGTAGGCAAACACCTGTTTGAAGATTTTACCGGCATACCCACCGATATTCTGCATGCGGCGGAATTTCGTGACCACAATCCGATCGTCCAGCGTGGCACCTGCATGCTGGCCATCAGCCAGTCGGGAGAAACCGCCGATACACTGGGTGCGGTGAGAGAATGCCTGCGCAAGGGCGCCCAAGTGCTCGGTATTTGCAATGTGGTCGGTTCCACTATCGCCAGGGAAGCGGGCAAGGGGGTTTATCTTCATGCCGGCCCGGAAATCGGCGTGGCCTCCACCAAGGCGTTTACCAGCCAGGTGGCGGTTCTGGCGATGATGGCGATACTACTCGGACGCAGCCGGCGCTTATCCGCGGACAGCGGGCAACGCATGATTGATGAACTGTCGCGGCTGCCCGAACTGGCCCAGGCGGTGCTTGACCAGGAAGACGAAATTGCTGGCATTGCCGCCAAATATGCGCGGGCGGAACACGCCTTTTTTCTGGGCCGCGGATATATGTATCCGGCGGCCCTGGAAGGCGCTCTGAAGCTGAAGGAACTCTCGTACATACACGCGGAAGGCTACCACGCCGCTGAATTGAAACACGGACCCATCGCCTTGTTGACCGAGCAAGTTCCGGTCATTGTCATCGCCCCGGACAGTTCCGGCAAAAGCAGGACCCTGGCCAACATACAGGAATGCAAGGCGCGGAAGGCGCCGGTTATCGCCATCGTCACCGAGGGCGAACGCGATATCAATGGCCTGGTCGATGATGTGATTTCCATTCCCCACTGTGAGGAGTTCATCGCGGCAATACCGGCGGTGATCGCGGAACAGCTTTTCGCCTACCATATTGCCAGGGAAAGAGGCTGTGAAATCGACCAGCCCCGCAATCTTGCCAAGGCGGTGACGGTGGAATAGTGCAGCGAATTTTTTATGCAATTGCTTCGGCGGTCTCTGCCGCCGCATCGTGCTCTGTGCGGTAGGTATCCCTGCTTGAAAAGTGCCGGCCCAGGTAGATGCCGAGCACCGCCCAGCTTGCCGCAATCACCGAGCCTACCAAAGCTATGCCGGTAACGCCGAGACCGATGATTGCGGTGAGACCGGTAAATGACCAACCCCAGAAAACGTCACCGCCACGATACACGACCACATCGATTACCTGTTTGGCCTTGAAGCGGCTTTCCCGGTCCACCACCGTAAACAACATTTCCCGGGCCGGGCGAGTGACTGCATAGTTTCCTGCTCGGCGAAAGATTTGCAGCGCTACGATAACCCACACCATGGGAACCAGGGCCACGGTAAGCAGGCCTCCCACGATAAAAACAGGGATCAGGGCCAGGGTAAAAGCCAGGCCCATTTTGCTGGCGACCCGTGAGGTGATAAACAGACCGGTGACAATGGTCAGGGAATTGGTGACCAAATCAATCAGTGCCCAGATTCGGGTACGCTCATCCCCGGAAAAATCCACCAGCATGTTCTTTAACTCGAAATAAACGAACGAACCAATACCGGTATACAGAAAAATAAAGGCGCCGATACCCAGCAGGTACGGCGACTGCACAAACACCTTGTAACCCGCTAGCGGATTACCGCCCAGGCTTTTATTCATCATTGCCGCGTCCGCGCCGGTCTGGTTGCCAAGCTCCTTCCGTTTCAGGCTTTGCAAGTACAGGATCAGGGGAATCGTGGCGCATAGAATCACACTGGCGATAAGTAGCAGCGTGTTACTTCCCAGTATTCCGGCAAAAAGCGCCGGGATGGCAGGACCAAAAATGGCGCCGACACTGGCGCCGGTGGTAATGAAACCAAACAGCCGTTTCGATTGTTCCTTGCTGTAGAGGTCGGACATGAAGCTCCAGAATACGGAAATCTGGAACAGGCTGAACACACTTACCCACACATAGAAAATTTTGTTGATCAACTCCAGGTTTTCGACTTTGCCGCTCAGTAAATACAGGGCGATAAATGTCGCCGCAAAGAATGCGTAGACCAGGGGCACAAGAAATCTGAGTTTCACCCTGGATACAGCCAGGCCATAAACAGCCGTGGCGATAACGCCGAACACAAAGGTAAAGGTCCACAGGGTGCTCAAGGCGGCATCCGTCCAGTTACTGGACATGGCATCGCGCACTGGCCGCAGAATGTAGTAGGCGGCCATTAACATGAAGACCAGGCCAAAGGACAGGAAGGCCGCTTTCAACTCATTCGCTTCGATGGTCGATAGCGATTTCATGATTCTTGCGAAGGCCCTGGCGCCTTGATTGCTCACAATGGTTCTCCAGCTTTTCGAAACAGTAAGCCCGGGAAGTCTAACCCATTCGAATTCATAAGAGCGTTAATTGGTAATGTATAGTAGATTTACATTCGGCTACTTACCCGGTGGGAGGTCAATAATCGTGTACACGGAGAGCATTGCGATTGAGGAATTCGGAACGGCGCCTGTCAGCCGCCTGATCAAGCGCCGCAACCTGTACATTTACACGATCATTCTGATTATTGGGCTGTCTCCGCAGGCGCTTCAATGGGGCGCCGGCTGGAAGGTTGCCGGTCTTGGCCTGATTTTTCCCGGCGCGGGCTTTCTCGCTGCCCAGGGCTGGGGCTTGCTGTTGTTTCCCTTGACCGTACTACTCATGCTGCTGGCCTGCGCACTCTGGCAATTGATGGCGAATGCCGCCGCACCCCTGTTTATCTGGATTGGCGGTTTGTTGCTGGCCGTGGCCGTGGCGCCGCAACAGGTGGGCGGCGGGCCGGCTTATGCAGCAGGCGTTTGCGTACTGGCATTTGCGCTTTTGGTCCGCTACGCAAGCCACAAGACTTTGCTGGAAGAGCGCCGGCGGCAAATCGCGCGCACTGCGTATCTGCCCCGTGCACTGGCGCAACTTGATGCCCGCGCCTCCAAGGTTCCGCCGCCTGGCGCAAGAGAACTCTCCCCGGCGGACCTGGCCGCGCTGAGGTATTCACTGGACAGGGGCTTGCAACCGGTGGAGTCCTTTCACGGTTTTGATGTGATCGAGCAGTATCAGACCTCGGCAATTCGTTACCAGATTAACTATTTGTTGTGGGGACTCCAGCTTGCCCAGTGTCACTACACACCGAATTTTCATGGTTACCTGAGCTTGGCGCAGCGTAATCTCATCGACAAGCTGACCGTCCCGAAAGTCTGGAAATGGTGGAGATGGGAAAATCTGCTGGGGAATTTTAGTTTCAATACCGACCCGGTCGCCAAGGACAATATCATGTTTGCTGGTTTTTCCAGCGCTAATATCGCCATGTACACGGCAAATACCGGGGATGACCGCTACTTGCAGCCCGGGTCGTTGACGTTCAGGGAGAATGATCGCAAGAGCTACCGGCACAGCCTTGCAACCATTCTCGAAGCAGGGCGCCTAAATCAGGACACCGCCGTGTACGGCCCACTCTATCCCTGTGAACCAAGGCTGACTTACAGCACCTGTAACGTTTGGGGTCACCTCGCCCATTTGACCGGCGACAGGCTTTTCGACAGCAACTGCCGGGAGCGCCTGGTGGAACGTATGAAACCTCTGCACATTACGGAAATGATGGGCCTTGACGGCAGTCCTCATTCCGGCCGGGTCAATACCCTGGGAATCAGAATGCCGGTTTACAGTTGCCATTTTGTATCTGCGCAGTGGGGCTGGATGGCGGTGCCTTTTTTTGCAGACTTGGCCAAACGTACCTGGGCGGTGCTGCGTGAGGAAGCGCTGCGCTTTGATGACAACGGGGAAGCCAGCATTGAAACCAAAGCCTACGATCGTGTGGATATCGGTAATTACCGGAAGAGTGAGGCCGGTGTTTACGGCCATTTTCTCATCTTTGCGCGGGAACTGGGTGACGTCGAAGCGGCAGAGGCCCTGCAGCGCAGCATGGACTCCAGGCTGGGCAAGGAGGAACACGGCGGTGTGACCTCTTACCGGGATGCGTCCAACATGAATAATGCCGTGTCGGTGGTCGGGCGGCTTGCCCGCAGGGACGACATTCGCAAAATGGTATTGGAGGGGCCGCCGCCGGGAGCAATGAATGGTCCGCTTCTTGACGGCGCCGCTTACCCCGATGTGCTGGTGTCGAAGGCATACAGCGAGGGTGACGATCTGCACCTGGTGTTGTACCCCGGAACGGAGAACACCCGGCAAACCCTGCAGCTTTCCCGCCTGAAGCCTGGCGCTGTCTATTCAGTCAATTGTGCGGGTAGCGGCTTTACCATCGAGGCCGATCAACAAGGCAAGGCTGAGTGTGAGGTTTCCCTGTCGAGGCGCACCGAAATAATGATCGAACCGGTGGGCCTCTGAACTCTGAACTAGCCCGCATATTGCACCACATTGCGGCTAAGATTCCTCAATAGAGAAAGAATTGGCGTCAGGGCGCCATGAAGAAGCTTTTGACGGTTGCAGATAGCTGCTGTTGTTCGATACCCACGGCAGCTTCGACCAGAAATACAGAATCCGGCTGATGATATACGCGGCGAACACGCAGCAGGGCATCAATCCGTCCCGGCGCCAGGCGCGTTGCTATCGCGAGTAAGCATCGGCGCCGCAGGATGGACGGTAAAGGTGGCTGAGTTCATTTTGAATCGTAAAGGTGGCTGAGTTCATTTTGAATCGCATGGCCCCCCGGCATCTGACTTTGCTGATAGGGAAATCCTGGCCAAGTCTATCAAAAGCGCGGGCGTCCCCATAGACCATTGTGGCCGGCCCCGGGGGCTACTCTGTTTTTCGGGCGGAAACTGTTTTTATGACGTCGAGATAGATATTTTCCACACCCTCAATACCAAATCCCGCCTTCTTTACCAGGGCAACTGTGCGGCGGTTCATGCTTACCCCAAAGGGCTTGTACAGCAGGCTCATTACGGAAAGCATCAGCACAAAGGGAAATATCCAGGTCAGGGACTGTTCGAACAAGTGCAGTTCGCCGCCCGGCTTCAACACCCGATGAATGGCGTCCAGGGCCTGCTCAGGCCGTTGCAGATAGTTCATGGTATGTGAAACAAACACCTGGTCGAAACTGGCGGACTCGAACGGCAAGTCGGCCAAGTCCGCTTCGACCAGTTCAATCGCACCCTGATAGATTTCGGCGCGAGCCCGGGCACGCACCAGCATTTCACTGCTGAGGTCAATCGCGACGATGGATTTCGCGGGGGCAAAGTACTGAAACTCAAGGCCTGTACCCGCGGAAACGAACAAAATTCTGCCTGAACTCATTCGGGAGAAAAATTTTCGGCGCGCGGGTTCCCAACGCAACAGCGGGCCCGGACCCGTCGCCAGTTCGTAAAATGGTGCGATTTTGTCCCACCGGGCTTTTGCTTTATTTGCCATTCGATGCATCGTTCCCGGCGGCGGTGGACACTTTTCGTGCACCACTGAGGATGGAATTCAAAAGCCATATGGCTACTATCACCGCCAGGCCCAGCAGCGCGGAGACCAGCAGGTGATCGGGCAGGGTATTGTTCATGGTCTGGCCCTGCATCGACGCCATTGCCCGTGACATGGACACCGCCATACCGGCAAGCATACCGGTGGTCATAGTCGACAACATGATTTCGGTATCGCCGAACAGCCACATCAGGCCGCCGATACTGAAGATTTCAGCTACCACCATCCCCAGCGCCATGCCGGCCAACATGGCGCTCAGCATTGACCAGTCCGGCCCGAACAGGCAATGACACAACGCTCCCGTAACCAGGCCAACCAGAAGATTGGAGAACAGGTCACCGATGACGAAACGCCAGCGTAGTTCTGTCATGACGCCACTACTAGCCCGCATATTGCGCCAGTGGGTGCGATGATCGCGCAGGATTTTACGTCGAGACGCGTCCCATGTGCCCGAAGGGTGCTCGCGACCGAAAGCATAGTGGTGACTATGGTTGAGGGAGCATGGTCGCGTCTCGGCGTAAAAGACCAGCGAGCGCGCATCCAGCGCACTTCGTAACGGTGACGAAGCTGAGAGAACAGGAATAACTCATTGATAGACATGAACTTTCGCAGCAACCTCAAGCGATCTGGTGCAATATGCGGGCTAGATCAGTTCCTGCAAACCGCGGCGCACAAGCCGGTGGGGCAGGGTGGTGTTCCCCGGCCAGCCAGGCTCAGCCGAACCCGCCGGACGAATACGCCTTGATTCCGTCATGGAAGGTCCATATCCGCGGTTGGTACTTGGCAACGGCGGTAAATACGCGTTGTGGCAGCGCACCGAGGAATTCAGTATCGGTTGTCGCAATCTCGAGAAGACGGGCATGCGGCGTACTGGCGTTCTCCATGTGCCCAAACAAGGCATCGGCATCCCGATATGAGTCCATCGCCAGGCACTGGAGATTTGCGTCATCGTAAAACCAATCATAGCGGATCGTACCGGGGTCCTTGTCTTTAACTACGTCCAGCACCGCGGCCGCGCACGACTTGAACTCGTCAAGCCGGCCCGGTTCGATTTGGAATTTGCTGTAAATCTCAATGTGTCCGGTATCAGAGTCGCGTGCTTCGGCCGTAAAGTTGGCGGCGGCGGAATGTTTACCGAGCCCGTAGGCGAAGTCGTAACGCAGCTGCCTGAAGGGCGCGGGCCTGTCATCGGGCTTCGCCATTGGAGCACCGAGCAACTCGACAGAAACGTCGGCGAGCGCCAGCGCACGCAGGAACTGCTCTCCGGAATTGCGTTGATGGGCATGCATTGCCGCCTCATCGGCATAAATGTCGAAGCTGAAATATTCCGCGCCGTCCCCGTTGGTAAACCAGTCATAACGAAGCGTGCCCGGTTCATTTTCCCGAACACCGGCGATCAGCGGGCTGATGGTGTCGCGAAACTCGTCCTCGCAGTCATGATGGACCTTGAATCGTGCGTGGGCTTCGATAGCGCTCATTGCCAACTCCTGGCTGTTACGGTGCTGCAGAACCTTGCGTAGATTAGCACAGAGATGGATAAATTCACTCGCTATGAGCCGGGTTGCAATGTTGCACGAGTGTTCAGGCCAGTGGCGCCGATGTAGGAGGGATGGGATCTCTTGGTCAGGGCGCAATAGTGGGCTTGTAACATCCCGCTGTCCTGGCGCAAACTCTGACAGAAAGCTCTATTTGCAAAGGTTTTAAGTTACTTTCGACCTTTACGGCGAAATATTAGTAAATGTCCGGGATTGAAATTTGAGTTGGCCGAACAAATTGAAGTGTCAAATTGGCGTTTACGGGAATCGGCAGTATTCCGTGGCGCCATCACTGTCCAATTTTTGATTGTGCGCGTAAAGAAAGGAGCCCGCCATGCCCTTAACAAATCTCCATGACAGCGATGTAGTCATAGCCTCCGCCGCCAGGACTCCCATGGCAGGCTTCCAGGGCGTCTTCTCCACGCTCAGTGCAACCGATTTGGGGGCTGCATCGATCCGCGCTGCGGTCTCCCGGGCCGGCCTGGCCGCCGGCGATGTAGAAGAAGTCCTGATGGGTAATGTCCTTTCAGCGGGCCTGGGGCAGGCGCCTGCGAGGCAGGCAGCCCTGGGAGCGGGACTTGCCGAGGGCACTCCCTGTACCACGGTCAGCAAGGTATGTGGCTCAGGCATGAAAGCCGTGATGCTGGCTTACGATCAGGTCAAGGCGGGTAGCTGTAGCCTGGCCGTGGCTGGCGGAATGGAGAGTATGAGTAATGCGCCTTATCTTTTGTCGAAAGCCCGTGAGGGTATGCGCCTTGGCCACGGTGAGATCAAGGATCACATGTTTCTGGACGGTCTGGAGGACGCCTATTCAGGCGGGGCCATGGGTAGTTTTGCCCAGGGTACGGCCGATGAAAAACACATTCCGCGTGAAGCCATGGACGCTTACGCGCTCGAGTCACTGAAGCGGGCCAATCGGGCTATCGATGCGGGTTATTTTCGCGAGGAAATTGATCCCGTCACGGTCAAGGCAAGAAGGGGAGAAGTCCGCATCGATGACGATGAGCAGCCAGGCAAGGCGCGTCCGGAAAAGATACCCCAACTAAAACCCGCTTTTGCTCGTGAAGGAACCATCACTGCAGCCAATTCCAGTTCGATATCTGATGGCGCTGCGGCGATGGTGATCACGTCGGCGGCCGAAGCGAGAGAACTGGGCCTGTCGCCGTTAGCGAAAATATCAGGGCATGCAAACCACGCGAAACAGCCCGGCGAATTCACCACTGCTCCCATTGGTTCAATCCGGAAATTGTTGATGAAGCTTGGTTGGTCCACCGACATTGTGGACCTGTATGAAATAAACGAGGCCTTCGCCATGGTGACCATGATGGCTATTGAGGAGTTGGGACTCGATCACGGCAAGGTGAATGTAAATGGCGGGGCCTGCGCCCTAGGCCACCCAATAGGCGCCTCTGGTGCGCGGATACTGGTAACGTTGCTTTATGCCTTGAAACGTTTGCGCAAAACCCGGGGGGTGGCGAGTCTGTGCATCGGTGGCGGTGAGGCTACCTCTATCGCTGTAGAAATGCTGGAGTAGGGCGCAAGGAATCTTTCACCGATGCAAGAGCAAGTCATAATCCAGGATATCGTGTGTGTTTGGAGATCCGCCCTTTATTTAACATAATATATATTATACGCATAAAATGATGTAAAGGTAAAAATAAACGTGAGCCAAATACCGGGCGGTTGTTTTTAAATAAAGTTCGAGAGTAAAGAACTAACTGATTGAAAAATAATAGTTATTTCCAAGCCCCGTGACCGTATGTAAAATCGGGGCCGACGCTCAGCGGTGCGGCGAATAGTGTCTGGCTAAAAGGTTGAGATAGTCCGCGGTACGCACTCCGGCCTGACGCAGCCGCTGATCCAGCACCGGCACGGCTTTGTCGACATATGCCTTGGAGATGGTCCGTGTATGGCTGTACACCAACGGTCTCAGGTCGCGGCTTTCGTGAACCCAGGTGATCGGGTCCACGCTGGACCAGGCCCGCCGTTGCGCGCGGGTAATGCCCTGCGCCAGGTGCTGCAGCCATTGTTGTTTGCTCCAGCCTCGCTGGTACAGCAATCCCGAATCCCAGAGACGATGCAGGTTGCTGTGTTTGCCCATGAAACGGATTTCCACCTGGTTGCCGCCTCGGTCACGGCCGTTGCCGACATGCACCGGATTATGCAGGTCTCCGACAATGTGAATGCTGAAGCGTAAAGCAAGTTGCCGGCGCGCCCGGGAACGCTTGGCATCTTCCAGAACGCGCCGAAACTCGTGCAATGCGGTTACCGCGTCCCCTTTGTCGGGGGCTTTTTCCAGTTGGTAATCCCCCCTTGGCAAGGTGACATAGTGATAGGGACTGGCGGTCTCCTGCCAGAAAGTACTGGGGTGACCGCGCATTCGGTCCGCCCAGGTGGAAGCCTCGGCCAGGGTTTCGTTTGGCAGCAGTTCCGTCAGCATGGTCCTTGCCTCTGGCTGCAGCCAGTTTTCAGCCAGGCCTGCGATCACTTCATGGCCCAGCGGCCCGAAAGCCAAAACCGGTTGAGCCCACAGAAATACAGTGATCAGGAACAATTTACACTTCATGGCCGCTTATTCCACCCCGAGCGGTCTCGGGCTCTGTGTTTACTCTTAAAATTATCTTATATTTCAATAAGCTAACGCTATATTCCAGATTCCGTCTAATACTTGCAAGGAATGGCGGAATTACGCAGCGGCAAAGAAATATGCCGCAGTGAGGCAGCAACAAACCCCGAATTGTGGGTGACCTCGACGCCTGCCGACGCCGGGGTTTCGTTTTAGTGATGAACCGGTGATTTTGGCAATTGAGTCACATCCTGCCCCAGCCATATGTCCCGCATGGCGTAGGTAAAATCACCTTCCAGGGCCATAACCCCGACCAGGAATAAAAGCAACAGGGGCGGCAGTATGATGGCGGTCACCAGGGCCATTCGCTCCCACATCATGTGCATGAAAATGGCCATGATGAAACCCGCTTTCAACAGCATGAAAATCAGGATCAGGGACCAGCGAAGGAAACCCTGAAATTGGTAGTAGTCGACCATGTACGAAAAGGTGCTGAGTATGAACAGGAGAATCCAGATTCGTAAATAAATGCCCAGAGGGTGCTGTTGCACGCCCTCCTGAGCCACTGCGCCGTGTTGTGCATCCGACATGGGTACTACTCTCCTGCTACCAAAGATAGAAAAACGCAAAAATGAAGACCCATACCAGGTCCACGAAGTGCCAGTAAAGCCCGGCAATCTCGACAATCTCGTAACCCCGCTTCTCGTAATAACCCCGCCGCACCCGGAAGGCCACCACCAACAGGTAGATCACCCCGGCGGATACGTGCAAGCCGTGAAAGCCGGTAATCATGAAAAAACTGGAGCCGAATTGTGCTGCTCCCATGGGGTTGCCCCAGGGCCGTACGCCCTCCATGATCAGCTTGGTCCATTCGAACGCCTGCATGCCCACGAAGGTCGCGCCCAGTCCGGCAGTGGCGGCCATCAGCCAGAAGGTCTTGGTTCGGTCGCGCCGGTAACCGTAGTTCACCGCCAGCGCCATGGTGCCGCTGCTGGTGATCAGCACAAAAGTCATGATGGCGATCAGGATCAGCGGTATGGACTGCCCGAACAGGGTCAGGGCAAACACCTCGCTGGGAAAGGGCCAGGGCGCCGTGGCGGACATCCGCACGGTCATGTAACCGGTCAGAAAGCTGGTGAAGATAAAGGTATCGCTGAGCAGGAAAATCCACATCATTCCCTTGCCCCAGGGAGCACCCCGGAATACTTCCCGGTCGCTGGCCCAGTCCTTGCCCAGACCCTCCAGTCCCTCTACCACCTCAGATTGAGCCATGTGGCTTCTCCTTACGGGCTGACAATCAGGTAACTAACAACAAGTAGAACAGCACACCCCAGACAATCAGCAGGTAGTGCCAGTAAATAGCGCATAAATCCATGCTCGATTGGGCCGCGGCCCTGTCGCCCCCAGCTTGCAAATGGGTCAGGGTCCGAGCCCAGGCCACCAGCCCGCCCAGCAGGTGGGCGCCGTGTATGCCGGTAAGCAGGTAAAAGAAACTGCTGGCGGGGTTGCTCGCCACCATGTACCCGGCCTCGCTCAACTGTTGCCATGCGGCCAGCTGACCGGTCAGGAACAGCAGGGATGCAGCGCCTCCGGCATTGAAGGCCCATCTTCCCCAGCGTAAGTTATCCCGTTTCATGCACTGGCGGGCAAATTCCAGCGCCAGGCTGGCCAACACCAGAAAACCACTGTTGATCCACAGGGTCAGTGGTTCCTGCAAAGGCGCCCAGTCCTCATAGACCATGCGCAGGCGATAACCGACGATAAACAGCATGAACAGGGAACTGGCAACAAAAAAGAAGGCCAGCAGCCCCACTTTTTTATCCGCGAAATGGAATGAACGAACTTCCACCGGTTCGCCCATTTGGTCCTTGCCGCTAAGCCAGGGCTTGGAGGCCAGGGTTTTTACCAGGCTGGTCATGCCGGCGCCGCTCCGGTGGCGGAATCGGTGGACAGATCCGGCTCGCCGTTATCCATGGGCTGGTTTTGCGGAAGATAGTCCTGTTCCTGGCCGGGTACGCTGTAGTCGTAGGCCCAGCGATACACCATCGGCAATTCATCACGCCAGTTGCCGTGACAGGGAGGTGTGTCCGGGGTCTGCCACTCCAGGGTGGTGGCAAGCCAGGGGTTGGGGCCGGCCACCCTGCCCGCTTTCAGGCTCCAGATCATGTTGATCAGGAACAACACCTGCAGTACTCCCACGCTAATGGCGGCCACGGTAATGAACTGATTCAGGCCGTAGGCCGACGCCGAGATGAATTCATACCCTTCGTAAGCGTAGTAACGCCGTGGCATACCTTCAAACCCCAGATAGTGCATGGGGAAATAAATCAGGTAGGTGCCCAGGAAGGTAATCCAGAAATGCCACTTGCCCAGAGCTTCGTTATACATGCGCCCGGTCATTTTCGGATACCAGTGGTAAATGGCGGCAAATACCACCATGACCGGCGCTATCGCCATCACCATGTGGAAATGGGCCACCACAAAATAGGTATCGGAGAGCGGGATATCCACCGCCACATTACCCAGGAACAAACCGGTGAGCCCGCCGATCAGGAAGGTGCTGATAAAGCCGATGCTGAACAGCATCGGTGTATTGAGAATGATATTGCCGTGCCACAGCGTCAGCGTCCAATTGTAGACCTTGATCGCCGTGGGGATGGCCACTATCAGTGTGGTAGTGGCGAAAAAGTACCCCAGGTACAAATTCATGCCACTGATATACATGTGGTGCGCCCAGACGATAAAGCTGATGCCGCCGATGGCGATGATCGCCCAGACCATCATCCGGTAACCGAAAATATTCTTGCGGGCGTGGGTGCTGAGAATGTCGGATACCAGGCCAAAGGCCGGCAACGCCACGATATAGACTTCCGGGTGGCCAAAGAACCAGAACAGGTGCTGAAACAACACCGGGCTACCACCACCGGTTTCCAGCGCTTGCCCCATGTGTACGATGTAGGGCATGAAGAAGCTGGTATCCAGTAACCGGTCAAACAACAGCATGACCGCGCTTACAAACAGTGCCGGGAAGGCCAGCAGACCGAGCAGCGTAGCAGCGATGATGCCCCAAACCGACAGGGGCATCCGCATCAGTGTCATGCCCCGGCAACGGGCTTGCAGCACCGTGGTAATGTAATTGAGGCCGCCCATGGTAAAAGCGACAATGAACACCGCCAGGGAAAGAAGCATCAGTACAATGCCCCAATCGGTGCCCGGCGTACCCTGCAAAATCGACTGTGGAGGATACAGCGTCCAACCGGCTCCAGTGGGCCCTCCGGGAACAAAATAACTGGCCACAAGAATGATCACCGAGACCAGGTAGAACCAGTAACTCAACATGTTCATGAACGGGAATACCATATCCCTGGCCCCGCACATCAACGGAATCAGATAGTTGCCAAAGCCACCGAGGAAGAAAGCCGTCAGGAGGTAGATCACCATAATCATGCCGTGCATGGTGACATACTGGTAATAGGCGCTGGGGTCGATAAACTCCAGGCTGCCGGGAAAGCCGATTTGCATCCGCATCAGCCAGGACAGAACCAGCGCCAGCAAGCCTACCGCGATGGCGGTGCAACCATATTGAATGGCGATGACCTTGTGGTCCTGGCTCCAGACATATTTCCAGATAAATGCATCGGGGCCGTGATGATGCCCTGTGTCTTGATCGGCATATGCCATGATCTGTACCTCCTTTATTCTGACAGCGTGATGAAGTAGGCGAGTATCGCCTCCAGATCATCTTCACTGAAAGGATACGCGGCCATCAAGGGCGCATAACCTTCGCGTATTTTGGCTCCGGGGTTAGTGATGGATTCCACCAGGTAGGCGTCATCCGCCACTGTTGTAGTGCCGTCGGTCAGGGTTCCAGTGCTGCCATACATGCCTTTCCAGGTGGGACCTACGCCACTCCTTCCGTCAAGGCTATGACAGGCGATACATCCATTCTGCTGCGTCAGCAGCAAACCCCGTTCCACCGGGTCTCCCCCAAGGGCCTCACGGCCCTGGGATTGGGCGAAAGTTGTTTGTTTGGACAGCCACTTTCGGTAATCCGCCTTTTTATCCACCACGATGCTGCTGCGCATATTGTAGTGCCCTACCCCGCACAATTCAGCACACATGACTTCATAAGTGCCGGCCACAGTCGGCGTCATCCAGAAATAGCTCACCAGGCCAGGCACCAAATCCATTTTGGCGCGAAATTGCGGAACGTAGAAGTCGTGCAGAACATCCTTGGAACGCAGATTGAATTTTATGGGCTGATCCAGTTCGATATGGGCCGGCGCCCCGACGACTACAACATCGTCCTCCCCCCAGGGGTCATCCGGATCGATACCCAGCGGGTTTTCAAAGGTAACATGGCGGTTGTCCGCCTTGCCCAGCGCGCCATCCTTGCCTGGATAGCGATAGCTCCACTGCCACTGCTGACCTACTGCCTCGATAATCACCGCGTCCTTCGGCACCCGGATAAAATCGGTGTACACCACCAGACCTGGCGCCAACATCACGAACACACCAATTGCGGTCAAAATGGTCAGCCAGGACTCGAGTTTATTGTTTTCCGGTTCGTAGGCGGACTTGCGGCCGGGTGAGTGGCGAAACTTGACGACGCAGTAGGCAATGAACAGGTTGACGGCAATGAACACGAAGCCGGTTACCCAGAAGGTAATCATGATGGTGTCGTCCATCGCCCCCCAGTTGGACGCCAGAGGGGTAAGCCACCAGGGGCTCCAGAAATGGAAGACCACCGACCCGACCACCATCAAAACCAGTACAATTGCCAATGCCATAGTTCAAATATCCTTGATCAATAGTGGCTATCAATAAAAATTGCAGTAAATATCAATAACATGTAGACGATAGAAAACAGGAACAGGTTCACCGCTGATCTTCTATGCAGGCCGCGCCTGATAAAATCAAGGGTCAGCAGCAAATAGACCAGTCCCGCTGTGGTGCTGATAAAGGCGTATAGCGGACCGGCTACCCCGGTGAGATAGAGGGACAAGGTGGCCGGCAACAGCGCGGCGGTGTACAACAGCATCTTGGCCTTGGGGATCAGGGCCCGGGCCGTGACGGGCAACATCGGAATTCCCGCCCTGCGGTATTCATCCGCCCGTAACAGGGCCAATACCCAGAAGTGTGGTGGTTGCCAGAGAAACATGACCACAAACAGCAGGATGGCGGGCAATCCGATATCGCCGCTCACTGCCGCCCACCCGATGAGGGGCGGCAGAGCACCGGCGATGCCCCCGATTTCCGTACACAGGTCGGTGCTGCGCTTCAGCCACAAAGTGTACACCACAACATAAAGGTAGATCGTCGCCATGGCCAGTGAGGCGGTTAACAGATTGCAGCTCAAGACCAGCACCAGGAAGGCTGCTCCAGCCAGGGCCAGGCCAACCCGCAAAACCTGCTCCGGCTCCAGCCTGCCGGCCGCGGTGGCGCGATGTGCAGTACGTGACATCAAGCGGTCGATATCACGGTCTACATAATTGTTGAGCATGCCGGCCGAAGCGGAGGCCAGCCAGACGCCGAGCAAGGTAAGGGAAACCTGGGCAATAGTCAGGGCCGAACCGGCGGCCAGCCACATGCCCGCAAGAGTTGCCACCAGAACTACCAGGGCGATACGGGGCTTGCTTAACTGGACATAATCAGCCAGTTGCTCCCGCAACGCCATTGTTGCAAATCCGCTGCCACTCATCGCCTGTGAGTCTTGTACCTGAAGAATTCCATTACATTAATCGGCATTGCCGATGTATCGTTTTGCTAGTTTGAGTGGTCAAAAGATCCGCTGGATTGACACCCCGGCCAGCGTGCGTCTTTTTAACCTAAACCGAAGGCAAATACCAGTGTAAGATGCACTGAACTTTGCACTGGCTGGCCAAAACCGGCCATGCTGGAAGCATGACCGCAGATTGGGGTAGGACGAAGCGGCTGCCGACTCGCCGCAGGGTGTGCCTATAATGTAATGCGCCACCAATGGCCGAAAGCGGCTATCGCCTGGGTTTCACGTATGGATCAAGCGCCTCAGGATATTGACATGATCGGCGAACAGCCGGAAAGTCCCGCCAACGCTTATCACTCGCCCTACGATCAGGACTGGCGAGTACTGGGTGGACTGGCGGTTACCCTCGTCTATCTGGGGCTGATGGCTATTTACATCAGCGCTCAGGTGGGTTGGACAGCTTTTTCACAGCTATCGGTAGAGCGAATGGGCAGTTTTTTGGAGGGCGCTTTCGCCCCCCTGGCTTTCCTGTGGCTGGTGATCGGTTACTTTCTGCAAAAGAAGGAACTACGCCAGAATACTGATGCCATGAATCTGCAGTTCGTCGAAATTCAGAAATCCGCAGAGCAGGCCGTGGTGCAGACTGAGGCCATGGCTCGCTCCGAGTTGCATCAGCGGCGTGAGTCATTTCTGAAAATTGCCGAGGTAGTGCACAATCAACTGGGCACGGTGGTGGGCTTGCTGTATCTGTCCAGCCAGATGGCCGAAGGCAACGAGCAGCGGGTGCCGGCAGAGAAACTGGCAGAATTGTGGGCTCAACTCACCCGCAATGACCCGGACATCTTTTCCCGGGAAATGCTGCGTTTGATGGTTTTGAGTTCGGAGCAATACCACTACAAGTTGTTGTTCGGTACAGAGATTCGCACCCGTCATACGGAAAATTTCGAACACACTTTTGAACGCCTGCTGAATGCCGCACGGGCCTGCGATGAAGACGGCATGATCACGGACGCCCTGATGGGCAGTGCCCATGGCAATTTTTATCGCCGTATTCAAGAGTTGCGGAAAAACCCGCCCGCGGGTTTTACATTTGGCGTTTACGACTTCGATCCCGATTCACGCGAAGGCGATTTACCGGTGCTTTGACTCGCATATGACGCCCATAATATCGCCCTGTTACACTATGCGAGTCTGATAGTTGACAAGATAACACGAGACCCTTTTGACCTATCCAGCCCGTTTGCAAGTCGTCCTCTTATTGTGTGCCGTGTTACTGCCGCTTCCGGCGCTGGCCGGAATTGAATATACCGGGCAGCAGGCCGAAACCGCGGTGGAAATAGTCGACGCCCTGGAAAGGAGACACTACTCCAAGCGCCGCTTCGACGACCAGTTATCTTCGCTGCTGCTCGATAACTATCTACTCAATCTCGATTCGGCCCGCATGTTTTTTCTGCAAGGTGACATTGAAGAATTCGAGCGCTACAGGTTGCGGCTGGACGACCAGTTCGGCGACGGCAACCTGAAGGCAGGTTTTGTTATTTTCGACCGTTTTCAGCAGCGCATGGAAAAACGTCTGCAAAAACTTTTACAGCGCCTGCCGGAGATTATCGCTGGTATGGACTTCAGCATCGATGAAAACCTGCTGCTGGACCCGGATCAGCGTGGTTGGGCCGGGTCGGAAGCGGCGATGGACGAGCATTGGCGCAAACAACTAAAGAATGCAGTGCTCAGCCTGAAGTTGGCGGGTAAGGAGGCCGCCGATATAGAGCCCACCTTGCGCAAGCGCTACGAAAATCAGTTGCACCGTATTTCCCAATACAATGCCGGGGACGTATTCCAGTTCTACGCCAATGCTCTCACCGAGTTGTATGACCCTCACACCACGTACCTGTCGCCGCGCAACCTGGAAAACTTCAACATCAGCATGAGTCTTTCCCTGGAAGGTATCGGCGCCGTACTGCAATTACAGGATGAGTACACCAAGGTTGCCCGCATTGTGCCTGCCGGGCCCGCCGACAAACAGGGGCAGCTACGCCCAGCCGATCGTATCGTGGCGGTTGGTCAGGAGCAGGAAGGCGAAATGGTCGACATCATCGGCTGGCGGCTCGACGATGTGGTGCAACTGATTCGTGGACCCAAGGACAGCACGGTACGCCTGGAAGTGATCCCCGCCAACGCCAGGAGTCCGGACCAGCGCAATACCATTACCATCGTGCGCAACAGGGTAAAGCTGGAAGAACAAAGCGCCCGCAAACAGGTGATGGACGTTATGGATAACGGCCGCCGCATCAAACTCGGGGTTATCGAGATTCCCGCCTTCTATATTGACTTCGAGGCCTTGCGCCGGGGCGACGAGGGCTACAAAAGCACCACCCGCGACGTCAAGCGGCTGTTGGACCAACTGGCCGCCGAAGCGGTGGATGGTGTAATCATCGATTTGCGCAACAATGGCGGCGGCTCCCTGCAGGAGGCCAACGCCCTGACCGGGTTGTTTATCGAATACGGCCCGACCGTGCAAATTCGTCATGCTTCGCATCGCCTCTCGCGGCAGGGCAAACGACGCCCCGGCCCCTATTACGCCGGACCGCTGGTGGTGTTGATCAACCGCCTCAGCGCTTCGGCCTCGGAAATTTTCGCCGGCGCCATTCAGGACTACCAGCGGGGCATCATTCTCGGCGGGCAATCCTTCGGCAAGGGTACGGTACAAACCCTGCTGCCCATGCCGGAGGGGCAACTTAAAGTGACGGAATCGAAGTTCTACCGCATCAGCGGCGCAAGTACCCAGCATCGCGGGGTCATCCCCGACCTGCTGTTTCCTTCGCCTTTCGACCGCGACGAGATCGGTGAAAGCGCACTTGACCACGCCCTGGACTGGGATCGGATCAACGGCGTGCGCCATCGCAAGTATCACGATCTTCCCGGTATCCTGCCGCAACTGCTCAGCCGCCATGAACAACGCACCCGGGATGACCCGGATTTCATCCACCTGCGTGAGCGTATCGCTCTGGCCGAGGTAGCGCGCGAGATGGATGTCTTGCCCCTGAACAAAGCGACTCGCCAGGCCCTGCAGGAAAGCCAGCAGGCCAGCAGTATGGCCATTGAAAACAAACGCCGGGCGGCGAAGGGGCTGGAACTGCTGACCAGCCTGACCGACGCTAGCGAAAATACGCTGGCGGATACCGCCGTCGAAGACCCTGATGAGGAAGAGACACCGGATATTGTTCTGGTTGAGTCAAGCAAGATCCTGGTTGATCTTCTGAACAATGGAGAGCAATTCCTCGCCTCGAGTTTTTAGCCGCAATATGCGGGCTAACCCGGCTGCGGTGGCCAGCGACCGGGTTTGCCGGTTTCCTCGACCCAGGATAGTTGTTCGTGCAGCGCTACCACTGAACCGACAATGATAATGGTTGGTGCATACACCTCCCGATTTCTCAGTAGCTCCGGCATTTCCCGCAGTGTGCTGATCGTGGTGCGCTGATGGGAGGTTGTGCCCTGCTCCACCAGGGCAATCGGAGTGTCGCCGGCGTGGCCGTGCGCCTGCAATTGTTCACAAATGGTATTCAAGCCCTGCAAGCCCATGTAAAACACAAGGGTTTCCTGCTCTCCTTGCAGATCTTCCCATGCCAGATCGGGGCTGCCGTCCTGTAACTGTCCGGTAATGAACCTCACGGACCGCGCATGGTCGCGATGGGTCAGGGGAATTCCCGCATAGCAGGCGCAGCCACTGGCAGCGGTCACTCCCGGCACCACCTGGAAGGGGACCCGGTTCTCGGCCAGCAGTTCGATTTCCTCCCCGCCACGGCCAAAAATAAACGGATCACCACCCTTCAGGCGCGCCACCCGCTTCCCCTGCCGGGCCAGTTGCACCAGCAAGTGGTTAATTTGCTGTTGCCCCAGGGTGTGCTCGTTGCGCCGCTTGCCTACGTAGATACGTTCCGCATCGCCGCGGCACAGGTCCAGCACCTGGGGCGACACCAGCCGGTCGTACAGCACCACGTCAGCATGCTGAAGCAGGCGCACCGCTTTGAAGGTGACCAGATCGGGGTCGCCGGGGCCGGCGCCAATCAGGTACACCTCCCCTCGCGCAGGCTCGCTATCCTGGCTGGACAGAAGCTGTTGCAGGCTGCGGTTCGCGGCGTTTTCATCCCCGGACTCAAGCTGTTGCTGGAGAGCTGGCCGGTCCAGCAGACTTTCCCAGAAACGGCGCCGCCGCTCGGGGTCCGGGAGAGCTTCAGCCACCTGTTTGCGGAAACGTCCTGCGAATTTCACCAGACGGCCGAAGGACGCGGGTAACAGGGCTTCTATCTGGGTCTTTACCCGGCGTACCAGCAGCGGGCTGTTCCCGCCGCTGCCAATGGCCACCAGCAGGGGGTTGCGGTCGACAATCGCCGGAAACACGAAACTGCACAATTCCGGGCTATCAACCACATTGACGGGAATACGGCGTAGTTGAGCAGCAGCCGAGATTGTCTGGTTAAGGCTCCGGTCCGGTGTGGCTACCACTACCATGTGCATACCGTCGAGACAGTCATCGGTATAGCTCTGCTGCAACCAGTGGCTGTTGTACTCCTTGAGCAGGGTTTGCAACTCCGTATCCATTTCCGGCGCGACTACCGTCAGCCTGGCCCCGGCCCGGAGCAGCAGGTTCGCCTTGCGCTGGGCCATCCGCCCTCCCCCTACCAACAGTACCGGAAGTTCGGTCAAACGCACGAACAGCGGAAGGTAGTCCATGGCCTCAGCCCGGTCCCAGCCGGGTCATTCCCCCCAGGTATGGCTGTAATACAGCGGGCAGGTCCACGCTGCCGTCCGCACATTGAAAATTTTCGAGAATCGCTACCAGGGTACGTCCCACCGCCAGGCCGGAGCCGTTCAGGGTGTGCAGCAGTTCCGGCTTGCCTGTCTCGGAATTTCGCCAGCGCGCCTTTATCCGGCGGGCCTGGTAGTCGCTGAAATGGCTGCAGGAGGAGATTTCCCGATAGGTGTTCTGGGCCGGCAACCATACCTCTAGATCGAAGGTCTTGCAGGCACTGAAGCCCATGTACCCCGTGCATAGAATTACCTTTCGGTAGGGCAGTTCCAGCATTTGCAAAATCGTTTCCGCATGAGCGGTCAACTCCTCCAGGGCCTGTTCCGCAAGCTGCGGGGGAGTCATCCGCACCAGTTCGACTTTTTCAAACTGGTGCAGGCGGATCATGCCGCGAGTGTCCTTGCCGTAACTGCCTGCCTCGCTGCGAAAACAGGGGGAATGACAGACATAACGCAGGCCCTCCAGTTCTTCCTGTTCCACGATACGGCCGCGCAGCATATTGGTCACCGGCACTTCAGCCGTTGGGATCAGGTAGAAATCCTGATGGTGACGCAACTTGAACAGGTCATCTTCAAACTTCGGTAACTGGCCCACACCACGCAGGGAATCCGCATTGACAATATAGGGCACATTGAGTTCCTGATATCCGTGCCGGGAAATATGGATGTCGAGCATGAACTGGATCAGGGCCCGGTGCAGTCTCGCCACGGCGCCACTCAATACCACAAAACGAGCGCCGGTCATCCGGGTGGCGGCATCAAAGTCGATTCCACCCAGCTTTTCGCCCAGTTCAACGTGGTCCAGTACCGGGAAGTCGAAGTTTGCGGGTTCGCCCCAGCGGCTCAATTCCCGGTTGTCCCGCTCATCCCTGCCGTCGGGAACCCCCTCGGCCGGAATATTGGGCAGGCTCATCAACAGATCTTCCAATTGTTGTTGAAATTTTCTGGACTCCCCGGCAGCCTGATCAAGTTTCATGGAGATCTGTTCCAGCGCCGGTTGTACGGATAACCGTGCTGTTTCAGCGTCCATTCCCTCCCGCACCAGTTTGCCGATTTTCCGGGACACAGCGTTGCGTTCCGCCTGCAGGGACTGGCTGCTGATATCGGCCTGCTTGCGGCAGGCGTCCAGCGCCTGGAAAGCGGGCGCGTCGAAAGCGGCGCCGCGGCGCGCCATTTGTAGGGCTACCGCTTCGGGGTCCTTGCGCACCAATTTCAGACTTAACATCTCGCAACTCTATACTAAACGGGTCAGGACAATTGCGGCCCAAACCGCGCAGAGACAAATACCTACACTGGCCAGGACATACAACCCCGCCATCGTGGCTTGACCATTTTCCAACAGCACCACTGCCTCCAGGGAGAACGTGGAAAAAGTGGTAAAGGCGCAGAGAAAGCCAACAACCATTACGCTGCGCCAATCCGGGTGCAGCGTAGCGCGCTCCGCGACCAGTACATAGACCACTCCGACCAGGAACGAACCCAACACGTTTACCGTCAGTGTTCCAAGTGGCAGGTAAATCGCCGAGCCCCGCATCAGGTTTTGCAGCCAGTAGCGGGCCAAGGCTCCACCTGCCCCGCCCAGGGCGATGAACAAGACATGTTTCATGGGCGTACTACTCGTAGCGGCGCATTGTACTTTGTTTGTCCAATGCACGCAGATGAGCCAGCTTTTCCTTGATCTTTTGCTCCAGACCCCGTGCTACCGGGTAGTAGTAGCGGGTATCGCGCAAGGATTCGGGAAAATAGTTTTCCCCCGCGGCAAAGGCCTCAGGCTCGTCGTGGGCGTAGCGGTAGTCCGCGCCGTGTTCCATCTGTTTCATCAATTCCGTAGGCGCATTGCGCAGGTGCAGAGGTACTTCTTCACTGGCGTTGTTGTGTACTTCCTTCACGGCTGCGTTGAAGGCGGTATAGACCGCATTACTCTTGGGCGCGCAGGCCGCGTAGACCAGCGCCTGGGCAATGGCCAACTCGCCCTCGGGGCTGCCCAGCCGTTCCTGCACCTGCCAGGCATCCAGGGCAATGCCAAGAGCGCGGGGGTCGGCATTTCCGATATCTTCACTCGCCATTCGGACCAGTCGCCGGGCTATGTAGAGAGGGTCACATCCGCCATCCACCATGCGTACGAACCAATACAGTGCAGCGTCTGGTGAACTGCCCCTCACCGCCTTGTGCAGGGCGGAAATCTGGTCATAGAACATGTCCCCGCCCTTGTCGAAGCGCCGCAGGCCTCCCTGTATAACTTCTTCCACCAAGGCGTCATCGAGCCGTACCGGGCCGTCCTCGCCCGTGGCCAGGTCCACGCCCAATTCCAGCAGGTTCAAGGCTCGGCGGGCATCTCCGTCGGCAGCCAGCGCCAACTGCTTCAACAACTCCGGGGCAACCTCCACCGGCTGCTCAAAAGATCCCAGGCTGCGCTCCAGCACCTCCAGGATTTCCTCTGCGCGCAGTACACGCAATTTGTACACTCGACAGCGGGATAGCAGAGCATTGTTCAGTTCGAAGGAAGGATTTTCCGTGGTGGCGCCCACGAAAATCAGGCTGCCGTTTTCCACGTACGGCAAAAAAGCATCCTGCTGCGATTTATTGAAGCGGTGCGCCTCGTCGACGAACAGGATGGTATCGCGTCCCCTCCCCCGTTGTATGCGCGATTGGTCCACTGCCGCACGTATTTCCTTTACTCCCGACAACACCGCCGACAGGCTCATGAAGTGCGCGCTGGCCCGTTCCGCCATCAGTCTTGCCAGTGTAGTCTTGCCCACACCCGGTGGGCCCCACAACACCATGGAATGCAAATGGCCCCGTTCCAGCGCTTCGCGCAGTGGCTTCCCGGTCCCCAGCAAATGGCGCTGTCCGGCAAACTCAGCCAGTGTTTTCGGGCGCAACCGGTCAGCCAACGGCTGGTAGCCGCCATTCTCTCCGCTTAGCAGGTCAGGGTTCATTGCGAAAATAATCGACACCCTCCGGAATCACGAAAGCAAACTCGGATTTGGGCAAGGGTGGATTGATCCTCACCGAGGAGAACTCGATTTCCGTGGTTTGCAGCAACCTGTCCTGAAAATTCATGGACACCAGCGTGTTGCCTGCAAAATGCAAATGAATAAGCGTCAGCGGGCTGGAATCGTCCAGCGGCCGCAGGGCAAAGGCGCCTTCCGACTTTTCCTCGACCTGATAGAAGGACTGAATTGCGGCCGTTTCTCCGCCGAGAATTGCCAGTGGTGTGGCGGTAACACCCCCGCTGGGGTTGAGGGTGGCGGTAGCCAGCTCCACATCGTAGTGCAGCAGTTCCCCATCCACCAACAGCAGCAGTTGTTCATCCGGCTCCTGAATGTGCCAGCGAAATTTCCCAGGCTGACGCAGGCTGAAGCTGCCGCTGTGCTCTTGCAGCAGTTCCCCTTCAGCCGAGCGCAGCTGTTGCCGAAAGTCGCCCGTCAGCGTCTGGAAAACACGCAAACGCTCTTCCAGGCTTTCAGCCAAAACCGGTAGAGGCGTCAGCAGCGCCATCAAAAACCCGCATAGTGCGCAGGCACCGCCGAAAATGCCGATTTCATACCGACTTTTCAAGAGTATCCCCGGACTCCATTTACCGCACAGTTTTTCACCACTGCGTAGCATCATTCCTCTGCCGGAGGCGGAGCGACCACCTCGCGCTGGCCATTGCTGCTCATCGCGGTAACCACGCCGGCTATTTCCATGCTCTCAATGAGACGGGCGGCACGATTGTAGCCGATGCGAAATTTGCGCTGTACCGAAGAAATACTGGCGCGGCGGCTGCTGGTCACATAGTGCACCGCTTCGTCGTAGAGCGGGTCGTCTTCTTCCAGTTCTTCCTCGCCGGGTGCCTGCTCTCCCGGCAATACCCCTCCTGTTTTGCTTTCGTCCAGCAAACCTTCTATATAACTGGGGTCGCCCCGCTGCTTCCAATCCTTGACTACCCGGTGGACTTCATGGTCATCGACAAAGGCGCCGTGTACCCGCACCGGCGTCGCAGTGCCCGGTGGGAGATACAGCATGTCGCCATGTCCCAGTAATTGCTCGGCTCCACCCTGGTCGAGAATGGTGCGTGAATCCACCTTGGAAGAGACCTGAAAGGCGATGCGAGTCGGGATATTCGCCTTGATCAGACCGGTGATAACGTCCACGGACGGACGCTGCGTCGCCAGTATCAGGTGGATACCCGCCGCCCGGGCTTTCTGGGCGATACGGGCAATCAACTCTTCCACCTTCTTGCCGACCATCATCATCATGTCGGCAAATTCGTCGATGACCACCACCACAAAGGGTAACTTGCCCAATACTTCTGCTTCGGATTCCTCGGCTATCCGTTCAAAACCGGGCTGGGGAGCCCACAGTGGATCCTTGATTGGTTCGCCAGCGGCCTCGGCTTCCTCAATCTTGCGGTTGTAACCCGCCAGATTCCGCACCCCCAACGCCGACATCAGTTTGTAGCGCCGCTCCATTTCCGCCACACTCCAGCGCAAACCATTGGCGGCATCCTTCATGTCGGTAATAACCGGGGTGAGCAAATGGGGAATCCCATCGTAGACCGAAAGCTCCAGCATTTTCGGGTCCACCAGGATCAGGCGTACATCTTCCGGCCCGGACTTGTACAGCATGCTCAGCAACATTGCATTTACGCCCACCGATTTTCCCGCTCCGGTAGTGCCGGCAACCAACAGGTGAGGCATCCTGGACAGGTCCGCCACCACTGGCTGGCCCGATATATTATGGCCCAGCGCCAGGGTCAGGGGAGATTTGGAATTCTCGAAGGCTTGTGAAGACAACACCTTGCGGAAATTGACTATTTCCCGGTGTTCATTGGGTATCTCTATGCCCACCACTGATTTACCGGGGATTATCTCCACCACGCGCACCGAAATTACCGCCAGTGCGCGCGCCAGGTCCTTGGCCAGGTTGGAAATCCGGCTGACCTTGACACCAGCCGCCAATTGAATTTCGAAACGGGTAATTACCGGACCGGGGTACACGGCCACCACTTCCACCGATATACCAAAATCCGCCAGTTTCAGTTCCAGGGATTGGGACAGCTTGTCGAGATCGTTTTTGGAAAACCCCCTCGCCGGGTCCCTGACCTGTTCATCGAGCAACTCCAAAGCCGGCAAAGAATGAGTTTCCAGTGTATCGAACAGTGGTTGTTGGCGTTCACGCTCTTCGCGAGTGCTTTTTTCCACTTTCTCCAGGGTAGTTTTGATCTTTCGCGGCTTGCGTTTCTTCTCTTTTTTTACATGCTCGGTAATTTCCTTGCGGCGTACCTGCCGGGAACTCCTATGCTTGCGCCAGTCAGTGAATGCATGCCAGCGGTCAATTGCCAGGCGTCCTCCCTGCAGTGTCCAGAATCCAACCTGCTCCAGCAACCGCAACCAGCTAAGGTCGGTAAATACCGTCATTCCGAGCAGAAACACCGCTACCAGAATGAGACGGCTACCGCTACTGAACAGATCGATAAAAGGGGCTGCTACCGCCTGCCCCAACATACCACCCAAGCCCTGGGGCAGGGACGAATGTCCCACATCATTCAAGGTGGCCAGTGCGGAGCCGGCAATCATGACCAGGCAGAAACCGAGAGTGCGAATGGTCAGCGTTACCCAGTCAATCCCCGATTCATCGTGGCGGTGCAGAAACAGAAGCCAGGCCCGGTAGCCGAGCATCAGGGGAAACAGGAAGGCGAGGTAGCCGATCAGCGAAAAAAATACATCGGCCAGCCACGCGCCCGTCACTCCGGCGGAATTCCTTATCGGGTCTCCGCTGCCGGTGGCGGACCAGCCCGGGTCGTCCGGGGCATAACTGACCAGGGCCAGTAACAGGTAGAGAGACACCGCGGTGGCGCCGATCAAGGCGGCTTCCCGTAACCTCGGCGCGAGAAAATGTTTCATGCTGCCGGTCTGCTGCGCCACCCTGTCTCACCTCCTGCCGTTTTCGCAATTATGCTTATATTTATTCAATATTTCAAAAGCTTAGCGTAACTTTCTCATCTTCCTTGCAATCTTTGCCATGCTCCGCTCTTTACCCTATGATGCGCGACTTGCCAAGCTGAAAAGTAAGTGTCGAGGATTGTCTTGCAACATGAATGAAGTCCAACACCATCGGCTGATTATACTCGGCTCTGGTCCGGCCGGTTATACCGCCGCTATTTATGCCGCCCGAGCCAATCTGGCGCCGGTGCTGATCACCGGTGTGGAACAGGGCGGTCAGTTGACTACAACCACGGATGTCGACAACTGGCCTGGCGAAGATGAGGGACTACAGGGCCCCGAGTTGATGCAGCGAATGCAACGTCACTCGGAGCGATTAGACTGCCATTTGATCTTCGACCATATCGAAACTGTGGACCTTGACGCCCAGCCCATGCAGCTTCAGGGCTCCGGCGCCTATTCTTGCGATGCCTTGATTATCGCCACAGGGGCCTCGGCGCAATACCTTGGCCTGCCTTCCGAAGAAGCCTTCATGGGTAAAGGGGTCAGCGCCTGCGCCACTTGTGATGGATTCTTCTATCGGGGCCAAAAAGTCGCGGTAATCGGCGGTGGCAATACGGCAGTTGAAGAGGCCCTGTACCTTTCCAACATCGCCTCTGAGGTTATTCTGGTGCACCGCAGAGATGCCCTGCGGGCGGAAAAGATGCTGCAGGATAAATTGTTCGGGCGGGAACGGGAGGGCAAGCTGCAAATCCGCTGGAACCACCGGCTGGTCGAGGTGTTGGGTGACGACAGTGGGGTAACCGGGGCACGCCTGCAATCCACCCTGGACGGTACCCGGGAAGATATTGACGTTTCGGGGGTTTTCATTGCCGTCGGACACAAACCCAATACCGGGATCTTTGACGGACAACTGGACATGAACAATGGCTATATCCGGATACACAGTGGCATCGATGGCAATGTCACCGCCACCAGCAGGCCCGGAGTGTTTGCCGCGGGTGATGTTGGTGACCACGTCTATCGCCAGGCCGTAACTTCTGCCGGCTTTGGCTGCATGGCGGCGCTGGATGCAGAACGCTATCTTGATAATCTGGCATAGCCTTGCTGTGGAGGCTGGCGCCCGCTCAAAACCTGAAAATTGCTATTGTAGCCAATAACAACATCGGAACGAGCCTGTTGACACGGTAACCGGAAGATGAAACCCGGTGGCGTCCAGTGATACCGAGAATCGATCAACACAATCCGGATTTTCCCAGTACCCGGCGGGCCCTGCGCTCTCCCAATGGCCTGCTGGCCATTGGTGGAGACCTCAGTCTCTCCAGATTGTTACGCGCCTATGAAAGGGGTATTTTCCCCTGGTATCAGGACCCTCAGCCTGTACTGTGGTGGAGCCCGGACCCGCGAACCGTGCTGTTTCCCGATGAACTGAAAATTTCCCGCAGCTTGCGCAAGGCCATGCGCAATTCTGAATACAGGGTTAGCGCTGACCGGGACTTCCGGCAGGTGCTGGCCGGGTGCGCCGCGCCGAGGAAAAAGGACACCGGCAGTTGGATCACCACTGCCATGAGAAACGCTTATACTGAATTGCACCGGGCTGGTTACGCTCACTCGGTGGAGGTCTGGAACCAGGATGGAGATTTGGTGGGTGGCCTGTATGGAGTGGCTTTGGGCCAGGTTTTTTTTGGCGAATCCATGTTCAGCAAGGAGTCCAATGCCTCCAAAATGGCGCTGGCGGCGACACTGCGGATTCTCGCTGAGAAGGGCTATCGCATGATCGACTGCCAGGTGCGCAGTGAGCATCTTGTTTCCCTGGGCGCCCGGGACATCCCCAGGCTGGACTTTGAAAAGTATCTTGCACAAACTGTCGGCATGAATCGACCCACCCCAAGGTGGTCACTGGAGATTGCCGCACGGGAGTTGCCGTGACTTCATTTCGAAGTGAAATCAAGGTATACACCACCGGTCCTCACAGTTGCAGTTATCTGCCGGGCCGGGAAGCGACCACGCTGTTTCTGGATCCGGGCGCAGCGGTGGATGAGCAGCTCTACAGCCGTTTGTCACAGCAAGGATTTCGCCGGTCCGGTCCCCACCTCTACCGCCCACACTGCGCCAACTGCAAAGCCTGTATCCCTGCCAGGATCGTGGTCGATGACTTTCAGCCGCGGCGCAGCCAAAAACGGACCTGGCAGCAAAACCACGACCTGGTGGTAAGCGAAGTCGAGAGTATCGCCAGCGGGGAATTCTTTGAACTGTACCGGCGCTATATTGAAAATCGGCATCGTGGGGGTGATATGTACCCTCCGTTGCGGGACCAGTACGAGTCATTTCTCAGCAATGAATGGGGCGTGACCAGTTATTTCAGCATGGAACTGGGCGGGCAATTGTTGTGTGTGTCCGTTGTGGACCGGCTGAACGACGGCTTGTCCGCCATCTACACGTTCTTCGAGCCGCAACAGCAACATCGAAGCCTTGGCGCCTATGCCATCCTCTGGCAGATTGAATGGGCCAGGGAACTGGGTTTGTCCTATGTCTACCTGGGCTACTGGATTCGACAGTGTCGGAAAATGGCCTACAAGACCCGCTATCGCCCCCTGGAACTTTATTGTAACGGCCGTTGGTCCACCCTGCCCTCCTAGCCCGCATATTGCACCCTCCGGGCACATGGCACCCTCCGGGCACATGGCACCCTC
>JAPOQD010000013.1 GCA_026710905.1 Halieaceae bacterium
CCCCAATCCGCATCGCGATGTGCGCGCAGGGTCAGTTGGTGGTCCCCGCAAGCGTCGCGGGTCTCGTTGCCTTCGCCTTCGTCGAAGTGGTAAAGGACAACTGTATGGTCATCAGGTTCAAACGGAGCAAAAGGAAGTGAACTCAAAGAGGATTCTCCCTGCGGATAGGGAAGTGGCTTCGGCTTGGGAACGGCAAGACAGTGAACGCCTGCAACGTATCGAGACGCCGTGTCACCCTCTGATTCATCAACCCAGGCTCATGTGAGGATCGAGCGCGTCGCGCAGTGCATCCCCAACAAAGTTTACCGAGAGTGTTGTAATAGCGATGGCGACGGCCGAAGGCAGCCACAGCCACGGCATGGTCTGAAGAATCGGCAGCGACATGGCATCCTGCAACATGCTACCCCAACTGGACATCGGCTCCTGGACGCCCAGGCCCAGAAAGCTCAAGGCGGACTCGGTCATGATCGCCCCGGCCAGCCCCATGGTGGCCGCAACCACCACCGGGGCAATCGCATTGGGGAGTATGTGACGAAAAACTATCCGACCACTGCTCACGCCGACACAGCGCGCGGCCAGTACAAATTCCTGCTCCCGCAGCGAAAGAAACTGGGCGCGTACATAGCGCATAATTCCGGTCCAGCCGAAAAGCCCAATGATAACCATGACATTGAATATGTTGGGAGGCAGAATGACGGCGACTGTTACAATCAGCATGAATGAAGGGAAGCACATCATCACGTCGGTAAAGCGGCTGAGCAGCATGTCCACGCGGCCGCCGAAATACCCGGCGAGCCCTCCCAGTACCACGCCGATGGTGACATAGATACTGACTGCCACCAGGCCGACCGCGAGCGAGACCCTGGTGCCATAGACCAGGCGCGTCCAGACATCTCGTCCTAGCGGGTCAGTGCCCAGTACGTGAGCCGCCGAGGGCGCCTGCCGCATCACGGTCAGGTCGATGCCGTTGGGATCATGGAACGTCACAAATGGCGCCAGAATGGCGAGCAGCGCGAACAGGGCCATGGCTGCCACGCCAATGACCGCAAGGCGGTGGCGGCGAAAGCGGCGCAGAAAGCGGTTCTCCGCCTCAGCCATTGTATGCAATGCGTCCGGCGACATCTGCGTTGGGACTGCGTGCCGCGCCTCGGTTTCGGCGTCAGCCGGAGTGGCTGTGGTGTCGACCATGCCGTGCACCTTAATCGTAGCGGATCCTGGGATCAGCCCAGGCATAGGTGATGTCGGCCAGGAGATTGGCGAAAAGCACCATCGAAGAACCAATCAGGTTCATCGCCATTATCATCGGCTGGTTGCGCATGAAGATTGACTCCATGCCCAGCTTGCCCATGCCCGGCCAGACGAAGATTGTCTCGATTATAAATGAGCCGCCGATAATGCCAGGCAGGGAAAGGCCGACGTGCGTGATGACCGGCAGCAGGGAGTTGCGGAAGGCGTGACCCAGATAGACGGATCGTTCAGGCAGGCCTTTTGCACGAGCGGTGCGGACGTAGTCGGCGCCGAGAGCCTCTAACAGGCTGGCGCGTGCATAGCGCATATGGCCGGCCAGCCCCTCGAAGCCGAGGACAAGCGCCGGCAAGGCCAGATAGTGGAGGCGGACGAAAATATTGTCGGGACCGTCGAGCGGCGCCCTGCCGCCGGTTGGGAAAAGCGGTAGCTTGAGTGAGAACAGGTAGAGAGCAATGATGGCAAATACAAAACCGGGCGTCGAAATCCAGACAAAAGCCTGCAAAGTGAGAAGATGATCGAGCACGGAATACTGCTTGATGGCTGAAATGATACCCAGGGATGTACCGACGACCAGGGAAAAGAGAATCGTAACGACGGAGAGTTGCAACGTTGCTGGCAAAACCTGGGCCATCTCCTGCAGAGCCGGTTGCCCGGTGATGAACGAATAGCCGAGGTTGCCGTGCAGAATCAGTTCACGCAGCCAGATACCGTAGCGTACGATGACCGGTTTGTCCAGCCCGTAGGACTCGCGCAGTCGTTGGAGCTGCGCCTCATCTACGCCCATTTCCAGTCTGAGATTGGGCGGCACAAGCGCGTCAACGTAGTCGCCAGGCATGATCTCGCTCATTATGAATGTGAGTGTGATAATGCCCCACAAGACAGGGACGGCGATAACCAGGCGGCGAATGATGTATCGGGTCATCGAGGATTCTCAGATGGTTGCGGAATAACCCGCCTGCCCTGGCTGTTCAGCGCGCGCAACATCGTAGGCAGGCGGTAGCGAGGGTCGGGTTCCATCCCACTCCGCTGCAAAACAGAAGCAGAGTGGGATGGCGTACCAGAATTACTCTTCCATCTTGTACCACAAGTGGGCATTGAGTTTCGACCACTGGTAGTCGTGCATGCCGCCCAAGGCATAGGTGTCCATTCCGCCGACATTCTTGCTGATCGCATAACCCATATGGTATCGGTGGAGCGGGATATATCCGATCACGTTCTCGGCGATGATCTGCTGTATCTCGTCGTAGAGGGCCTTGCGTTGATCCGTATCGCCCGTTTCCTTGGCCTCGACGAACAGCGCATCTATCTGAGCGCATACGGCGTCGAGTGAGCCGTCAGTCGGCCAAATCACGTCTCTCTGGTTGGGAGGATTGTCACAGCGGTAGGTTCGATAGTAGCCATGGAGATCGACCGGGTTCCCCCAACCGGCATGGGAGAAGGAGTGCTTGTTCTCGGCTACTCGATCGTTCCAGGCCTCGTTTGGCACATGAATGACTTTGACGTTGATCCCTACCTCACTGAGGTACTTCTGCATCAGCAGCATGAAGTTCTTCGCCTCTGTGCCCGAATGGTAGTAGATCAGTTCGTGTTCTTTTTCAGCATCCCATACGCCGTCAGCAGCAGCCTCCGCCAGCAGGGACATCGCCATCTCCGGATCATATGAATAGGTAGGCACCTCGTCATTGGTCCAGCCATCAACGAAGGAGAAGGTGTGCCAAGGTTCGCGCAGACCGAAGTAGACGGCGTCCCCGATCTCCTGGCGGTTAATGGCGTGGCTTATGGCCATGCGCACGCGCTTGTCCCAGAAGGCCGGCTGACTGAGGTTGCCGACGAAAATGCTGATATAGTTCAGTCGCTGCGTCTGGACATCGATATCAGGCAAGTCTTTGGCCTGTTGATAGAAGTTGCCTTCCACTTTCATCACGTCCAGTTCACCCTTTTGCAGGGCGATAAACTGCGTGTCGGGCGGGCCCATGTTCTGGAACAGGATTCCGTCGAGGCAAGGCGACCCTTCCCAATAGTCGTCATTGCGCGCCAGGCGGAAGTACTCATCCTTTTTCCCGTCCACAAACTTGAAGGGACCGGTGCCGATCTGTGTCTCGGTGGTGAACCAGAGCGGATTGCCAGAGTCCTTCAGGTCGGGCACACGCCACTGGCTGTAGATGTGCTCGGGCAGTATATTGATGCTGCCTATGAAGCGGGAGAAGTAACTTACGTCCGGTTCGGCGAGAGTGAGGCGCACAGTGTGATCGTCAATCACTCGGATTCCCTCGATCTCATCGGTCTTACCATCGAGGTAGTCCAGCGAACCCTTCAGCGCTATCCAGTTGCCGGGCTGGGCAGGGTTCACCCATGGGCTGTCAAGGTCGTTGTGCCACGTCCAGGTGAAGGCCACGTCATCGGCGGTGAAATCCTCGCCGTCATGCCACTTTACGCCCTGGCGCAGGTGGAAAGTGAACTCTGTGGCGTCATCGCTGATCTCCCAGCTTTCTGCCAGGTCGGGATGGGGAACGTTGTCGGTGCCGGTGCGGATCAGCTTGCCGAAAACAAGTTTCTGCTGCTCGTAGCCCCATCCCCAGATAGGCACCACTAAAGCCCTTGAACTGAAATCCAGGACCAGCGTGCCGCCGCGCGCGGGGCAGACATCGTCCCCGGTCGAAGCGCTTTCTGCCGGGGCCTCAGCCATGGTTTCCGCTGGCTGGTCGGCGGCCGGCTCAACTGGCGCCGGGGTACAGGCGACCACAATCAGGGCCAGGACGAGAAGAAATGCGACGTACTTGTGCGAAGACATTCTCTACCTCCTTTTGATTGTACCTTCAATAGACGTTGCTAAGACGCTTTCGGCTGCAGTGGGAATGGAAAAGTGGAATTTACATAAAATAATATATCAACGACGGGGATGGCTTGTCAAGCATGCAAAAAAGGCCGGGCATGGCCGACTACAGGACAGCAGTTGGCCCTGACAGGGCTCAGAATCGACATGGAATTGCATTTATGGGCGGAAGGGCACACTTCGCGGCGAATGACTCTTGCCCACAGAATAGGGTGATTTCGGAGGCGTCAGGGATCCCCCGCCTGTTGGAAACAGGAAGTACATAGCCTATTGCAGTTCGGCGGGCGTGTTGGCGAAGGCAGACAGCAGGAAGGCCGGTTCTTGCCTACCTGGCAGCCTACGAATTGGGGGTAAGAAAAACAGGAAGGTCAGCGGGGCTAACGCCAGCGCCGCAACTGCAGGCGTGTGCTAACCTCCCTGCTATGCTCTGGCGATGCTCGCTCAGACTTATGTACGCCCTGTGTGCTTCCGGCCGGCGATTGCTGCCGCCTCGTCACCGGCGGGGAATGTAATCCCTTCGTCGATCTTCTCAGCAACATTCCCTGCGTCGACGCCGTCGAGGAAGCCGATGTTGGCCGCCTTGCAGGCCGCGAAGACGCGATCGCGCGCCGCCTTGAGATCACCCTCTTCAGTATTCTCAGGCGTGCGCACCGTGTCGTAGCCAAAGGTCATACGCATATCGGACGGCCCCCACTCGGCGAATGCGATACCCGGCACACTCGTGCTGGCCTCGGCATTGGCCAGCGCGCGAATGTTCTCAATCTTGATGCCGAGGATCAGCTCACCATCCGGGTTGAGCGGCCACACGTCCGCCTTGCGCAGGTACTCCTGCGTCGGAACGCCCCAGACATGAGCAGCGTTGTCCTGACCGCCGGAACCGCGCCGGCCCATATCGAGCCCCTCGCCGACACCGGGCGTGTGGAACGGAAAACGCACCCACTCGACGAACTCCTTGACCGCGCCGGGCGATTCGACATGGCATAGCAAAATGCCGTGAATGCCCGTCGCCAGGACCTGCTTGATCATCCAGGCGTTGTTGCGCAC
>JAPOQD010000012.1 GCA_026710905.1 Halieaceae bacterium
GTCGCACATGTGCGACCCCTACAGCGACATAGTGTCAACTATGCCTTCAGTGTCTTTCCGTCCGTGCACCCCGCCACAGCGGCGCTGCAACGCCCTCGCGACGAACGTTGGTGAGATATGCGGGCTAGTCGCTGCCACATGCAATTCGAACGGGCAGCCGGCGACGGCGACGCCCGGCGCGGTCAGTTGCGCTTGCCACGTGGTAGCGTGGAAACCCCTGCCTTCATGCCGGTTGGGACCTACGGCACGGTGAAGGGAATGTTGCCGAGGGATATCGAAGCAGTGGGCGCCGAGATCGTTCTCGGTAACACTTTCCACCTGTGGTTGCGCCCCGGTGTAGAGGTAATAACAGCACACGGGGGGCTGCATGATTTCATGCACTGGCAAAAACCCATCCTCACCGACTCTGGTGGGTTCCAGGTCTTCAGCCTCGGAGAGAAACGAAGCATCAGTGAGCAGGGAGTCGAATTCCGTTCGCCGGTAAATGGCGACCAGGTGTTTCTCGATCCGGAAACCTCCATTGCGGTGCAGCAGGCCCTGGGCGCTGACCTGGTGATGGTGTTTGATGACTGTACGCCGTATCCGGTCAGCCTTGAACAGGCCCAGGATTCCATGGAACGTTCGCTGCGCTGGGCGCAACGCTGCCGGGACGCCCACGGCAACAACCCGGCGGCCCTGTTCGGCATCGTCCAGGGGGGCATCTATCCGCCGCTGCGCAGCGCCTCCTTGCAGGGTTTGCTGGAACTTGAGTTTGACGGTTACGCCATCGGTGGGCTCAGTGTGGGCGAATCCAGGCAGGAAATGCAGGGCGTGCTGGAGGCCTTGCTGCCGGAGATGCCGGCTGACGCCCCCCGCTACTTGATGGGAGTCGGCTCTCCCGGGGATATTCTGGAGGCGGTCAAACTCGGTATCGATATGTTCGACTGTGTACTGCCCACCCGCAACGCTCGCAATGGGCACCTGTTTACTTCCCGCGGGGTGCTCAGGCTCCGCAATGCCAGGCACCGCCGCAGCACCCAGGCAGTAGACCCGGATTGCGATTGCTATACTTGCCGCAATTTCAGCCGTGCCTATTTGCACCATCTTGACAGGTGTGGCGAGATTTTGGGCTCCCAACTCAATACAATTCACAATCTTCGCTATTACCAGCGGCACATGCAGGACATTCGCGCCGCCATCGATGGTGGAACGCTGCAGGATTTCAGTGTTCGCTACTACGCGCGACAGGAGGCCAGCCAGGATGTATAAACTTTGTTTTTATGTGCCCGAATCCCACCTGCAGACGGTCAAGGACGCTGTCTTTGCAAGTGGGGCCGGCCGTATCGGTGACTACGAACACTGCTGTTGGCAGGTATTGGGTCAGGGTCAGTTTCGCCCCATGCAGGGCAGTGCGCCTTTTCTCGGCAGCGAGGGCGTGGTGGAGACAGTGCCGGAATACAAGGTGGAACTGGTGGTGGCGGATGAACTGGTGGAACGGGCGGTAGCAGCCCTGCGTGTGGCGCATCCCTATGAAGAGCCGGCCTTCGACCTGTGGGCGCTGCGTTGATAATTTGCAGGGGGCCTGCGGTGCAGGAGATGAACCATGAAATACAGCCTTGATGGAGTTGCGGTAACCCTGCGTGGCGGCGGACATTTTATTGCGCCCAACGCGGCAGTCATTGGCGACGTGGTGTTGGAGGAAAATGTCAGCGTCTGGTTCAGTGTGGTTATTCGCGGCGACGCGGAAAAGATTCGGATCGGGGCCGGCTCCAATATCCAGGACGGTACGGTCTGTCACGCAGACCAGGGCCTGCCCCTCATCATCGGTAAAAATGTAACTGTGGGCCACAATGCCATGCTGCACGGTTGCGTGATCGGTGACGGTACACTGGTTGGGATTAATGCCGTGGTGCTGAATGGCGCCAGGGTGGGTAAGGCTTGCGTCATTGGCGCCAACAGCCTGGTTCCAGAGGGTATGGAAATTCCGGACGCCTGCCTGGTCATGGGAACGCCGGCACGAGTGAAGCGCGAATTGACGGAAGATGAGCAGAAATTTTTTGCGGTCAACGCCGGCCACTATGTGACCAACGCCAGGCGTTATAACGCCGGCTTGCGGGTGCAGGACTAAGTACAGTTCATTCCTCCAGCGCCAGGGTGGCATGGACCGGGCCGTGATCCGAGGCGCCGGATGACGCCGCGCCGGCCTCGATAACCCGCAGACCCCGAACAAAGATATGATCCAGCGCCTGGCCGAAAACCCTGCTGCGCTGGTCATCAGTGTAAGTCAATGGCCGCAGTTTGAGGCGTTTGATGACGGCCTTGACTTTGGCCATACGCGCCTCGCTCCAGGTATTGAAATCACCGGCGAATATTACCGGGCCACGGTGTTTCTCGACCAGGCTGCCGGAATCATTCAATTGCGTAGACAGGTTATAGCCACCCAGGGAAAAGTTCACCCCGTGCAGGTTGACCACCAACAGTTGCCGGGTTTGGCCGAGAATCGGGTAGCGGCTGATATTGGTGGCTTTGGGGGTGCCCAGCAAGGGTTCCCGGTGTGAAAGGGAGCAGTGCCCGGCGGCGCTGACAGCGCTGATGGTCAACACTCCGGAGCGGTATTTTGCGGTACGGTAACCGGGGGAGAAAACCGCTTCATAGTTTCCCTCAAGCACTGCCTCCCAGGGCGCTTCAAGAATAGCTTCCTGCAACAGCACCAGATCGGCGCCATGCGCCAGCCGCCGCAGTTCTTCCCGCCATTGTGCCCCGCTGTTCTTCTGAATGTTCCAGCTTAGCACCTGGATGCGTTCCCCCCGGAGGCTGGCAGCCGGTCCGGGCTCAGTAGCGGCAGGAAGCCGTTTCCCGCAGCTTGAGCTGTGCTGTAGCTGCACCGCCCCGGCAGCCGAGGTGTGCCAGACAGCCAGGGCCGCCAGCAGCAGAATGGAATATCTCCAGGCCATGGGTGGATGTTAACCCGCATACGGCGCCAGTACAGCCGAAAATGTCGGATTCAGGCCGGGAAGTACAAGCGTTGGACAAACCAGTAACAGCCCAGCGCACATAGCAGGGTGTTGGTCACAGACAGGGCAGCGCCACGCTGCGCCGGTTGCAGGTGACGCAATGTCAGGCCCGCCGCGGCCAGCACCAGAACTATGGCGACCTGACCCAGTTCAACTCCCAGGTTGAAGCCGAACAGGGCCACCACCAATGCATCCTGGGGCAGACCCACTTCGAGCAGCACATTGGCGAAGCCGAATCCGTGTATCAGACCAAACAGTACGGTGATGGCCGGGCGCAATTGCCGGGCCCGCGAGGGGCTTTCGCCCAGGCGCAAGTAACAGTAACTGAACAGGCCCAGACCCAGCAGCGCCAATACCGGTGAAGACCAGCCAGTCAGTGCATTCAGCAGGGCCAGGGTGGCCAATACCGAAGCCACCAACAGGGCGGCCCCACGGGAACTGCCCCCGGATACGGCCACGTTTTCAATGGCGACGACAGCAATGGTGAAGCCTATGAAGGCTTCCACCAGCGCAACATTGGGGGTGGCCCAGCCCAGTACGGTCAGGCTCAGAGTTACGCTGTGGCCCAGAGTAAAGCCCGTCGCGATGAACAGGATATCCCGCACTCTCCGGGCCAGAATCAGCAGAATTAACAGGAATGCGATGTGGTCGAGCCCGGCCAGGATGTGCTCAAAGCCGAACCGGGTATAGGTCAGTAGTGTTTCCGACCATGGCGGCGAGGCGGGAGTGGCATCGTTTCTGGCCAGTGGAACGAGGTGTTGCACTGTTCTCCGGGTATATATGCGTTCAAAGTCATCCATGCCGGAGAACCGGAAACGGGCAAAGTGAAGATGTCCGGGAGCCTCGTCAAACAGGGCGGTATTGCGAATTTCCAGGCGCCGGGCATCACTCGGGCACTGCCAGCGGGCGATGACCCTGAGGTAGCCCGAACTGGCCTGACCACTGTTGTTTCCGAGGTAGTGGCACTCCGTCCCGGAGGTGGTGATATGAAGATGCTGATCCAGGTAGGAACGCAGCACTTGGGCCAGATCGGGATTGTCCCGTGATGACGGCAGCCGTGTGACTTCTCTCGCCGCAATGCCGAATACGGCCTCCACCTCTCCTCCGGCCGCGCTCCATCGGGAATAGGATCTGGACTGGGGGTCGGCGCCGGCCGCCGCCGCCCAGAACAGCAGTAGCGCTGTCAGACAACAAGCGACGCTAGCAGCCTGTCGGATTTGGGCGTCCGTAGCGAGGGAAAGACCGTTTTGAGTCATTTTTTCTGCAATTCTGAGGCGAATATTGGTTCTATTTAACGAAGAATTCCAGAAAAAAGGGCCAAAACGGCTTTTCCGCAGTAGGACAGTCCCAAGTCCGACAGGCTGCTAGAGCCAGTAATTCGACGACCGCAGCAGAAGGCTGGA
>JAPOQD010000011.1 GCA_026710905.1 Halieaceae bacterium
GTTCCCAATGCAAGATTTCGAACTGTTGAGGGACCCCATTTTCCGGGCCAGTTCGTTATCGAATTTCTGACCTTCTTTTGGCCGATTTGGCCTTGAATTCCAGGGGCTGGAGCACATCGAGAGCCCGCTGCTGATCACGACATTCACCGAAACCCCTCGCTACACCGGTGCGGTCTACCGGGCCTCGGGATGAATCCGCCTCGGCGCCTTTCTTCGCTTCCTTGCTAAATCCTGGAAACGAAAACGGATTGACCGAAATTGATGGAAACTATCTGCCCGTATGCCTTGGCTCTGTGCTAATGTTTTCTCCGTGACCCATGCTTAAGGTTAAAGGCTGCACGACGGTGCCGGGCCTAGCGGAAAGGAATTCCATGCATCGGCAAATCAATCCAGGGAAAGGAGAAGCAAACCATGAAAGCAGAAACCTTGCGTAAGGAGCGGCCGACCGTGAAAAATTCCATGGACGATACCCGCAAAACCCGCCAGCAGCTAATAGAAGAGGGCGGCGCCACGGAAGCCCTGGCAGACGCCCTGACAGATAATTTAAAGGGTGTTTCCGATCAGTCCCTGCAGGTCAATGAAAACCTGCTGTCTTTTCGTGAAGAAGTACTCGACGAGTTCACCGTCGTACACGGCGAGAACAAGGATATACACCACAATGCCGCATCCAACTACCAGAAACTGGATGCCAAGATTGATGGCAACTTCCAGAAACTGGATGCCAAGATCGACGGCAACTACCAGAAGCTGGATGCCAAGATTGACGACAACTACCAGAAGCTGGATGCCAAGATTGACGGCAACTACCAGAAGCTTGATGCCAAGATCGACGGCAACTACCAGAAACTGGATGCCAAAATTGACAAGAACCAATTGAAATTGGAAGCGGACCTGGCGCTGGTTCGAAAAGAACTGGCATCCACCAACCAGGAAGTCACACACACGCGCGAAACCCTTACCGGCATGATCAACAGCACACGCGAAACCCTTACCGGCATGATCAACAGCACACGCGAAACCCTCTCAATCCAGATGGATGCCAAATTCGCCCAGGCTCAGAACTACACGATGCGCTGGAACATTGGATTGTTCATTGGTATTACCACCATGTTCATTGGTCTAGCCGGCCTGATGATAACCCTCGACCGACCCCTTTGATATCAGGGGCGTCGTAGCTCAGCGCTCAACCACATCGAAGGCAATGGGCATTTGCTTGATTCCGTTAATCAAGTTGGAGCGCAACCAGCGCACTTCACCAATGAAGCGGGGATTGCGAATACGGCCCAGAATTTCGTTGAAGATCACCTTCAGTTCCAGGCGGGCCAGGTGAGAACCCAGGCAAAAGTGCTGACCGATACCAAAAGCCCGGTGGTTGTTTCTCACATCTTCCCGCTGCGCCCTGGTAATGTCGAACACATCCACATCACTGAAAACCTCTTCATCGGCGCTGGCGGAGCCATAAAAGAGTTCCACCTTGTCTCCTTTCCTGATCAGTGTCCCACCCACTTCAACATCTTTCATGGCCCTGCGGCTGAAGGCAATGACCGGCGGGTTGTAGCGCAGGATTTCCTCAATGGCGCCCTCCAGCAAGTCCGGATTATCCACCAGTAGCCGGTATTGGTCGTGTTCGATCAACAGTCGCATGCCGTGGGTGGTCGCATTGCGGGTGGTCTCGTTGCCGGCCACCATCAATAGCAGGAAAAAGTTGCTGAATTCCTCGTCGGTAAGCGGCTCATCCTCCACGGTGCCGTGCAGCAGAGTATTGACGATATCGTCCTGGGGATTTTTCCGATGCTCGATGGCCAGATCCTGGGCCATCATCCAAACCTCTGCCATGGCATTCATGCCATCTTCAACAGAATCGGCGAGTTCAGGGTCATCCGTGCCGATCAGGATATTGGTCAGCTCAAATATTCGCCTGCGCGAGTCCAAAGGCACCCCCATCAGTTCACAAATAGCGATCAACGGCAACTCGGCCGAGACATCTTCCACAAACTCACATTGGCCGTTCTCCACGACCCGGTCAATGATGTCCCGGGCGATTTCACGAAAACGCGCGCTGTAGGAATCCACGTTCCTGGGAGTGAAGGCGCTGCGCACCAGGCGCCGGTACTTCAGATGCTGTGGCGGGTCCATATTGATCATCTGGGTGCGTAATACCGGCAGGAATTCCGGATCACATTCGCCCAACTGACTGCTTTTTTCCTCAGATGAAAACAACAGCGGGTTCTTGGAAATAAAATCCAGGTCTTTTTGCCGGGTAATCGCCCAGAAACCGACCCCCTGGGCAGGGTCCTCATGCCAGTAGATGGGCTGCTCATTGCGCAGATAGCGAAACACCTCCCTGGGCATGCCGCCTCTAAAGCTCTCCGGGTCGGCCAGGTCGATATGCGGGCAACCGGTCATGCCGGGTCCGGATTTGGCGCCGGACCGTTGCCCATCAGTAGAAAATTGTTCACTTTTCAATGGAGTATTTCCTCACTCAACTTGAAAGCCAAAGTACCCGTTCGGTTTGGCGTGATGTCTGGCCAAGACAGACGGGCCAGCAGCCTGGGGGCCACACATGTGTGGCCACTACGACCGCGCTGGTCGGTGTCAGCCATGGAATCAGCGGCAAACTATAAACTATTAGTCAGTAGTTTAAAACAGTGAAATTACTCCGCCCGGTTCTTGCAGGGAACATCGTGCGGCAGTTCAACGGGTGATGGAAGAGACCCGAACCGGGTAGTGATCATTGCGTCGGTCGGAAAAATATTCTTTCAGGGTATCGCGCACCACGGGAAAGGCGATTTCCCGCCACGGAATCTCATGCTCTGCAAACAATTCCACCGCCGAACTTTCCGGACCCACCCCGAACTCGCCAGCCACCACGGTAGCTCGATAGAACATATACACCTGGCTGATGTAGGGCAGATCGAACAACCGGTACAGTTGTTGGTCGCCGACCCGGGCGCGGGCTTCCTCCCAGGTTTCGCGGGCCGCGCCCTGCACGCTGGTTTCACCATTCTCCATAAACCCCGCCGGCAGGGTCCAATACCCCTGGCGGGGTTGAATGGCGCGCTTGCAGAGTAAAATCTTGCCGTCCACCTCGGGCACACAACCGACTATGACCCGCGGATTTTGATAGTGAATATGCTCGCAGTTTTCACACACGAAACGGGGACGGTCGTCACCTTCCGGTATTCGGCTGGCCACGGGGGACCCGCACTGATTGCAAAATTTCATTGTTGCGGGCCTATTGCAATTCACGGTAGGCGCCGCCGAAGAACAGCAGGGGCTGCCCAGGGCCACGCCGGTGTACATTCAGCACCCGGCCAATGACAATGACATGATCACCACTCGGGTACGTGGTTTCCAACTCACATTCCAGGCTGGCCAGCGAATCCGGCATCAACGGCGCACCGGTGCTGCCGGGAGTATGATGCCCGGGGTCCAGTATATGATCACCTTTGCGGGCGTACTGGGTGGACTTGGCCTGTTGACCGCTGTGCAGAATATTCACAACAAAGTGCCGAACCTTGCTCCAGGACTCAAATAATTCGGAAGCGTTCTGCAAGTTCCACAGCACCTGGGGAGGGTCCAGCGATACCGAGGTAAAGGAATTCACCGTTATGCCGATAGGCTGATAGCCCTCCGGGTTGGCAGTGATTACACAAACCCCGGTGGCGAAGCAACCCAGGGCTTCGCGTAGTTCACGTTCATCCAGACTCATCACTGCTCCTGTTCGGGTTGGTCGGCCGGTATGACGGGCGGTTCAATCCCGCCAACGCCGCGCGGCTGTTTCATCGCTGTTGCGGGCTTCCACCCAGCAGGCGCCGGTGGGCCCGGTTTCCTTTTTCCAGAATGGCGCCCCCGTCTTCAGAAAGTCCATGATGTATTCAGCGGCGGCAAAGGCGCTGCCGCGATGGCTGCTGCCGACCCCCACATAGACGATCCGGGAGCCTGGAGTCAAGACGCCAACCCGATGCACCACGGTAACCCCCAACAGGGGCCAGCGGGCGGCGGCCTGATCGATGATCCCCTCAATACTGCGCTCGGTCATACCGGGGTAATGCTCCAGCTCCATGCTGCTCACTTCCCGGTCCCCGCTGCGGCCGCGCACATACCCGGTAAAACTCACCACGGCGCCCATTTCCGGCTCTTCAGCCACCAATTCCTGCTGTAGCCGGGCAACATCAAAGTCCTGTTGTTGAATACTGAGTACGCGCCGCACCACCTTGTCAACCTCCGGTCACCGGAGGGAAAAAGGCCACTTCATCACCATCGCTAAGGGGGTGGTCCAGATCAGCTAATTGCTGATTGACCGCGCGAATGACGTTGGGCGCATTCAGCACTTGTTCCCAGCGGGGTTCATGGGCAGCGATCAGGCTGGCCTGCAGAGCAGCGAGATTCGCCATATTTTCCCGAAAGCCTATTTCGAGTCCGTCGCAACCCAGTTGCTCTCGGATCCGGGCGAAGAACAACACCTTGATCATGGCTTACCTTCCTCGCGCAGCCAGCGCCCGGACTTGCCACCCTGTTTTTCCTGCAACAGCACCCGGGAAATGACAATGCCCTTGTCCACCGCCTTGCACATGTCGTAAATCGTCAGCGCCGCCACTGATACAGCGGTCAAAGCCTCCATTTCCACGCCAGTCCGGCCATTGACCTTGCAGGTCGCGCTAATCAGCACGCTGGCGCCGGCGGTTTCAAACTGAACCTCCACCGAAGAGAGCTGAAGTGGATGACACAGGGGAATCAGTTCCGAGCAGCGCTTGGCTGCCTGAATTCCCGCAATTCTCGCCACCGCGTAGACATCACCTTTCGGGTGGCCACCGGCGGTGATGAGGGCCACGGTCTCCGGCAGCATCTCCACTACCGCTTGCGCTACCGCTACGCGTTGACTGGCCTGCTTGCCGGTAATATCGACCATGCGCGCGGCGCCCTTGGCATCCAGATGGGATAGAGTAGACATTGCTCCGGCCGATGCAGTAAAAGCTGCTTATTATATGGGGTACACTTGCGTTCTGCTAACTACCCACTTGTCACAGGGAATCCGCCGATGCCGGATTTGAGCCTCGGCCTCCAGTTGGGTTACTGGGGGGCGCTGTATCCCGCCAATCATGTTGCACTGGCCCAGGAGGCCGAGCGGCTGGGCTTCGATTCCGTTTGGACCGCCGAATCCTGGGGCAACGACTGCTTTACACCCCTGGCCTGGATTGGAGCCCAGACCTCAAGTATCCGCCTGGGCACATCGGTCGCCCAATTATCCGCCCGCACCCCAGCTTCCTGCGCCATGGCGGCGCTGTCCATTGATCATATGAGTGGCGGCCGCATGATCCTCGGTCTCGGCGTTTCCGGGCCGCCAGTGGTGGAGGGCTGGTACGGGCAACCTTACGCCATGCCGGTTTCCCGCACCCGCGAGTACGTGAGTGTCATCCGCAAGATTCTGGCGCGGCGGGAACCGGTCAGAAACGACGGCCCGCACTACCCCCTGCCCTACACCGGTGAAGGTTCCTGGGGTTTGGGTAAACCGCTGAAATCCATCACCCATCCGCTGCGTACCGACCTGCCGATCTTCCTCGGTGCTGAAGGGCCTCGCAACGTCGCCCAAACCGCGGAAATTGCCGACGGCTGGCTGCCCCTGTATTACTCACCCTATCGCCAGCAGGTTTACACCGATCAGTTGTCCGCAGCCAAACCGGGCTTCGAAATTCCCGCCACGCTTTCTTTGATTATCAATGATGACCTGGAACAGGCGCTGTACCCGGTCAAGGCCATGCTCGGCTTTTACATTGGCGGCATGGGTTCCAGGAAGCGCAATTTCCACAAGGACCTGATGGCGCGGATGGGTTTTGCCGATGAAGCGGAACAGATTCAGGAACTGTTCCTTGCGGGGCAGCGGGATGAGGCCATCGCCGCGGTGCCGACGCAGTTCGCCGATGAAATCTCGCTGTGCGGCCCACGCGAGCGGATCAGGGAAAAACTGGTGGATTGGCGCAACTCACCGGTCACCAGCCTGCTGATTCATGGCGATGTGAACTTGCTGCGGGAAGCGGCCGAATTGGTGTTGTAGCCACAATGTTGCAAAGGGAGGCGGCATGACCATGGAAAACAATAACAAACCCAAGAGAATACTAATCACCGGCGCGACCGGGGGCATGGGCCGCGAGTGCGCACTGCTGGCAGCCGATCGAGGCTATGATCTGTTGCTGGCCGATTTGTCGCATGACAAGTTGGAGGAGCTTGCATCTGACTGTGCGCGGAATGGTGCAAGCGTTGGCCACCAGGTTCTGGACATTACTGAACCTTCCCACAAAGCGCAGTTGGTTGACGCGTTGAACAGTTCACCCCATCTGGACGGGATCATTCACACCGTGGGAATTTCGCCGCAAATGGCTGACTGGCAGAAAATTTTCGATGTAGACCTGGTTCAAACAGTTGACTTACTCGAACAAACCCGGCCATTGATGAACGAAGCAGCATGTGCCGTTTGCATTGCATCCAGTAGCGGTTACATGTGCCCGGATGATGACGAGATAGAGGAGCTTCTGGCGGAACCCGGTGCGGCGGATTTTTCAGAGCGCCTGCAGTTGTTGGCAACAAAAAAGCCGCAGCTTGAGAACTCTGGCCTGGCCTATTCCTATGCAAAAAAAGCACTGAGTCAGTACGTAGCCAGACACGCCAGAAAATGGGGGCAGGAACAGAAACGTCTCGTCTCCCTATCACCGGGTTTGATCGATACGGCACAGGGACAACGGGAATACAAGGCAGCAAAAAGCATTAACACCCTGAAAAGCCATGTCACTCTGGGGCGGTTGGGTGAGGCAAGGGAAATTGCCACAACTGCATTGTTTCTGCTGTCGCGGGATGCCGCCTACATCACCGGCTGTGACATTCTGGTTGATGGCGGACTCATTGGCAGTCTCACTGGGGGGCGCAAGCGTCAACCATGAGCAAGAAAGATGTCCTGGACCTGGCTGGCCAAGCGGCACTCGTTACCGGTGCGGGCCAGGGCCTCGGGCGCGTCATTTCTCTGACCTTGGCGTCACACAACCTGGGTGGCATTGCTGTCAATGATTTTGTTGCGGAGCGCGCCGAAGCCGTCGCTGATGAAATCAAGGCGCTCGGCGTGCCGGCTGTGGCAGTGCCCGCGGACGTGGGTGATCACGAGGCGGTTAGTTCCGCCCTGGTAACGGCGGCAAAGGCATTGGGCCCGGTAACACTGTTGGTCAATAATGCCGGGAATGCCGGGCCTGCCGTGCAAATGGGATTTGCGCCGGAATTCTGGAAAACGACTCCAGACGACTGGCGGCACTACTTCCGCACAAATCTGCACGGTGTAATGAACTGTAGCCACGCCCTGCTCCCCGCTATGGTGGAACAGAACAAAGGCCGGATCGTCACAATCGTGTCGGATGCCGGCCGCGTCGGCGAAGCCAGGCTGGCGGCCTATTCGGCGGCCAAGGCCGGCGCTGCGGGGTTTACACGCGCAATCGCACGTGAGGTGGGTCGCTACGGGATTACGGCGAATTGCATTTCGCTGTCGACCCTGGAACCGGATTTAGACGAGGAAGCCATGACGCAATTCATGGCCAGCGACAGAACCAGGAAGCAACTGTCACAGTATGTGATACGACGTTTTGGTGAGGCGGACGAGGTTGCGAATATGGTGCTGTTTCTCTGCTCGGACGCGTCAGCCTGGGTCACCGGGCAAACCTACCCGGTGAATGGCGGATATTCTTTCGCTCAGTAAAACGCTGCCAGGGCACAGCTTAGAGGATACCGCTGAAATCTTCGGGCCGGTACTGGCCACAACCCAACTGCTCGAATTCCTCATCACTCCAAAAATCGTTGCTCAGCGCGTAATGGAACAACTGGGTGTACAGCTCACAGCGTTGGTAGCGTGTATCCAGCTTCTTGTCATCGCGTATTCGCTGTTTGAGGTCGTCTACGTATACCGTGGCATCACTCATGCGAATGCCGTCTCGCGCGTTTGAATCCAATAACAGTTTTTTATCACCATCGGCCCGCCAGCCATGCCACTGTGGTAATGACTCGTCACCACCATTGCCAGGAGTGCCGGTTCGAGCAAAGTGCGTCCAGTAGCTGGTCATCGCGGCGCTGAGTTCGTTCCAGCTTTTTTCATCGCGGACCTTCGCATACCGAGGCAATCTTGAGACTTGAGCGCGGCCAAACAGAAATACCACCTCAATTCCGTGCGCGGCGCCAAAGAGTTGCGCCATCTCCACACCAAACCGCGTCGGCTGGTTCGCCCAATCAAAGCGATATGCATACACATTTCCGGCTTGACTGCGCTGCAGTACCCGCGCTGGCTCATCCACACCAACGGCTCGCCACTGGTCCGAGAAATACCCGCTGATTCGTTCGTATTCGGCAGGGTCTTTCAGGTGTGGAAGCAAGCCAAAACGTTTCTCTACGAAGCGAGGCGAACCTGAGAGAAAGAACTTGTACTCGTCGCGATTCGAACCAAGAATAAGCGGTACATTGTTATATTGAGAAGGATCGGCAAATACTTGCAACAAGTGTTCCCCAGGCAATACCAGGCCGTCCTGGATATTGGTTGGCACTTGGTAACCCAATGTTCCAGTAGCGCGCCTGACGGCGCTTTTGAACAGTTCATCGACAGGTTTTGCCCGCAAGGCTGCGGCCAGTTCGGACGCACCCATACTGTTCTGCAATTGTTTCGCCTGTTCACGATTTTGCGCCTTGCCTTCATTGACCAGCAGGTTGTTAACAAATTCTCTGGAACTGTAGGGCAAACCCGCTGAGACATCGTCACGGTAGTTTTCGGCGAGGTCCCTCGGGATGGTATGCAAACTGCCGCTTTGTGAAATGGCCTTGTGAAACAAGCCTTTTGCCTGGGGCGCCGCCAGTAATGCAATGACATCGAACGCACCGGCGCTCTGGCCAAAAATGGTGACATTCTCGGGGTCACCGCCAAACTGATCGATATTGTCGCGCACCCACTGTAACGCGGCCACCATGTCCAGCAATGCAAAATTACTGCTCGCATCCAGCGGCTCGATTGCGGTGTCGCGCAGCGCGGGATGGCTGAACCAACCGAACAAGCCGAGGCGGTATTGCAGGGAAACTGCCACCACGTCACCGCGGCTGACCAGTTGATGCGGCTCGGCTGGGCTGGCTCCGCCCAGGGTATTGGCGCCACCGTGTATCCAGACCATCACCGGGCGTTTGGCCGTTGAATTCGGGGGCGCTGTTTCACGCGGAGCCCACACGTTCAGGTACAAACAATCTTCATCACCGAAATTCAAGTCTTTGCCGAACAGACGTATGGGCAAAATCTGCGCGCACATCGGCGAGTATTCCAGCGCCTCCAGTACGCCCTGCCATTTTCCAGCGGGTCGAGGACTGCGCCAACGTAAATCCCCGATGGGCGCCTGGGCAAAAGGAATTCCCAACCAGGCGTAAGTGTTTGATTCGTCCTCGAACCCGATTACATCGCCGGCAGGCAGATGGCGTAATGTCTGTTGCGAAGGTGATGGTGACGCCAACCACCCAACGAGCAACCAGGCGCCCACGCCAACTACGGCCAGAATACTGATTGTGCGTTTTTTCATAGCCAACAATCTGTCGAATGTACTATCTATTCCTGGATTTCGCGCTCTACCTCGTATGCGCTGAGGTAGCGCTCAAACACGGCTTCGGCGGATTGCTGATTCAGGCCGTAATGCGCCAGCTCGTACTCGTGTTTACCGAACTTGTTCTGCGGGTTCTCGTCCAACCAGGCGCGCATTCGAGACTCCGTATCATCGCTGAATTCATCCTCCAGAGCGGCATACAATGTTCGCATCGTATCGACCGGCGCCCTCAGCAAATCAGAATAGTGGACATCAATGATTCGGTCCTGGCCAATTGATTCGCGAGCATCCATGATGCGGTCGACGTGCTGTTTCGCCTGCCAGGCGCAATTCTGACCGATCCAGCCGTAGTCCACCCGATCCATATGCGCCTGATTACCGAGCACAAGAATGCTGCAGAAGGAACCCAGAGAGGAAAAAGGGTCTCGATGAGTCCAGACCAGGCGGGCATCGGGGTAGGTTTGCAACAAGCTGGGTATCCAAAGGGCGTGTGAGGGCATTTTAAGATTCCACACACCGGGCGCATCCGCTTGCAGCAACTGCAGAAAGCGTTTGTGGTACCGATAGGCAGAATTCATGTCGGTTTCGAACAGCCAGTCGCGATAATTCGGCAACTTGCCGCGCGACTCCCACATCAGGGATTTGAAATCATTTGCCATGAAAAACACGCATTCATTCGGATAAATCGCCGAACTGCGGTAGTACTTACCCAACTCGGGACGCGCTTCCATCATCTGGCGTTCAAGTTCCAGCCGCTCCAATGCGCGAGGATCTGTGTACAGATTGCCGGACCTTACCGGCGGAACGGGGTCATCAATTTCCCAGGTCAACGGCGAACGGCGAGCGGGGTCAGCGGCCAGCAGGTTGCTCAGCAACGTTGTGCCTGTGCGTGGCATACCCAGCACAAACACAGGCCGCTCGATTGGCCGCTCAAGCAGTTCCGGGCGCCGAGCCAGGTAGTCGCTCGTTTTCAGCCGATTACCCAATGACTGCACCACCGCTCCCCGGATTCTCTCCACACCTGATTCCGACGGTGCGCCGGAAATTACATCGGCAATAAAGATGTCCAGGCCTTGCTTGAAGCTATCGCTGTCGAATCGGTCCAGACCCGTTTTCGTCCGAGCCTGTTCAATCAGGGACTCTGAATTCAGTTTGTCATCAGGCATGCATTCATTTACGCTATTGCCAACAGTGTTGTTCATTAATCATCATGACAAAAGTTCCGGTAACTGGCAACACGGATTCCTCGGAACAGCAGAATGTGACCGGGAAGGGAGAATGGCATGTGCCAGGGCATTTGCCTGATACGGTCGTGAATGACGCCGTGGCGCAAACAGATTTTTTACTGGCTGCTGCAATTATGCGGCGATAGGGGGCTTTCCAAATGCAGGTTTTGAATATACACGGCGTTGATGACGTACGCCTCGACCCGATTGAACCGCCCTCACCTGGCGCCAACGATGTTGTAGTCAGGGTTAAAGCCTGCGGTATCTGTGGCAGTGATTTGATGTATATCAAAATCGGTGGCATTCGTCGGCAGCCGGGTGGTACGACGCCACTGGGCCATGAAGCGGCCGGCGAAGTTATCTCGGTAGGGGAAGCGGTTGAGGGTCTCAGTGTGGGCCAGCGTGTAGTCGTTAACCCGATGTTGACGGCCAACTATGTTGGCAGTGGTGGGCCGGAAGGCGCGTTTACCGAAGAGTTATTGATTCGCGACGCGCAACTTGGCGAGAGCGTATTGACCATGCCGGAGGAGGTGCCGTTTGACATCGCCGCCATGACCGAGCCCCTGTCCGTGGCGCTGCACGGCGTGAACCGCGCAAACGTGCAACCCGGCGACAAGGTAGTCGTGTTTGGTTGTGGCCCGATCGGTTTGGGCATGGTGTTGTGGTTAATCGACCGTGGAATCACCGACGTGGTCGCCCTGGATCTGGCGGCCGAGCGACTTGAGCGCGCCATGGCCCTGGGCGCACAGGCCGCCTTCAACCCGGTCGAGAGTGATCTTCGCGCCCGTCTTTTGGAATTGCATGGCAGCGCCAGACTGTTCAGCCGCGAGGCCGTGGGGACCGATGCGTACATTGACGCCGCCGGCGCACCGAACATTTTGCCGGAGGTTGTGAGCATGGCCAAATATCAAGCGCGGTTGGTCGTTACCGCGGCCTACAGCAAGCCGGTGGCGCTGGATCTTGGTGCGATGCTGACCACCGAAATGACCATCACCACGGCGGTCGGCTATCCAACCGAGATGCCCGAAGTGCTTGCCGCCTTGCCGCGAATACGCGACAAGGTGGAGCCGATGATCAGCCACCGTTACCCGTTTGAACAGGTGCTGGATGCACTGAAGGTGGCCGGCACAGCAGCGTCTGCGAAGGTGATGATAGATTTTTAGTCCACATATTTCACCAAGCTTTTGCTCGCCCCATAACCGGATTATCCGGACGACTCTGCCAGGGTATCTCCCCTGCAGGGAACGTTGTACATCTGTTCCCGTCCATCGGGCAGGCCCATGCTGATGGTGATCTCGCCGTTGAAGCCTATTTGCGCAATATATATCATATTTGCGCAAGAATAAGAGAAATAGGCCTAACTACGGGA
>JAPOQD010000010.1 GCA_026710905.1 Halieaceae bacterium
CTTCAGCGTCTTTCCGTCCGTGCGCCCCGCCACAGCGGCGCTGCAACGCCCTCGCGACGAACGTTGGTGAGATATGCGGGCTAGGATCACGGATTGTGACATAGCGATTGCCGGCGGCGGCATGGTGGGGGTCAGCCTGGGTTTGCTGCTGGCGGCCAGACTGGCCCAAGATACACGGATTCTGCTGTTGGAAGGCTTTCCTCTTCCGGCCAGGGATGATCAGCACGAAAAGGCCTATACACCCTCGTTTGACGCCCGCGCCACGGCGCTCTCCCATAGTAGCTACCAGATTTACCAGGAATTGGGAATCTGGCCGGCCCTGGCCCGGCGAGCCTGTCCCATCCTGCGTATTCATGTATCCGAGCGGGGCCGTTTCGGCAGCACACTGCTACGTGCGAAGGACCAGTCATGGGATGCATTGGGCTACGTGGTGGAAAATGCCTGGTTGGGGGCCAGCTTGATCCAGCAACTGTATCTGCGGGAGCAGCCGGTGCTGCGCAGCCCGGCCCGGGTTAGCGCGGTGCGGGCGGCAGGTGATGGCTATCACCTCTCCCTCGAAGCGGGTGACCAGATCCGTGCCCGGCTGTTGGTGGTTGCCGATGGCGCGGATTCCAGCCTTCGACAGGCACTGGACATTCCTGTGCGCACCCGCTCCTACCGGCAGCATGCACTCATTGCCAACATTGGCCATGCAACGGAACACGGCAATTGCGCCTATGAGCGCTTTACCGGCCAGGGGCCTCTGGCCATGCTGCCACTGCTGGCCGACAGCTCCGGCGAGCCGCGCAGCGCCCTGGTTTGGACCCTTCCGGAAGCTCTGGCCAGAGAATTGACGGCTTGCCCCGAGGCAGAGTTTTTACGACGCCTGCAGGGCCGCTTCGGTTACCGCCTGGGCCGGTTGTGCAAAGTCGGAGAGCGTTTCAGTTACCCGTTGGCCCTGGTGCAGGCCGAGGAGCAAGTTCGCCGGGGGCTGATCCTGCTGGGCAACGCCGCCCACTCCCTGCACCCCGTTGCGGGGCAGGGATTTAACCTGGCGCTGCGCGATGCGGTAGTTTTTGCACAGGTTCTGGCGGCCGCGCAGCGCAACGGCGAGGACCTTGCTGACTTGTCGTTGCTGCAACGCTATGAACATCTTCGGCAGGGTGACCAGGCGCGCACACTGGCGATAAGTGACCGCTTGCCGCGTCTGTTTGGTCATCCGGGCGTAGCTCTGCGCAGCCTGCGGGACCTGGGTCTGTTTAGCCTGGACATCAGTCCGGCTTTGAAACGCCAATTTGTGCAACAGACGGCAGGCGCCTCCGCCAGTTCAAGGCAGGCTGGTGAGCAGGGCTGATTTCGATGTGATTATCGCCGGGGCCGGTATTGCCGGAGCGGCCATGGCCTGCGCACTGCGTGGCGGCGGGCTTCACATTGCAGTGGTCGAAGCCAGCCCAATCTGCACCCGGATAGAGGGCGGCATTGAGGGAGTGGATGGATTTGACGCCAGGGTCAGCGCAATCACTCCGGCATCACAGGATTTCCTGGAGCAATTGGGAGCCTGGGATGCGATACTGCAGCAGAGGGTCTGCGCCTACACTCATATGCAGGTCTGGGATGGCGAGGGAACTGGCGCCATTGAATTTCATGCCCGGGAAGTGCAACAACCCTGCCTGGGACATATCGTTGAAAATCGAGTGCTGAACGCAGCCCTGGCGGCGCCGCTGACGGCAGCGCCGAACCTCAGCCTGTTCAATCCCTCGCGGATAGAAAAATTACAGCGAGCCCGCTCAGGGCCGCTGCGTGTAGGTCTGGACGATGGCAGCGAACTGAGCTGTGCGCTGCTGGTGGCCGCGGACGGCGCCTTGTCACAGCTAAGGCAACTGGGTGAGTTCAAGACCAGGGAATGGGACTATGGCCACCACGCTCTGGTGTGCACGGTCGAGACCGGACTGAGTCACCGGCACACCGCCTACCAACGCTTCATGAGTTCCGGGCCTCTGGCCTTCCTGCCCCTGCCGGAGAGCGCGGGCCGGCATTATTGCTCCATCGTCTGGTCAATTGACAGTGGACGAGTCGCCGCCCTGTTGGAAATGGACGATGGCGAATTTCTGCGCGAACTGCAGCGGGCATTTGAGAATCACCTGGGCCAATTGTCGGCCTGCTCAAGGCGGCTGGCATTTCCACTGCGCCAGAGGCATGCCCAGGACTACGTCCAGCCTGGCATGGCCCTGGTGGGAGACGCTGCCCATACCATTCATCCGCTGGCCGGGCAGGGTGTCAACCTCGCCCTGCAGGATGTCAAGGCATTGTCCGCACAGGTATTGTCCGCCCATGAATCGGGCCAGAACCCCGGGGGATTGCACTTATTGAAGCGTTATCAGCGTCAGCGCAAGGGCGATAACCTGCTGATGATGGCGGCCATGGATGGCTTCAAGCGTCTGTTTGAAATGGAGTCCCCGGCGCTGCGGCTGCTGCGTGGCGCTGGCATGCGTCTGGTGCATCGGGCCGGACCCCTGAAACGGGAACTCATGCGCCACGCCATGGGGATACGTTGAGAACCTGGCGAAAGTGTAGATACTAACCCGGCGAATCAACTCGGCGCTAATAACATGTGGCGCCACCCCGAAGACCCCGGGTTACGCTGCCTTCGACGACCGGCGCTCACAACTGGCATCCCATGGCCTATAATCCAATACCTCATCAGCGAAGCTATCGCGCTACAGGAGCTGCAGCATGCACCCAACTGGTGAAACCGGCTCAAGATATGGTTCTCATTCGCTGCTGGTCCGGTTGGGCTCCTTAGTGAGCGGTATTGGCCCGCACTGATACCCTTTGCCATGACCCGCGCACCCTATATCTTCTACGGCATCGAGCTGTCGCTGTATGCCGGTAAGGTACGCAGTTATCTGCGCAAGAAACACCTGCCTTTCGTTGAGCGCGGCACCGACCATCCCGGTTTCCCTGCGGCCGCGGCAAGGGTGGGGCGGGAAGTGCAGCCCCTGGTGGAAACCCCCGAGGGTGAACTGCTGCAGGACACCACCGAGATTATCGATTTCCTCGAGGTGCGCCATCCTGAACCTTCGGTGTACCCGGCCGGTCCCCGCCAGCGCCTTGTTGCATTGTTGTTCGAACTTTTCGGTGATGAGGGCCTGATGAAACCGGCGATGCACTACCGCTGGAATTTCCCGCAGGAAAACGACGCATTCCTGTCGATTCAGTTCGCCCACGCGCGCCCTGTTCCTGATGGCGAGTCGGCGGAGACGATGGTGGCAGCGCTGCAACAGTTCATGCGCGGTCACGCGCTGGGCCAGCTTGGCGTCACACCGGCAAGCGAAGCGGTAATCGAGCAGGCTTATGAAGAATTACTGGATTGCTTTGAACGGCACTTTCGCGAATTTCCCTATCTTCTGGGCGGCCGACCCTCGATAGGGGATTTCGGTTTGATGGCGCCACTGTATGCGCATCTCGGCCGAGACCCGTACCCGGCAAGCCTGATGAAACGCCGTGCCCCACATCTGTACCGCTGGGTTGAGCGTATGAACACAGGCGACGCCGGCATGGCGGAGTTTCCCAATCAGCCCGAAGACTACCTTGCCGATGACGTGGTGCCCGGCACATTGTTCCCGGTACTCAGGTTGATGGCGCAGGATTACATGCCCGAGTTGCTGGGAATCACTGCCAGTGTTGATAGTTGGCTTCAGGCACACCCGGAAATTGAAGCGGCAAGTGTCGTGCCCGCTTCCTCCGCGGGTATGGGAACCATCAGCCCCCTGGGCATGCACAAGGTGGTGTTCAGGGGTGTGGAGATTGAGCTTGCCGTGCATCACTATTCACTGTGGATGCTGGGCCGTGTGCAGAAATACTATGACCAGTTGTCACAGGCAGAACGCGGTCTGGCGGACGGCGTTCTTGCAGAGGCTGGCCTGACGCCATTGATCAGTGCACGCACTTCCATGCGTATCGAACGGCACAATTTTCAGGAAGTCTTTGCATAAAAGCTGCCGCACCAGCACACCCGCTCAGCGCTCAGCGCTCAGCTTGATGCGGCAATGGCAGAAAAATCAGGAGGAGAACGATGATCGATTTACAAGCGCTGCTGGACGAACGGGAGATTAGCCGCGGCCTGTCCCGCTTTGCCCGCATTCTCGACACGAAAAGCTGGGATGAACTGCCGGAGGTATTCGCGCATGACCTGACCTTCGACTACGGTACCGGCGAGGAACAGCAAGGTATGGAGGCGTTACGCGCCAATATGACCCGTTTTCTCGATCGATGCGGCAACACGCAGCACCTGATCGGCAGCATCCTTGTGGATGTCGACGGCGGTCGCGCAGTCAGTCGCGCCTATGTTCAGGCTCGTCATCAGGGGGTGGGCGATCCGACCGGTCCGGTATTTGATTCCAACGGCGAGTACATCGACCGCTGGGAACGTCGTGGTGAAGGCTGGCGGATCGTCCGGCGGGATGCAGTTTGGGCGACAAATTCGGGCGATTCGGCTGTCATCGGCCTCCGGGCCAGTAATCTGAAATGAGCGGGTACCTGCCCGCTAAAATGCCTGATCCGGGCAATTGGATTGCGCCAGGCGTCGCACGAAAGCGCGGCGCTGGCGCGGTTTGAGTTACGCCGTTGATGCCGAAAAACTGCCGCGCGCCCTCCTGAGTTTCACCCAGCCCGGGTTGGGTCATGGTTCTGGGCTGGGCCCGGCCGCGTCGAAAGCCATTGGCATGGACTTGATGGCGTTGAGGAAGTAGGACTGCAACCAGGTCATTTCACCCGTCAATCGAGGGTTCTGGAGTCTCGACAGAATTTCTTCAAAGAGCACCAGTAGCTGCAGACGCGCCAGATGCGAGCCGATACAGAAATGCTGGCCAATACCAAAAGCGCGATGATTGTTGCGTACGTCCTCTCGCTGCGGCCGTGTGATATCGAAACGCCCCGGCTCAGCGAAAATCGATTCGTCGTGATTGGCGCCGTGATACAACATCATCACCAGTTGACCTTTTTTGATCTCCTTGCCGCCCAGCGTTGTGTCGCCTGTAGCGGTACGTATCATGAAATTGATGGCCGCGTTGTAACGCAATACCTCCTCGACGAAATCGGGAATGCGTTCGGGGTTATCCTGCAGGTATCGCATTTGATCGGGGTGCTCCAGCAGCAGGCGCATGCCGTGGCTGCTCACGGTGCGGGTGGTCTCCAGGCCGCCAGAAAAAAGTAGAACGCAGAAACTGTTGACCTCTTCTGGGGTCAGTGAGACACCGTCTACCTCGCCGGCTATCAGCTGACTCAGGAGGTTGTCCGTTGGTTCCTTGCGGAAATGCTCCTGCCGTTTATGTGCATACATATATATTTGAAGGCCGGCGTTGGCGCGATCCTCTGCGGTATATCCCAGTTCAGGGTCGCCGCCGCTTAATGCAATATCTAACCACTCGGATATTTGCGCGTAATCTCGTTCCGGCACACCGAGGAATTCGCAAATCGTTGCCAGTGGCAGTGGGGCGGCCACATCCGCCACAAACTCGCATTCGCCCCGCTCACAGACGCGGTCGATAGTGTCCTTCACGATGGCTCGCAAGCGCGGTTCATAGGCATCTACAGCGGATGGCGTAAACACGCTGCGCACGACACGTCGAAACTTGATGTGCTCTGGCGGGTCCATATTGATCATCTGCAGGCGCATCATGTCGAGATCGACACCTGTGCCCTTTTCGTGAATGACACAGGTATTTTCGCGCGAGGAAAACAGCTGCGGGTTCTTTGCCACGTGGTCGAGTTCTGCGCGGGTGGTGACAACCCAGACGCCCTCGCCAACCAGGGCGTCGTTATCCAGCCAGTAGACGGGCTCAATGTGGCGTTGCCGTGCGATTTCCTGATGAGGTGCGCCGCCGCGGTAGAGGCCCGGGTCAAGGATATTCAGGTGTGGACATTGGCTCATGAGATTCCCTCCGCGCGCCGGTTCTCCACAGCATGGCGACGCCGAATGTCACAACCGCTGAAGTTGTTCGCAGGAAAGTGCCGGCTTGCACCACAAATCTCTGTTGTCATGGTCATCATATATTCTCCATCGTAATGCTGACGGTCCATGTGTGTTGAACCTGGCCAGCCCGCTGTATAGTCTCGCCAATTACGTCCTATATACAATAGCCGCCCAGTAGAAAGAAACGGGACACCCACTGACCTGGTCAAGTGAGGGTGTGCTGGCTGTCGTGGATTGTTTTTTTTATTCCGACTCCATCAAACCCGAGTCGGCCGGCGTATACCAGATCGGAGAACTGTAAGCCCGCTCCTGGACCACCGGTCGGTGACCGGCGGCGCAGCAGGTTTCGAATCCCTCGGGAGGCCCGGCCGGATCGCTGCAATCGACACCCTGTGCCACACAGCGATGCTGGGTCCAGCGACAGGTCGGATTCTCCAACACGCGCGCGTAGTACCAGGCGCTCTGGTCGGCTTCAAATTCGGGATCAGCCCACACCGTGCACAAACTCCCACTGCCCGTTCCTGTCGGACGGCAGGTTTTGAGATCCACACCGGCACCATTATCCGCATTGCCGGCAACGTCATACCGTTGTTCCCGGTGCCTGCCATCATCGTCGACCCAGCCCTTGATGATCTGCACCCTTTGCAGGTCCATGCCCGGTCGGCTATCCGTACCGGGATCCTTCATTGCCTTGACAAGAAATTTCGGCGAACCCGGCTGCGAGTCCGACCGCGGGAGATCGCCGCCCATGGGCACACCACCCCGATACCCGCGCGCCACCAGATTTTCCGATTGGCAGAGGTCCTGCGGATAGTCCCAACCACCGAAAAACCGCAATTGGATGCGCGGCCCGGAAGTGCCGTAGGTTTCACGTCGCTGCAGTCCGGCAAACAGGCTGTCGCGATCGTTTTGTTCGGCGAAGATAGCCGCGAGTCCGCCCGGGTTGTTCTCCGGGTTGAGGGCGAGACCCTGTTGTTCCGATCTTCTTCCTTTTCTGCTTCCTTCAACGTCGTTTTGGGCGAACTCCACTTCGTCGGTGTAGCCACCGATGCCCAGATGATTGTCGGTACTGGCGATGAATCCCAGCTTGTAAGGATTGACGCCGGTGCGCCTTTCAAGGCTCAGCCCGTCGCGGAGAATCTGTCGGGCAAAGCCCGTGTTCGCGTTGGGGGGCTTGCGCCGTGAGCCCGACGACATGGAGCTTCTGCTTAATTGTTCGAATTCACATAGTCTGTCGCGCTTGATGCTGTCACCGGGATCCCGTTCGCCGCCGTAGCACTCTGACGCGCCCTTGAGCTGCATCACCTCCATCAGGGGTTCCAGCCGCGCTTGTTGTGCCGCCTGTTCGGCTGTGTACGGCGTGCCATCTGTATCCAGCCCGTCAAACATCAGGCCGCCACTCAGATTGGAATTGTGCGGAATGGTTAAAACCTCACAGCCGGAGCCGGCATCAACGCACGCCGCGTCCAGACCATCCCATAGTGCTTGGTCGGTCGGATAGTCAATAGAATTGATCGGCAGGGCAGGTACCTGCTCATTGCGAAAAATGACATTGCGGTGCAGATTGGCGCCATCCTCCATACCGGTCCATTCGTAGGCCACGAAACTGGTGAAACTGCATTCCGGAGTGCTGTCATTCGCTGCGGCGGCGGCATCCTGTGTTTGCTGCCAGGGAAATGAGGACGCAGCCACGCAGTGCTCGTTGTTATCACCGCAGAACCCCTGATATTTATGCAGCAGGTTTGCAGTGACATGAAAGAACAGGAAGGCGGCGCGTTCCCAATTTCTGAACAGCTTGCATTGCCACGAGCGATAGCCGGGTAGTTCGGGACTCCGGCAAATAGTGAGTTCGCCGAACTTTTCGGCATGATCGGTCACCGCGGCGAAGTCCAGTGGTTGCCGTAGTTGAAGTTGTCCTGGCGCGCTGCGAGCGGCGGAATGGGTCTCGAGCATCATCGGTTCGCCGCGTGCAAAACGGTACGCATCCGCCGGTGTCTTGCGGGTTCCGTTAAGATAGGCATCCATTGACAACTCGGTGTGGATGTGAAGATCGCCGAAGTAGGCCCGTCGCAATGGCGAATATTCAGTGCATCGCCGGTGAGATTGAGCGCCGGACTGGTCCGCTACCGCAATTTGTTCTGCAGGCATTTCGGACTGCGCGACAGCGGGGAGTAACACGGCGACAGTCATGACCGCTATGAGCGCGATAAGTTTATATGGGCTCGATAACCTCATGTGCGCACATTCCATGAAGGGAAAGTATGGACAATTGATGCGCCGGCAGGCGGGTGTGTAGGGGCGAGGCATGCCTCGCCCGTATGGTGCGGCCCACGCAATGCTTGCATTTGGCGGCTAGGCTCCCCGAATGTGCGGGCGGCGCATGCGCCGCCCCTACGACCTGTGGGGGGCATGAGTAGTTACGTAACCATATAATGTATCTTTCTTTCAATAACAGTAAAGTCAGAGGCCTCTGTCAACGGGACAGGCTGAGAAAATATGCAATCTCATCGTTGTTCTCTGACTGTACAAGTGATCGATATGCCCGTGATCGCGCTGTTCAGCGCTCAAAATCGGTACAGTACATCAACACCGTAGGTCCGTGGCTTGCCGCGTATCAGATTCAACGTGCCCATGTTCCGGGCCTCCACAGTCCCCGTACCATAGAAAAATTCGTCCGTGAGGTTTTGCGCGAAGAGCGCAATCTCCAGGTTCTCCAGCCGCCGCGGCTGCACCGCCAGCCGCGCGTTCCAGACCACATAGTCGTCCAGCGTGCTTTCTTCAAACAGAAACGCCGTGGGTTCGAGCCCAATATACACCTCGTCCTTATAGTAACCACTGATTCGGGGGGTGATCAGTGCCCAATCCGTGTGCCAGTCGTACTGCACCGCCCAGGAGTAGGTCTGATCGGGTAAATAGGAGAAGGGTTCATGCGAGCGATCGGTAATTTGCGTCGTGCCTGAGCGATCTACAAACTCATCAAAGAACTCGGTGAACTCGGTATCGATGTAACTGCCGGTGAGGTGTATCAGCAGCCCCTCCAGTGGCAGCATGGACACTTCCAGCTCCAGGCCTTGCAGATCGGCGCTACCGGCGTTGGTCGTACCAAATCTCGCCTGGGTATCACTCACCTGGCGCGAAACGCCGATCTGCATATCGTCGTACTCCATGGAGTAGAGCGCGCCGTTCACGCGCAGGCGCCTGTCCCACATATCAACCTTGAAACCAAACTCGGTGTTCTGCACTGTCTCGGGGTCGAAGGTCAATGGATTGTCCGGGCCGAACTGCGAGAATCCGCCCGCCTTGAAGCCCTCGCTGTAGGTGAGGTAGAACATGCCGGCGTCGAGGACACCCTCGGTCCAGCTATCCGGGGCGAACAGGGTTACCGTGGCGGTGGGCGTAAACTCGGTCCAGCTGTCATCATCACGGAGTGTGGGATTGCTCTGGTTCACGCTAAAGGGTTGCAGAAAGTCACGTAGCTCATTCATCTCCTCCCGGGTGATTCTACCGATAGAACCCTGGCTCGAAAGGAAATTATCCTGCTCAATCTCTTTCTCCTCCCGGGTCCAGCGGCCGCCCACGGTGAACTGCCACATATCACTAAAGTTGTAGATAAGCTGACCAAAAGCTGCCGCAGAGGTGCCACTGAAACTGTAGAGATTTGAATTGGCTGCACCGAAGCGGGAAGGCGGAAGCGTAGTGATATCGGTACTGCCGGCCACGGGGAAGCCCAACCAGCCGCCCAGCGAGAGAATCTGACCACCGGGGTTGTCATCTATCGTCTCGTCCGAGCCAAAAATACCCAGGGTGTATTCCAGTTTGTCGTCAAAGAGACTGCCGGTCAGGTTGAATTCCTGGCTGATAAACTCACGTTGTTGATTGTCGGCATCGATCCCGCTGCCTTCGAGTTGGCGTATGGTCTCCCCTGAATTTCCGATCGAAAAGAGGGGTGTTCCGTCATTGTCCCCTTCGCCTTTCAAATCCTCCTGCTGCAGATAGCCCGTAACGCTCTTCAGGGTGACAGCGCCCACCTGCCAGTCCAGTGTCAGACCGACGAGCGTATTGGTCCATTCAGAATCGGCCACGGTGGCATCCATTGTCACTTTGTCCTGCTTCACCAGGCTCTCGCTCAGCGCGCAGGCTTCGGAGAACACCCCCGGCGTGGTCGTTCGGAAGGATTGCAATCTTGCTCCGGGACGAATAATCATGCAGGTGCGGGGACCGGAATGTTCCCTTTTCTCTCCCCACAGGGCGAACAAATCCACAGTCAGGTCCTCGCCCGGCTGCCAGCGCAACTGCCCGACCACTGCTTTCCGGTCGACATCTCCGTAGTCAGCGCCGGTGTAAAAATCCTCCATGAAGCCGTCTTCTTTGCGGTAATCGTAGGTAAGCGCGCCATACAAGGTATCGGTGATCAGCGGGCCTTCGATGCGTCCGGACAGGTTCCGGCGATCGTACTCACCCAAACCGAGCTTCACATCCGCCATGAACTCTTGTGCGGGCTTGCGCGAACTCAACAGCATCGCTCCCCCGGCGGTGTTCTTGCCGAACAGCGTACCCTGAGGCCCGCGCAGCACCTGGATCGATTCCATGGCCACCACGTCGATCAGTTGTGTGTCCAGGCGCGGCAAGTAGACACCGTCGACATAGACTCCCACGCCCGGGTCAGTTCTCGCGCCGGCGACTCGTGCGCCCACACCGCGTATGCTCAGGGCGGAACCTTTTCGGCCATCGCGATTGCTCAGGCCAGGTACGTGCTGGGTGAGATCACTGATATTGTTGATCAGCGCCGCGCGCATCTGGTCCCCACTGAAAGCGGACACCGCCACTGGCGAGGCCTGCAGGTTCTCCTCGCGTTTGCGCGCCACCACCAGGACCTCTTCGAGTACCGTCGCACCCTGGGCCAGGGTGGTTGGGGACTGGAAGATTGTCACAGTGAGGGCGGATATCAGGAGTGCCGACAATTGACGGCGTGCTCTTGACCAATGGGGGGGGGTGCGAGTATTTGTCATCACTCTGGCCTCTCTTATTCTGGCGTTTTCGGGATTCAGCGCTGTTGTTGTGTTGTGCTGCGGTGGATTTGGTCGCGACTCTCCTTTGCCGGAGGGAATCAGGGCGATGTGAGGGAGTTACATCGCAATTACAATTTATTCGACATTACTTCAATCTCTAGCTAAAAGTCAACAGGTTCTGCGTAAGACAGGCAGTCAGCTTCCACCTCATCGCCCAGGCGGTGTTGTCTTTACGCAGGCGCCGTTCCGGACGGTGTCGCAGCACAACGGATCGCACTGATACCTACGGGGAGCCCGCGGCGGGTTTGAATCACGTCCCCTGACCAGGGGTCGATATAGTTGGCGTAGAAATCGCTGTCGGGCCGTGCTCCCGTACCGAACAACACCGGGGAAATATCTCTGCCGTCGTGCGGTCGGTCAGTCGGCATCTTCCCTCCCGCCAGCACCATAAATGTGGGGAACCAGTCCATCATGACGGCGGGATTTTGTTCCACTCGTTTCCCTTTGATCTTCCCCGGCCACCGCGCGATGGTGGGTACGCGTATCCCCCCTTCGTATACCGAACCCTTTCTGTTTTTCAGGCGACGGGCTGAGAAAAATCGGCGATGACCAGGCGCGCTGCTCCGCGCCAGACAGGCAGTCACCTTCCGCCTCATCGCCCAGGCAGTAATTTGTCTTTACGCAGGCGCCGTTCCGGTCGGTGTCGCAGCCCAACGGATCGCCTTGAATAGCCGGCGTTGCTTCCTGAACGGCTCTAACGTAATACACCGCCTCGCGCTTGAGAGCAGCATATTCTTCATCGCGGAATTCAGCGGAACATTGATTATTGCCGGCCGGGCAGGGGAATACCCGCCATGGATCCTGAATCAAATCGGCGGAGGCTTCCTGCGGCGACAGGCGGGGCAATACCCTTACGACTTCTATGCGCTCGATGCTGTGGGTTTCGTTGCCCGGATGGAGGCATTCATTGCGGCACAGGCGTTGCAATCGCTCTGCGCCGAGTGCGGCTTTCGCAAAATCGGGGCAGCCCGGTTGCTGCTTGAAACTGCCCATCGCGGAAACGCGAAACAGCGGTGCATCTGTTGTGGTCAATGCACTGCCCATGGTGTGTGATCGACCGTCGCTGTCAATGAGGTCGAACCACAATCGGATTCGAGGCCCGGATGTGCCGTACACCGCCCGGTTTTGCAGTGCTTCCCAGATTGCCTCGCGGCTCTTGTTGCGCGCATGTACTGCAACCAAGCCACTCGTGTAAAAGAAAGCTTGAGCAGCATCTTCGCCATCCTTGAAAGGTAGCCTGCGCGGTTTGACCGGCCTGTCGGCTGCCGGATTGCTGCTGCCGAGCGTGCCACCGCGGTCTCGTGTGTCCGTCATGTATTTGCGGGCTACCTCCTTGTAACTGCTGCCGGGGCGGGCGGTGTGAGTGTCGCTGGAGCCGATGAATCCGACCTGCATGCGCTGCCCTGCGCTACCGAGTGTCAGCATGTATTGCGCGGATTGTCGGGCCTGGTAATTCCAGGACGGCTGAAACGTACCGGCGAGCTGGTCACATTGGCCCCAGTCGTTCAGGTGCGTGTCGGGAACCACGGTGCGGGCGTTTTTGAACTGACCATTGGCAGCGGCGTCGACAAAGGCTTGGCGCGTTTCTGCGGCCCGGCTCTCGCAGTCTGAACCACCATTGGCAATGCAGCGTCCCCGGATAATTTCTCCGGCCTGCCAGCAGCAGGGTGTAAAATTGTTGGCGGGCGCCGGACAAGCTTTGGACCCGGCTTCCAGAATGTCCAGGTCGCGGAAAATCTCGGAATTGCCATGACCGGAATAGACTTCCAGCAGCCGCTGGTATTCCGGATTGTGTTGCTCCATCTGATAGTTGAAGTCAGCCCCCGCCACATTGGTACTGCCCCAGGCCAGACCGTGCGGGATGACCAGCGCCGGATAGCCCCACTCGTCCAGTTTGTTGAACAGGGCTGTGGGTGTGTCGGCCGACTCGTAGCAATTGTCCGGCAAACTGCGGGCGTCGCCCTCGCCGCAGTGCGGGGTATCGTTGATTGCTTGCAAATGGCCGGCCAGGTCTTCATAGCCATCCATCTTGAATCCGCTGAATGCGCTCATGGCCAGCACGCCCAGGCCGCGGAGCAGCACATTGGCTTCGCCCCTTTGACGGTACCTGGAATCGCGGCTGGAGCCGATCGGCCGGGCCGGTACGCGGTCATCCGCAATGTCACGCAGAATCACGTTCTTGTGACCCCAGTGGTTTGAGGGCACATTGGACGTGCTGCGCTGCGTCCACTCCCAGCCGAGGAAAGACACCATGTCCGGCTCCGGCGCGTCGGAATCGCCGACAGCGTCACACTGTTGCACAGCTTCTTTGGTCTGCTGCCATTGGCCGGGGGTGAGGCCTTCGGCGTGATCATTGATGCTCCAGAAATCCAGCGCCGAACAATAACGGGCGAAGTCACAGGCATCCGCCGGCGTAGTGCGCGGGCCGCCTCTGGCGGCAGGAGTATCCAGCAATGCTGCATCCATTGAGTAGCTGGTGTGCACGTGCAGATCGCCGAACAGTATTCGGGTGCCGGCTTGCTGCCGCGCCGGTAGCGGCACGGTTGCAGGCTCAGTCGGTCGAGGGGCGTCTGCAGGAAATGGGACGGTGGGTTGGACGTATCCAATGGCGGCGCCAACATACCAGATGCGGCCAAGCGCGATTAGCAGCAACAGGATGAAAGCCAGAGAGATCTTTTTGATCATGGGTTAGCGTCGGTGTAGCGGTATCCACAACCGGATGAGCAGACAAGGATTTTGTCTTCTCCGATATGTGCTAACATCGTATCCGTGATGTATTGCTACCAGTTAGCCGGGAAGATGTCAATGCTTACTGTCAATTTGAAAAAAATAGCTGTGAGCGTCGTGTTACTAGTGGCGCTTTCATTCGTGGCTTTATATTTTTGGGGCAAGTACCAATTGGAAACAGTTGTGGCCAGTGATGACGATATCGCGTCGTTTGTCGAGCACACCGCAGTTACACCGGACTATGTTGCAGGCAGCCGTGAGCCCTGTATCGATCAAAACCCGAACAAAAATGCTTACTTCGGTGCATTGCATATTCACACCGCAGTTTCGGGTGATGCAGCGGGCTTGGGCACTACCACTTCGCCGGCTGATGCCTATGAGTTTGCGCGGGGTCAGAGCTTGGAGATGCGACTTCGGCATGATGCCGCCGACAAGTCTGTACCCGTAATGGCGCTGGATCGTCCGCTGGATTTTGCGGCGGTGACTGATCACGCCTGGGGATCGGCCGAGCCGTACATTTGTTTAAATCCGGGCGCAAAAGGCTATGAGTCGACCGTGTGTCGCGTTTTTCGCCGCGATATTACGCTTCCCATTGATGATCCGGTGATAAAGAGCATTTTTGGCATGATGCCGATGATGGTATTTAAAGCCCGCTCAAAAAGAATCTGCGGTGATGGCGCGATTGATTGCCTGGAAGCAACCGCCGAAGTTTGGGAGCAGACTCAGCAAGCTGCAGAAGCAGCGTATGATCGCTCGTCCGACTGTCGTTTCACCACCTTTGTCGGTTACGAATACTCACTTAACCAGGAGGGCTCGAATTTACATCGCAATGTCATCTTCGCAAACGGCACAGTGCCGCCATCTCCATTAACTGCTGCCGAAGCCAAAACCCCGGAACTGCTTTGGTCGTGGTTAGAACGCAACTGTAACGATGCCGGCGTGGGTTGTGATGCGCTCACTATTCCTCACAACAGCAATTGGAGCAGTGGCCGAATGTTCTTTCCCTACACGCTGTCGGGCTACTCCAGGGAAGAACAAAAAAGACTGGCGATTTTACGTAACAAGATGGAACCTCTGGCCGAAATTATACAGGTGAAAGGGGATTCGGAATGCCGTAACGGATTGAGTCGTGTATTCGGGCAACCCGACGAATATTGTGATTTTGAGAAGCTGCGCTTGCCGGAGGCGGAAGTCGAGGACTGCATGGATTCGTTTGGTTCGGGCGGAATGTTGCAGCGGGGTTGTGTCTCGCGTTGGAGTTTCGTGCGCTACGGCTTGATTGAAGGCTTGCGGGAAGAAAAACAACTCGGTGTTAACTCTCTAAAACTCGGAATCGTTGCTGCGACAGACAACCACAACGGCTTGGGAGGTGCTGTCTCCGAGAGCAACTGGCTGGGCTCGGCCGGCACAAACTTTGATCCGCGGAATCGCCTGCGCGAACCATTCGAGATACCCACTATGGCCAGGGCAGATGCCACCCGCTTCAATCCCGGTGGTATCACCGGCGTGTGGGCTGAAAAAAACAACCGTGAAGCACTGTTTGGCGCGATGCAGCGCCGGGAGACATTTGGTACGAGCGGGCCAAGAATATCGCCGCGCTTCTTCGGGGGCTGGCACTACGACTCGAAAATATGCGATTCACCCGGACTACTTACCGAGGCCTATGCCAACGGTGTGCCAATGGGCGGCGATTTGCCAGAGCCGGTATCAAAGGATGAGACCCCGGCATTTTTAGTGACCGCGACGATGGATAGCGGTGGCGACGCAACACCCTTGCAAAAAATACAAATTATTAAGGGCTGGACCGACGACGACGGCAATATGCAGCAAAAAGTGATCGATGTTGCCGGAGATGCAAGCTCCACCGCGACGGTAGACACGCTTACCTGCGAGCGTTCAGGTGGTGGGCATGCCAGTCTTTGCGGCGTCTGGCGTGACGACGAGTTCGATGCCGGGCAATCGGCGGTTTACTATTCGCGTGTGATGGAAGTGCCTACCTGCCGATGGACAACACACGATTGCAACCGCTTTTCCGAAGCAGAGCGACCGAATATCTGTAGTAGCCTTTCGGTGCCGGAAACCATTCAGGAGCGTGCCTGGACTTCGCCAATCTGGTATTCCGCCCCGGGCGCCTCTGAACAGGCCGGAAGCGGTCGAAAAACCGGGGCAGGTCAATGATCCAGTTTCGAAGCGTTTAGCAGGAAAAACGTATGAAGAGCTCCCGTTCAGGCAGCCTGCGATGGGTTTTTATTTCACTTCTTTGTGCGCAGTTCGGCCCAGGCTTTGCTATCGCTAAAGAACCATTGGCTGAAAAACCGCTAGCGGAAGCGCCCGCCCCGAATATTCTTATGTTAGCGGTCGATGACCTGAATCATTGGGTTGGCCATCTCGATGGGCATCCCGGAACACTCACGCCAAATATAGATCGTCTGGCCGCTGATGGGGTGACCTTTACTCGCGCCTATGCAGCCGCGCCCTTGTGCAACCCCTCGAGAATCAGTTTGCTCACGGGTGTGAGTCCTGCGCATTCAGGAGTTTACGGCAATGGCGAAAAGCTTCGGGACTATCTGCCGGACGCTGTCACGCTGCCGGCGTACTTTCGTCAGCGTGGGTACAGCGTTAAGGGGGCGGGAAAGATCTTTCATTACGGACCGGGGGATGAAGAAGCCTGGGATGAGTATTACACGGGGCCCCGTTGGAAGACCTGGCTGAAATCTCTAGTGAAAAAGTTTATCGCGAAGCTCACAGGCGATGATAAATGGGTTCGCTGGGGGCCCCTGGATGTAGACGATAGCGAAATGATTGATGCGATGACGGCCGATCGCATTATCGCCGAACTGGAAGGAGAGCACGACAAGCCGTTTTTTCTTGCCTATGGCACCTCTAAGCCGCACCTGGATTGGGAGGTGCCTGGCAAATATTTCGAGCTGCATCCTGAAGATACGGTCGTATTGCCGCAGGTTATGGATGGCGACCTCGATGACATTCCGCCGTTCGGACGCAGGCTTGCAAAAGAGGTGCTGGGTGTTTCCGACAATAGAAATGTCGCCGCTCCGGGGGGTGATCATGCAAACGTTCTTAAGCACGATCAATGGAGAGCTGCCGTTCAGGGCTACCTCGCCAGCATTACTTTCGCGGATGTCCAGATAGGCAGGGTGCTGGATGCGTTGGCCGAATCACCCTATGCCGACAACACGATTGTAGTGCTCTGGGGAGACCATGGTTTTCATCTTGGGCAGAAGGAGCACTGGCGCAAGCATACGCTTTGGGAAGACGGCCTGCGAACAACACTGGTTATCTCGGCGCCCGGCGTTACCACTCGCAATACCCGCAGCGATCGTGTGGTCAGTCTGCTGGATCTATACCCTACGTTGATCGAGTTGGCGGGACTTGAACCGCGAGCAGGAATGGACGGGCAATCCATCGTGCCGTTACTGAGACGGCCGGACCAATCGTGGTCACGGCCCGTATTGAGCACCTATGGTTTTCAGAATCACTCGGTACGGTCTGAACGCTGGCGATATATACGCTATCACGATGGCAGCGAAGAGCTCTACGACCACAGCGTGGATCCGAATGAGTGGACCAACCTCGCCGCGGCTCCGGTTGCAAAGAAGTACCGTGAGGTGATGAATACACTTGCCCGGTATTTTCCGGAACAAAATGTGGAGCCCGGGGGCTAAGGATACTGCGCCAAGCCTAGCAGCCTGTCGGGCTTGGGCGTCCGTAGCGAGGGAAAGTCCGTTTTGAGTCATTTTTTCTGCAATTCTGAGGCGAATAGTGATTCTATTTAACGAAGGATTGCAGAAAAAAGGGCCAAAACGGCTTTTCCGCAGTAGGACAGTCCCAAGTCCGACAGGCTGCTCGGACGGTGATTTACCTGCACTTACCGCCAACGCCTTTGATAAAAAGGGATGAGACATGTCGATAAGAGTACTAAAAAGCATTCGTTGCAGTGTCAGGCTGGCACTTGGCGTCTGCGCGTTGATCCTGCTCTCGCCCGCGATTTCGCATGCCACGGAATCAGAACGCCGGATCACGGTCAGCGAATACAGAAGCAAGATGACCGCAGGCTGGATTGGCCAGATGGCGGGAGTCGGCTGGGGCTTCCCCACCGAATTCAGATTCAAGGGCGAGATAATCCCGGAAGAAGACGTGCCGCAGTGGGATCCGGAAATGGTCAATGTCTTTGACCAGGACGATCTTTACGTGGAAATGACGTTTATGCGCACCCTGGAGCAGTACGGTTTTGATGTGTCAATGAGGCAGGCGGGCATCGATTTCGCCAATTCCAGATACCCGCTCTGGGTAGCCAATCGCGAGGGTCGGACCAACTTGCGCAACCGAATTGCTCCGCCCGATTCCGGGCACCCCCAATTCAACCCGGCGGCGGATGCCATCGATTATCAGATAGAAGCGGACTTCTCAGGCCTGATTGGCCCCGGCATGCCGAATATCGCCATTGAGTTGGGCGAGAAGTTTGGCCGCATAATGAACTATGGCGATGGCCTCTACGGCGGACAGTTTGTGGGTGCGATGTATGCGGAGGCATTTTTCGAGAGCGATCCTGCGCGGATCGTTGCCAAGGGCTTGCAGGCGATTCCCGAGGGCAGCCAGTATGCAGAGGCGATCAGGGACGTTATTCGGTGGCACGCCGAAAATCCCGATGACTGGCAGTCGACCTGGCGCCTCATCAACGAAAAATACCATCTGAATCCGGAGTATCGGAAATTCACGGCC
>JAPOQD010000009.1 GCA_026710905.1 Halieaceae bacterium
ACCCCATGTTTGAACTTGCCAGCAAGTTCAAACATACAGTCAGATGTTTCAGCCAAGCACTGCGCCAGAAAAACCCCCTTCTGGCACAGTTGCTTGCAAGTTAAAACATATCAGCCCGCATATCTCACCAACGTTCGTCGCGAGGGCGTTGCAGCGCCGCTGTGGCGGGGCGCCCGGACGGGAAGAGCTTGAAGGCTGTAGGAGTCGCAGGTCGCACATGTGCGACCCGTGTGTACGCCCCGCCACAGCGAGTGATAAAGCTGCCGCAGCAGGAGGCTGGTGAAATATGCGGGCTAGACTTACATAAGGCGGTAACACAATTGAATGGGGCAAAACGCAGCCCTCAGGGGTACACCAGCCGGCCCCGCTCACCGTAGGCTCGATCCAGGCCCCGCATCATTTCGATGCCCCGTTGCTCCACGCCGGTACCCAACTGGTTACGCTCCAGGCCGGCATTAACCTGAGCGCCATTTGCTCGCATGGCGTTAGCCCAGTCCAGGGGCGGACGCCAGCCCGGGGGCGGTGTCAACGCCGTGCGGACTCCCGCGACCGGATGCAGTTGCCGCCATTGATGGATTTTTTCGGCAAGCTCCGCCACCCTTTGGGGATGTTTATCCGCAAGATTAACTTTCTCGCCCAAGTCATTGTCTAAATTGAATAATTCATTGTTTACCGTAGTGGTTTCCAGTAACTGGTCAACCGTTTGCACCAGCTTCCAGCCGCCACTGATTACGCCGGTATAAATATAGTCCGCAATCGGTATTTCGGTAATAAAAAACAGGTCCCGCCAGCGATTTCCCGAGCTGTTCTCCACGATGGCGGACCACTGATCGATACCGTCCAGCGGCTTCCCGTTACCAAGTGGTATGCCCGCGGCAGTCGCCAGGCTGGGAAACACATCCAGGACGGACATTACCCGGTTGTTCACTTGCCCCGCTTCCAGTCCGGCCGGCCAGCGCAGCGCCGCAGTGACCCGTATTCCGCCCTCGTAGGTTTGACCTTTCCAGCCACGCAGTTCCGCATTGTAAGAGCCATTGGCGCTGCTACCCCCGTTGTCGCTGAAGAACAGCACAATGGTATTTTGCGCCAGGCCCAGCCGGTCCAGTTGGTCGAGAATATTGACAATTACCTCGTCCATGACGTGCACCATGGCGGCGTAAATGGGCCGAAAACCCTCGGGTTGGGATGCCGGCCTGGATGCATTGGGAATGTCCCGGTACTTCTCCACAAGGGCCTCCGGCGCCTGCATGGGGCTGTGGGGCGCCACAAAGGGAACATAGAGAAAAAAGGGTTTCTCAGGGTCGCGCAGGTTCTCCAACCAGTCCGCGACCTCACTGCCCGCCACATTCGTTGCATACTCCCCTTGAGCTTGCACCGATTCGCCGTTGCGCTGTAAATCCAGCCCGTACTGCACCTCGTGGCTCCAATAATCCGGCGCCGTATGCAGGTGGCCGAAGAAATAGTCAAAGCCTCGGGCGTTGGGATGGTGCTGAGGAATGGTGTGACCAAGGTGCCACTTGCCGATCATGGCCGTCTGGTAGCCGGCAGCTTTGAAAGACTGGGGCATGAAGTGCTCATCCAGGGGCACACTGCCTGGGTACCAGGGCAAAACCACAGAATACGCCATACCCTGGCGGATCGGGTCCCGTCCGGTCATCAGCGCCGCTCGGGTAGGAGTGCAGATCGGCGTGGCATAAAAACGGTTGAGTTCCACTCCCTCCCGGGCGATGCGATCAATTCCCGGGGTTTCGATCGGTCCCCCGTGATACCCCACATCACCCCAACCCAGGTCATCCGCCAACAGGATTACCACGTTGGGCCGTGAAAGATCCGCGGCTATCGCCGCACCGGTAACTATCGCGAAGACTAAACTCCAAAGGCCAAGCACCAGCGTACGCATAATTCGCTCTCCAAAAAATCTACCATGCGGAATCATACCAACAATAACTCGCATCAACGGGAGAGGCGCTGTATTCGCCGTCAAAACTGACCTTAGCGGGTTTGTGAGTCAGATCAGGACCATTCTGCCCGGACAGACTCAATCACGAGGTTTTCATCGGGGAACTCACCCGTTTGATGCTTGGAATACATCAACTTGTCATCCAATCGAACATCAAAAACGCCCCCGGACCCTTGAATAAGCTGGGCTTCGATGTTGAGAGCATCTCTTAATTTATCCGCCAAACTGACGGCTTTGGGCCGGTATCCTCAGCTACCGCAATAGTGAATAAATACATCCTTCATAAGCTTCGCCGGTTTGGTTTTCAACAAGTGTCAGTCTCCACTTTAGCAATAGGGATTTCAAGTATGAGTACTAGCCGGCAGGTCTTCCCCTTGCCCCGGCTCGATATCATCGGCGATATCGAACTTGAGGATACGGGAGTAGAAGTTCAGCTCCGCCTCAAGGGCGCGCTTGATGTTTTCGGGCTTGCGAAAGCCGTGCTGCTCGCCCTCGAAGGGGATGTATGCAACAGGTATGCCCTTTTTCTGCAGCGCCTTTAGCATCTTCTCCGCCTGGTTGGGCGGAACCACCTCGTCCTCAAGGCCCTGCAGCAGGATGATTGGGCAGGACAACCGGTCTGTGTGGTTGATCGGGGAGCGTTCGAGGTACAGGTCACGGCGCTCGGGATACGGGCCGATCATCGAGTCCAGGTATCTGGCCTCGAATTTGTGCGTCTCGGCCACCAGTGCTTCCAAATCACAGATGCCGTAATAACTGGCGCCGACCTTGAAAACATCCCGGAAGGTCAGTGCAGCCAGCGTTGTGTAGCCGCCGGCGCTGCCGCCGCGGATGATGAGCCGTTCGCCGTCCACCTCGCCCTCCCGCACCAGGTGAAGCGCGGCATTGACGCAATCGTCGACATCCACAATGCCCCACTGCCCGTTGAGACGGCGCCGATACTCGGTGCCGTAGCCGGTGCTGCCCCCGTAATTTACGTCGACCACAGCAATACCCCGGCTGGTCCAGAACTGGTAAGAGAGCTTGAACGAGGTGGCGGCAGATTCGGTTGGCCCGCCGTGGCTGATGACCAGCAGCGGCGGCCTCTCACCGTCAGGACAACGAAAGTCAACGTTGCGGGCAGGATAGTAGTAAGCGTGGGCACTACGGCCTCCGGTTGTTTCAAATTCAATCGCCCGCGGCTGTGAGAAGTACGCCTCGTCAACAGGAATCGGCCTTGACTGTTTCAAGGCTGCGAGTTCACCGCTGTCGGGATCGAGAGACAGCAGCGTGTCGGGCAGGGAAGCAGAGCCCGCTTCAAGGAATACTCAGCCATTGGTTGCCCGGATGTCGCCTCGGGACATCTCTGTATAGGGGCTCTCGATTGCCGTGAATTGTTTGCTGTGCGTATCGATTGCCGCGAGCTTCCAGAACCCGTTCTCGACGTACTTGCACACGATGCGGCCGGCAGACTCGAATGCATAGGTGTGCGTTCCCAGCGCCCACAGCGGCGCGCCGAACTCCGCTTGCATCGGCGCCATCGCCTCGGTGTGACCACCATGCCAGCGGTACAGGTTCCACCAACCGCTCCGGTCAGACACGAAGTACAACACGCCTTCCGGCGACCACTCCGGCTGGAATACCGATTCGCTGGGCTTTCCGGCGACCACGACCGCACTGCCCAGCGAGCCGTCGTCCAGGATATCCGCCACCCGGAGTTGGCTCTGGTCCCAGGGCATGTTCGGGTGATTCCAGGAGAGCCAGGCGAGCCGGGAGCCATCGGGGCTCACACAGGGATACCCGTAAAAGTCACTTCCGGAGACCAGAACATCGCCCTCGGTGGAGCCATTGAGGTCCAACGATACAATCGTATTGACGGCCTCGCCTTGCGCTTCGCGGTGGTCTTCGCGGACGCAGACCAGCCGCTTGCGTTCCCGGTCGATCACGCCGTCCGCGTATCTCAGATCAACGCCCGCCGGGGTGATCGGCCGAGGAACGCCGTTCTGCTCCTGGCGGTAAACGCGCTGGTCCGCGAAGTTGCTGAAAAAGACGGTTCCGCCGGCAACCCAGAAGCACAGGCCCCCGTATTCGTGAACGCGGGTGCGGACGTTGAAAGGGACCGGAGTCACATCCCGGCACTTGCAGTCAGGGGTGCGCCGGACGATCACGTTCCGGGCGCCTTCCTGGGGACGCGTCTCGACCCAGTAGATGTCGTCGCCGTCGAGTTGAATCGAGCCCAACGACACCGCGTCCTGAACGATCAGGTCCGTGCTGATGGGTGACTTCCAGGCGCCGTAGGGTGCGGTCTGAGGCATGGCTTAACTCCGGCTACATCCTTTCATGAAGAAGGAAAAAAGGGGTCAGAGCCCTTTAATCCCTTCGGTTACTCGGCGGGGCCTTTCACCTGGGATTGGATTAAAGGGCTCTGACCCCTTTTTTTGCTCAATACGCCGAGCACCAGCAACAGCGCCAAAATGATTGCGCCGCTCATCGCTCCGCCCATCACCCGATAGGAATATTCCGCCGCCAGATAGCCTGCGGTCAGGGGCCCGAACGTCATCCCAATAGCGGCGGCGGAACCCGCCAGGGCTGTCCATGAACCGGCGTGGTCCAACGCTGCCAGTAAACCCGTAAAGTAGGGGTAAACGAACAGGGTGGTGACACCCAGCAGCAACAGGCACAGCGTATAGATGGATTTGCTGGCCGCTCCGGTCAAACCCAGATACAGGCAGGCGATTAACAGCAGTCCGACCACAAAGGGGAGCACCCTGCCGTATTTGACTTGTACATACGCCGCGGCAAGACCTCCCCCGACCCCGAAAATTTGCGACAGCGCCAAAATCGTACCTATTTGCTGTGGTGGAATCTCCAAATTGGCTCCAATGCGCCCGGCGAAGGCCCAAATCCCAAGGTCCGCCAAACTGAGCAGAACGAAGGCCAGCAAGGCCATGACGCCCAGTGTTCTATAGGGAAAATGAGACGGGGCTTGTCCCGTATCGTCGTGGGGATTCACAGCGGCTGATGTGGGCAACAGCAAAAAGCCGGGTGAAACCAGCAGGAGTAGCGTCAGCAAGGCCCCGAAGCCTGCGCGCAAACCCCAAATCGCGGTCAGTTGCGGAATGCTGTAGAGCAGCACCACCGCGGAAGCGGTTACCAGCAACAGTGAAACGGCAAAGGCCTTTTCGGGCATGGTCGAACGGGCTACGGCGGCATAGGCCGCGGCCATCGCGGCCCCCTCTCCGATACCCGCCAAAAACCGTGCGCCCGCGAGGAAATTGACGGAATCGGCGCCCATCGACAGGAGTTGGCCGATACAGGCAAGAATTGCCCCAGTGATAGCGACGCTCCTGAGGTTCAGCGTCCGTGTGCGAAAGGCGATGAAGATCGAGGAGAGTGCAATGCCCAACAATTCGATGGTGAAAAGAATGCCAATACCCCGGTCGTCAAATCCAAAGGCGCCGACCAGGGGACCGGCCAGGACCGGCATTACATAAACGGACATGTAACCGAAGGCAGCCCCGGCTGTGGTGGACCAATACAAACGGAGAGACGGCGCACCCGGTTGCGCCACAGTCTTCGTGGTCACTGAATAAACCGCCCGGTCAGGCAGATAGTATCTTTGTATTTTTTCATGATATTCAATAAGTTATCGGGATTGTTAAAGGCCCTTTCCAGGTGTAACCGTTCGGACAAGACGTGATAGATCGGCCGTATACCGTTACCTCGACACCCGTAGGGGCCCGCGGTCCGCGCATGCGGTGGCTCCTACATGCGCCCATAATTCCCGTAGGGGCTCGCCATGGCGCACCCTTCGGGCACAGGGCCGGCGGGCCGCGCATGCACCGGCTCTTTCAAGCAGGTGGAATACCCTGGGTCAGAGAATCGATAATCCGGCGTTTCATGGGTTTGACCCACTCCTGCTCAAGTGATTCATCAAGCATACCCGCAGCCTTCAACTCGTCGCACAATTTCATTTGGTGGCCGATATCGAATAAATCGTACTGGGAAGAAAACTTGCCCTCCCCTCCGTAGAGGATAAAACTGACTCCCTCTGTTTCGTAGAAACTGCCGTCCGGGCGCTTGCCTGGGCCTCGATTGACCCACCGGCTGTAGATCTGATTACCGTTGACGGCATAGTGGAGGATGGGGAAACTCCAACCCGCCCAACCGGAGCCAACATCCATATCCCGGCCATAATGGGTTTTGCGAATCTCTTCACGATTGCGGGCGAACACTGGCATTGCACCCCCATATGGGCAGTAGTAGGTCGCATCTTCATGGTAGAACTCGTCTGCCAGCCAAGACCATGAATTGCGCCGCTCACATTCGACGAAGGCTTTTTGTAAACCTTGTATAGCGGCTTCTACTTCCTCGCGTGGGTAATTCATCGTGGCTGCCTGGATAGATTAGGTTGGCGACAGTTTACCGCAAAAAAGGACACCCACCATTTTCGCAAAAAAGGACACCCACCATTTTGGAGGCAGAGACACTTTCTCTCGATCGAAATGATGGGTGTCCTGTTTTATCATGGGCGAATCAGACACCGACTGAGTGGCGAAATCAGGGCGATACGTTTCGCCCCAACACGCCATAGGCTGCATCGCCAGGGGTGTTGCGACTCTCAGTCAATTCGTAGTTGCTCTCGCCTCCACGAGAGAAATGAGGATACCGTAAAAATAGCATCCGATTACAAAGACTAGTTGTCCAACGTTGAAATTTAATTCCGGGTTTAAACCATGAAGAAAAAAACAGGTATGTCCCTTGTCGCGCTGGTGGTTGTTCTGTTTGCGCTTTTTTTCCTATTGACCTTGCCCGTAACCTATGAGGTCGAACCAGATGGGAATTATAAAAAAGCGAAGGCCTCTGGCATCAAAAGGCCTTTCCATGTCGATCGTAACGAGTACCCCTTCGCCAGCAACTGGCTTGAGTATAACGGGGCGGCGATGCACTATCTGGACGAAGGTGAAGGGACGCCGGTTGTCTTGTGTCATGGCAATCCGACCTGGTCCTTCCTCTACCGTAACGTTATAAAAGGTCTAGATGGTCAAGCGCGGTTAATTGCACCTGACCTACCCGGGTTTGGATTTTCCGGTGCACCAGAAAATTTCGATTTTAGACCCGAATCTCATTCCAAATACGTCAATCATTTCCTATTGGAAGAGCTTCAGTTAGAAAAATTCATTCTGGTGGTTCAAGACTGGGGCGGACCAATCTGTCTGAATATCGCCGCGAGTCATCCAGACAAAACAGTGGGCATAGTGATCAGCAACACCTGGGCGTGGCCCGTGGAGGGACGGCTTGCGCTAGCATCCAACTTTATTAAAACAGCACCCACCCAGCGCGTGATAATCAATAGGAATGGTTTGGGCCACATGCTTATGGATTCGATGTTACCTGAGATGGACAACCGTGAAGCGGTGTTGAGAGCCTATTCCCACGCATTCCCCACACCCGAAAGTCGACTTCCAACGGCAAAATTTCCGGTCGAAATAAATGGCTCGGCGGAATGGTTGGCAGGTATCGAGTCTCGTCTCCCCACTCTGAAAGGGAAGCCTGTCCAATTTATTTTCGGAATGGCAGATCGGGAGACGATGTCGGAATATAATATAGGTAAATGGAAAAGCTTGTTCCCCGATGCCGAAGTTCAGGTAGTGGACCATGCGAAGCATTTTACTCAGGAAGATACTCCTGAAAGCTATGTAACGGCAATCAGCTGGCTATTAAAAACTGTTGGCGGTCTGGAAGCCGCTGAGACTGAAACCAGTGCAGAGTGAGGTCAGCCAACATATCTCCTCACGGCTATATTTCTAGCAACTCTCGTAGACTGGCTTTGTTTGATCGGACCCTGTCCTGTGAACCCACTGGTACAAACTCGACCACAAAGGGGATTCATCAGAAATGGTAACTACTCGCCCCCCCGCTCTGTCCGAGGTTGGGACTTGGCGCGCCGGCAGGGAAAAAAGGGGTCAGAGCCCTTTAATCCCTAGGTAGAAGCTGGGGAGGGAAAAAAGGACACCCACCATTTTGGAGGCAGAGACTCTTTCTCTTGATCGAAATGATGGGTGTCCTGTTTTATCGGTTTTATCGGTTTTATCTTTTTATCTCGCATTATCACACTTGCTCGTGGTAACACGGAGGTCTATACTGTTATCATGATCAGGACGCAAATCAGCTTATCCGAGCAAGACTATGCGGCAGCCAAGCAGGAAGCGGCTCGGCTCGGCATCTCGCTTGCCGAGTTGCTGCGGCGGTCTCTGCGGGCCGTGATACCTCCTGACGAGTCAAAACCCTGGATGCGTTACGCCGGCATGGTCGAGACGGGAGACTCACGCTCGAGCGAGCGCATTGATGAGATCGTGTATGGCCCGGAACGCTGAAGCGTACGTGGATACTTCGGCGTTTATCGCTTTCGCTGATCGGTCGGATACCTGGCACACGCTCTTTCTGCGGCTGTTCTCGGATCCCCCTCGCCTGGCTACGACTTCGCTGGTCGTGGCGGAGGGACATGGCTGGTTCCTGAAGCGCTACGACCGAACCAAGGCGTTAAAGTTCCTTGCCATGGTTACATCGATAGGCCCCCTCGAGTTGATACCCACCGGGCCGCGCGAAATCGAAGCTGCAACCGCGCTGCTGCGCCGTTTCCCGGATCAGAATCTGACGCTTGCGGACACGGTCGGTCTGCACACGATGGCTAGCAGGCAAATTGACGAATGTTGGTCAACCGATTTTCATCTCGGGCTCACGGGCGTGCCGCTTGTGGTCTATGCGAACTAGAGCGGTCGTTGTTGCATAGTCCTGGAGCCAGTGCGAACGCTACAGGGAAGGCGCGACCGCACTGCAGCGCTCGATCAGAAAAGGATAACCATCGGAAATGCTGAAACTGTTCGCCCCGGGGCAACGTGTATTTGTTTGCGGAAGTAGTAATGAACCCACTGCGTTGTTGTCTCACCTGGGGCAACTGGCGCTCCCTGACAATCTCGAATTTGTGCAGTTCCCAATCGCCGGTCTCAACAGCACTGACTTCACAGCCTGGAACGAAAGCGCGTGTATTACCAGTTTTTTTATGACGCCGACACTGGCCAAGGCAGACCCTGCAAGGGTGCAGTTCTTGCCGATGCAGATGCGTTATGTGTACGACTACCTGACTCAGAACATCGATGTTGCGCTGCTGCAAGTAGCCAGGGACGCCCAGGGTGAGTTGCGACTTGGGCCAAATGTGGATTTCGTCGAGGCCGCACTGACCAGCGCCAACGTCGTTATCGCCGAGCTGAATCACGGCTTGGTCGCTCCTGCCGGTTGTCCGGCGATCAACGCAGAACGAATTGACTATCTGTTTGAGTCCGAGCGAGCGCTGCTTGAAATGCCGGTGCCGAAGATTGATGAAACAGCTACCATCATTGGCCGTCTGGTAGCCCGGTTGATTGCTGACGGTGACTGTATACAAACGGGTATAGGGGCGATTCCCGCGGCGATTCTCGAACAACTGGGTGACAAAAACGATTTGGGCCTGCACAGCGGTATCATTGACGATGGCTGCATGCGGCTGATTTTAAAAGGCAACATTAACGGCGCCTTCAAGTCAATCGACCGGCGCCGGCATGTCACCGGTGGTTCGTTATGCAGCCGGGCAATGCATGACTTGCTGGTCGACCGGCCCGATGTGGTGTTTCGCGCAACCAACTACACGCATGAGTTGAGCACCATTCGCCAATTGTCCAATTTTGTCTCGGTGAATTCGGCAGTTGAGATTGATCTGTTGGGTCAAGTTAACGCCGAGTATGCCGGTGGCCGTCAGATTTCCGGCACGGGTGGATCAGTGGATTTCATGCGCGCGGCCAAAGTCTCAAGTGGCGGCCGGTCGATAATCGCGATGACTGCCACGGCGCGCGGAGGGACGGTTTCGCGTATCGTGCCAAAGGTTGAGTTGGTCACCGCACTGCGCACGGATATTGACATCGTGGTGACCGAATTTGGTGTGGCACGGGTCAAGCACTTACCCTTGCAAGAACGGGCACTTGCGCTGATCGATGTCGCGGCGCCGCAATTTCGTGAGGAACTGCGGGCAGCGTGGCATGCCCATGCCTGAGGCAGCGAGTGTAATCAGGGTTAGCGGGCTGCTGTCTCTACTACATGGGCCGATTCCGCTCCGATAACGAATGCCGGTATTGCCCGGATTCGATATTGCACGGAAAGTGAGGTGCACTCGCCGGTTTCCGGGTCTGGGTCAGCATCGGCTACCTCATACAAAGAGTAGTAACCACCCTCACAGGTGTGGCCCTGAACCAGGGCTTTGCCGATTGATGACCCTGCCCGTAAATTCCACGATGCCAACTTGCCGGTGGTATCCGTGGCGTTGCGGAACCCGAACATGAAGTTATAGAGATCTTCCAGGTATGTGTATCCGGCGAGATAACCTTCCAGTACGCCATCTTCACTGAGTGTCAGTTGCGCAACCGCGTTGTGCAGCGGCCGTTCGGTTCGCATACTGTTGACAAACCAGTGGAAGCGCAGGTCGGCGGGCTCGGTAGTCAGCACACCGTCGCGTATACGGCCTCTGGCCTGCGTCCGGAAACGTTCGTCCTGCTCCGCGGAATAGGTCGCGTAGGGCAGTGGTTCCCTTCCCGGACTGAGTCGTATCGGGTCATCGTTGGTGTAAAACCCTACCCTGACATCTTCGTCATTGCGGATGTCATCAACCCCGCTGAGGGTGATGAGAATACCCCAGGACCCGGTAAGCATTTCGATAGCGAAACTATTCCCAAGGCCGCTGGATTGAAACGAATTGTTACACCCCATTAACCGGTAAAACTGGTTGTCGACGCCGTTATTCCCGTCTATTCCGAGAAAATCCTCGTGAGCGCAGCTTGTGTTCGTTACCGGGTCGCCTGCTTTTGTGTCGTGGCCATCCAGGTCAATACCATAGACGGGGACATTCGGCCCGGAAACGATATGGAACCTGGGGTCCGGCTTACCCAGTTCCGGGTTCATGCACAGGTTTTTTACCTTCGGGTCCGAGCGTAATAAACGGTATGCCTGGCCCACTGCATTTTCATCGTCTGCATTGATTTCTTTCAGTTGCGGTTGGTCCACGAATACTTCCAGGGGACCGGCATAGGTTTCGGTCATTCCATTCGGGCAGGCACCGCTATCCTTTGCATCCTCGGCAAGGGCGTATTCAATATGGGAAATGACAAAACCGGCTTTCCCGTTATTGATAAATTGTGGCTGCGCCGCCAAGGATGAAGCCAGAAAGATTGAAGCCGCCACAGGGAGCGACTTGCTGACAATCTTCCGAATTTTTACTGACATGGCGGCACCTCTACGTTGACGCGTTTTTACCACGGCGTACTGATTTGCCCGCATATGGCGCAAACCTTCTGCTGCGGCCGCCGAATCCCTCCCTGTGGCGGGCCCCGACGGGGAGCACGCCCTGCCACAGCGGCGCCACAAAGCCCTCGCGACGAACGCTGGCGCCATATGCGGGCTAGACCTGGTGTTTATCATGGTCACATTACGGACCATTTTTGTTCCGCTGCAGATCTGCCGCAAAATGGCGGCTGGAAAGCATTAAAAAGCCGCAGCCCAGAATACCAGCCAGAGTCACAACCACAAGGGCGTAACGTAAAGATTCATGACCATACTGCGGTGTAAAAAAATCGCTGATTGCGCCGACAATAAACGGCCCCGCACCGGCGCCGAATATATTGACGGCAAACAATACAATGGCTGAAGCTGTAGCCCGCATACTTGTTTTGGCCAGGCTCTGGTTGACGCTGTACACCATCGGTACAAACGAATTCAGCAGGGCATAGTAGGGAAACAGGCACAGCAGGGATAGCCAGCGCTGGTCAGCCAGCAACCAGACGATACCGAAGGGAATGCCGACCAGGGTGACCATTCCGGGGCCGAAGATGGCCATACCCGGCCGTTTTACAATCAACCGATCGGTGAGACGGCCGCCGCCGATGGTTCCGAGGATACCGCCTACGCCCATGATAAGGGCCATCCATTTGCCGGTTTCAAACGGCGTCATGTCGTGAACCCGAAAGAAAAACTCATAGCCCCACATCAGGACGCCGTGCCCGCTGATAGACAGCAGCGAGGTGCCGGTAATCAGGTACACCCAGGAACGGGACCCCAATAGATAGCGTAAGGTCTCGCCCAATGTGGATGTGCCCGCTTCGCTGGCGCCGGCGTCAGACAAACCCCGGGGAGGTTCGCGGACCGTGAATCGAACCACCAGCGCGAACAATAACCCGGGTATTCCCAACACGTAAAATGCGACTCGCCAATCAAAGTGTTCGCGCAGATATCCTCCACCGAGATAAGCTATTGAAGCGCCGACGAAGACACCTGATGTATAGATAGCAATCGCGGTTGCGCGTTTGTTCAGGGGAAAATAATCGGCAATCAGCGAATGTGAGGGTGGCGTGCCAGCCGCTTCACCCAAACCGACGCCGATTCGAGCAATCAGCAACTGGGTGAAACTTCTCGCCAATCCCGAGGCAACAGTCATCGCACTCCACACCGCCAAGCCGAGTGCGATGATGCTGCGCCGGTTGGAGCGATCGGCCCAGCGAGCAATCGGGATGCCGGCGATGGAATACAACAGCGCAAAGGCGAAACCGATCAACAGCCCCATTTGGGCATCGGAAGCGCCGAACTCTTCCTTGATTGGGCCAATCAGGACAGAAACTACTTGCCGGTCGACAAGATTGAAAACGTAAACCACAAACAGCACGCCCAGTACATAGTTTGCGTAAGCCCTGGAATAATGAAATGTATTGTCGGCAGTCGAGGCATCCGGCGCCTGTGTGGCCGGGCCGTCGTTATTGTTTTGCAAAAGGTTCTCCTCGAAACCCCGTTCTATTATTCGTTAAGTGTGACGCTGTTCCCGCAGCATCACAAGCAAGAAGGGGATGATTGATAAAAGCGCAATATACCCAAGCAGCGCGAAGTTATAGCTGCCACTGATGTCATAAATCCTGCCGAACAACGGTGGTGCGACCAATGTGAAAGGGGTGATCATGGCACCCATCAAGCCCATGGACCTCCCCATATTGTCGGGGCCGTAAAGTTTGGCCATGATGATACTCCAGAGCGGCACTACCGCGCCTTGCGAAACGCCAAGCCCCACAGAACAGGCCGCCAGCAAGTAAAAGGTCGCAGACTGAAGATAACCGAACACGGAAATAGCAATTAGGATGGTTATCGCCAGCAACATGGTGCGGCTCGCGAGCTTGTCTGCAATGGCGCCGCTGCCAAGCTTGCCGGCAATGTTTGCCGCGGAAAAAACCGAAAGCAGGAGAGCCCCCTGCGCCACGGAGATATTTTTTTCCTCCAGAAAGGGTATGAAATTGGTGAGTAGTCCCATGGGCCCTGAAAACAGCAAGCCAAGACAAACGGCGACCAGCCAAAAATTCCGTTGCTGCAGAAAAAAACCGAACGTAAGAGTTTTTGGCTGGCCAGGGGCAGCACTTGAATCGGCCGTGACGACATCACCATACGCTGCCAGATTGCGCTCAGCCGGCCTGCTTACCACCACCAGCGCCACCAGTGGCGCGGTAATGGCGAACACACCAACACCGTATATTTGCAGCGCTGCCCGCCACTCGAATGTGGCTATCAGGTACTGCAGTAATGGTGGAATGATTAACCCACCCACCGCTGCACCGCCCGCAGCAATACTGATTGCCAGCCCGCGGCGGTGGTTGAACCACCGCGCCAACAGGGCCGAGCCGGCTACCGGTCCGGTCAATACGCTGCTTATGGCCATTGGGATCAAATAGATCAACAGCACCTGGTTCATGGAGGAAGCGAAAGAGAGCAGTACGAACCCCAGTCCAAGGATAAAAGTACCTGCCAGCATCAACAGCCGGATCGAAAATTTATCGATTGCGGCGCCAATTACCGGGCTCAGGACACCCGTTGCCGCTACCACGGCGGGAATGCCCAGCATCAGCACCATACGGCTGGGTTCAAAGGTCTTCTCCAGTGGAACCGCGATAATGCTGTACGCGGTGAAAATGCTGGCCGAACTCGCCGCTTGCAGTATCAGAGAGACCGCTACCTGCCACCAGCCGGGAAAGACGCGGTATTTGTCTCCCATAGTTATTTCTCCTGCAGCTCTTATGAGGGCGCCGAACAGTTAGCTTGAATTGGTGGGTGTCCTTTTACTGTCACAGTGTACACCGCTGAAGCCTGTCAACCATTCCGTTTGAAGCCGGTAGGGTGAGCAGGGCGGAAATGGCCATTCCTGGATCGGCCTGACGGCGCCACCCAGTGAAGGGCTGTTCCAGTGCAGTTCACTGGCAAAAAATCGGTTACAGTGGAAGGGCAAGCTGATCGCGGCTAGTTGCCGCACGGAGCACAGTTGTATCCCGACACCTTACACGGCGCCGGTCCCCGCGCCAGCCGGATGGCCTCTGATGTGCTGCTTATCCTGTGCGAAAGCCCGGTTGGGGTTCAGACACAGAGGGCCGCATGAGCGCCCAGGGTCTGTACCTGCTGGCCGCGGACCTGGTACTGGGGTTGCATGTGCTGTTCGTGGTGTTTGTGGTGAGCGGACTGGTCCTGATTTTCGCCGGCAAGGCCCTGGACTGGACCTGGGTGCGCAACCCCTGGTTTCGCGCCGTACACCTCGGCTGTATCGGCGTGGTCGTGTTGCAGTCCTGGCTGGGGGCGATCTGCCCACTCACCCACCTGGAGATATTTCTGCGCGAGCAGGCCGGCGACGCGGTTTACCCGGGCTCCTTCATCTCCCACTGGCTGGAATCCATCCTCTATTACCAGGCGCCCGCCTGGGTATTCGTGGTGGTGTATACGCTGTTCGGCGCCGCCGTACTGGCAAGTTGGTTCTGGGTACGCCCCTACCCCTTCTCCCGGTCTCCCAGCCACTCACGGTGACAACAAAGGACACCCACCTCGGTCACCCGGCTACGATGTAGTCGTTAATCAGATTCTCAACGAGTTCCTGCCTGGCGCTGATTTGTTTGGGTTCGCCGTTGGCTGCGGCGATGTCGCGCAAATCGCCAAGCGACAACTCGCCGTTCTCGAAACGCTTGCCATCGCCTGAATCGAAACTGGTGTAGCGGCCGAAGCGCAGTTCATGACTGCGCGGATCGGTGAGTACCCTGCCGGCAATAATCAGGCCGCGAGCGAACGAATCCATACCGCCGATGTGGGCGATAAACATGTCTTCGAGGTCGGTCGATTCGCGTCTTGTCTTGGCATCGAAGTTGAGGCCGCCCGTTCCCAGGCCACCATTTTCAAGCACCACCATCATGCCGTGTACGCAGTCGTACAGGTCCATCGGGAACTGATCCGTATCCCAGCCATTTTGCGGATCTCCTCGATTGGCGTCGATGGACCCGAGTAGGCCGGCATCAGCGCTCATACGCAGATCGTGCGCAAAAGTGTGACCGGCCAGCGTCGCGTGATTGGCCTCGATGTTGAGTTTGAAGTCACCAGCCAGGCCGTGGTGGCGCAGGAAGCCGATGACCGTTTGCGCATCGAAATCGTACTGATGCTTGGTCGGTTCCATGGGCTTCGGCTCGATCAGGAAGGCGCCTTCGAACCCGATCGAGCGAGCGTAATCACGCGCCTTCGACAGGAATGTGGCGAGGTGCTCGAGTTCGCGCTTTGTGTCCGTGTTTTGCAGACAGACATAGCCTTCGCGGCCACCCCAGAACACATAATTCTCACCACCCAGCTCGACAGTCGCATCGATAGCCCCTTTGACCTGCGATGCCGCGTACGTCACGACGTTAAAGTCCGGATTGGTCGCTGCGCCGTTCATGTAGCGTGGGTTGGAGAATACGTTGGCCGTGCCCCACAACAGCTTAAGTCCTGTCGCTTGCTGGCGCTCCTTCGCCAACCCGACCATTTCCTGCAGATTCTTTTCCGTTTCGGCAACACTCGACCCTTCGCTCGCAAGATCCATATCGTGGAAACACCAGTAAGGCACATTGAGTTTGGAAAAAAACTCGAACGCCGCGTCCACGCGATCGCGCGACCGGTCCATCGCGTCCGCCTTTTCGGCCCAGGGATGAATTTGCGTGCCCGGCCCGAAGGGGTCTGCGCCCGTCGCGCAGAATGTGTGCCAATAACAGACGGCAAAGCGCAGATGCTCTTCCATCGTCTTGCCAGCGACGACGCGGGACGGATCATAGGTCTTGAACGCGAGCGGATTATCCGAACCCGGTCCCTCGTATTGGATTTGGCCGATGCCGGGAAAGTACTCCCGTTCACCCCTGAATACTGTGCGACTCATTTGTCTGCCTCTTGTGTGATGTGCTTAGGTGTACAGCGATGCAACAGCTTCAACGGCACGCTGATATTCCGTGTAAAGTTCTTTGTAGTTGTTCACTGCCGCAGCTTTCGGCTCGCAGCTACGGCTTTCATCCCTGGTCAGGTGTTGGTCGGCCAGATCTTCAATGGCAGCACCCTTTTCCACTATCTGCAAGGCTTGCAATGCCGCACCGAATGCCGCGCCCTCATCCTGTTCGAGCACCACTGCCGGTGCGTCACAAATGTCGGCTACGAGCTGACGCCATTGGTCGCTCCTGGCGCCGCCGCCGGTGACAACAATCTCTTGCGCCTCGACACCCAGGCTCGCCAGTTCGTCGATACCGAACTTTAGCGAGTAGGTCGCACCTTCGACCGCTGAGCGCAGCAGGTTCTCCGGTCGGGTGTTGTGACTGTTGAGACCGACTATGCAAGCGCGGGCCTTGGGCAGGTTTGGGGTGCGTTCGCCGTTGAAAAAAGGCAGGGTGATCACGCCTTCGGCGCCGCGGCCAGCCGCTGCTATCTGCATCTCAAAACTGGCCATATCGGCACCCAGCAATGACCGCATCAGTTCCGTCGTCACCGTGCAATTCATCGTGCACAAGAGCGGCAGCCAAGCGCCGGTCGAGGAGCAGAACGCCGCAATGTTGCCAACTGGATCGACAATGGGTTGATCGGCATGGGCATGGACAGTGCCGGAGGTGCCGAGGCTCATGGTGACCTTGCCGGGGCGAACGTTACCCGTGCCAATCGCGCCCATCATATTGTCACCGCCGCCGGTGCCCACTGGAATTCCGGCCGGCAGACCCATCATTTCGGCGACCTCGGGTCGCAACGCGCCGATGGCTTCATTGGTAGTGCGAAGCGGTGGCAGACTTTCGGTCAGGTCGCGCTCCGCGTCGATCGCATGCAGCATGTCTTCTGACCATTTGCGCTTGCGCACATCGAGAAAACCCGTGCCGGAGGCATCGCCCATCTCCATGCAACGCTCGCCGGTCAGATACAGATTCAGGTAATCGTGCGGCAGGAGGATGCAATCCATCTTCCTGTACAAGCTGGGCTTTGTTTTCCTGAACCATTTCACCTTGGATGCGGTGTAGCCCGGCAGAATCGGGTTCCCGGCCTTTTCGATGCAAGCTTCGCGGCCACCGCAAGCGTCCATGATCTCGGTGCATTCCGTTTCGGTTGAGGTGTCACACCAGAGCTTGACGGGCGCGAGCACTTCATTCGATTCGTCCACTGCGACGAAACCATGCTGTTGCCCCGACACCGCCATAGCCGCAGCACTCTTGCGAACTGCCGGGTCAACTTTGGCGAAGGCGTCCTTGAGCGCAGTCAACCACCAGTGCGACTGCTGCTCGGCCACACCGGTATCATCCTGATGTAGGTCCAGCGGCGCACTTTCGTTACCCACGATCTGCCGCTCGCCAAAATCATAAAACAAGACTTTGACGCTTTGCGTGCCGAGATCGATTCCGATTACCGTTGACATTGGACAGCTCTCAATCAAACGGGTCCACAAGTTCTACACCACAAGTCTCGAAATCTCGCCGATTTCGGGTTGCCAGCAGCAGTCCATGAGTAAGCGCAGTGGCGGCAATAAGGCTATCTTTGATCGGCATCGGCTTTCCGAGAGAACGCAGATGCGCCAGGAGTTCCGCCCAACGCAATCCTGTCTCGGCGTCCCATGGCACGCAGTGAATCCGCCGGGCCACCTCGGCAAACCAGCCTTCCAAGGCCCGGCGGCGGCGCCCGGGTGGAAGCAAGAGAATACCAAAGCGAACTTCCCCCAGAATCACCGGATCGACTACCAAATCGCGTTCATTTCGTTTCAGCCATTCGACCACCCCGGGATCGGGGTCTGGCCGGGTAGTCTCACACAACACGTTGGCATCGACCAGGCAGTTCATGATGGGGCTTCGAGCGTGTCGGTGGATTCCGAATCTATAGGCACGAACCAGCCCTTCACCGGACATGAGAGAAGCGTGTCCACTAATCCCTGATTTTTTGGGGGGTCGGTAGCCAGCAAACGATATTCACCTCTATCCACCCGGTCTATATCAAACGCTTGACCTGTTTCGATCTTGTCCTTTTTGCGAAACTCGGCGGGTATGACGATCTGGCCCTTCGATGAAATAGTCGTTTTCATAACGGGTAAGTTAATGTCTTACCCTTGCTGCTGTCAATGAGATGCGTGAACTTTTGGTTCACCAGGGAGGAGTCCTTGCCTTTGAGAAAAAGAGATGGGTGTCCCCGATTGTCCTCATTTCACTGCGCCAGCCAGACGCTGAAGCGCTCATTCATTTCGTCGCGGTTCTCACTCCACCAGCGCCAATCACCGTGCAATGCCCTTTGCAGGTTTTCCGGCGCGGTGGGCATGTGCGGCTGCATGTCGACGCCGCTCTGCAGGTGCTTGCCGACCAGCGCCCTGGCGGAGAACCGCACCGGGCTGTAGGAAATGTACTTGCTGATATTGCCGGCGGAGCTGGGCCGGTTGGCGAAACGCACAAATTGCAGGGCCGCCTCAAGGCGCGGGGTACCGGCAACGATACCCAGGGGCCCGCCAAGGTCCAGTACCTGGCCGTTCCAGACAATGACAAAAGGCTGCTTCTCCAGAATCTGGGCATTGAAAATGCGGCCGTTGTAGGCAGTGCTCATAATCACTTCGCCATCGGCAAGCATCTGCGGAGGCTGCGCCCCGGCTTCCCACCAGACGACCTGATCCTTGATGCTGTCGAGCTTGTCGAAAGCGCGTTTCAGTCCT
>JAPOQD010000008.1 GCA_026710905.1 Halieaceae bacterium
AACCCCAGTGCACTTTAATCGGGATTCCTTGTACGATTTACAGGTCATACGGTAAAGGATTCTATTATGGACGAACAGCAACACATTCTCTTCAGTATCAAGGGCCACGTTGCCACACTTACCTTGAACCGGCCCGATACGCTCAACGCCATCGACGAAGACATGCATCAGGAACTGTTGGAAACATTGCTGGGCATTCGCGGCAATCATGAGATTCGCGCTGTCCTGTTGGCAGCTTCGGGCAAAGCGTTTTCCGCGGGTGGCGACTTGAACGAAATAAGGTCCCTGCACCTCGATGCCGGGAAGCGCAATCGCATGGCTGATATAGGCATTCGCCTGATTGAGGCGCTGATGGAAATTCCTGTACCCGTCGTCGTCGCGCTGCACGGGCACGCCATTGGTCTTGGGGCTTCCATCGCATTGAGTAGCGACATCATCGTCGCCAGCAGGAATGCCAAGTTGGCGGATACGCACGTGAAAGTGGGCCTGGTGGCTGGCGACGGCGGTTGTCTGATTTGGCCGATGTCCATGGGTTTTAATCGAGCGAAGCGTTATCTTCTTACCGGGAAGATGCTGCCCGCAGAGCAGGCCTATGAGTTTGGCCTGGTCACTGACTTGGTGGAAAGCCCGGAGGAGGTCCTGCCGCTGGCCGCGGGGATTGCGGAAGAACTTGCAGCCCTTTCCCCGTTAGCCGTGCAAGGTACAAAAAAGGCGCTGAATCAACTCGCCAAAGCCAGGGCCAATGAAGTATTCCCGCTTGGTATGGCCTACGAGAGTTTATCGATTGGTTCGAGTGATGTGCTGGAAGCGCTCGCGGGCTTTCAAGAAAAGCGCAAACCTGAGTTCAAGGGCTACTAGCCCGCATATTGCACCCTCCGGGCACATGGCACCAGATCGCTTGAGTTTGTTGTGAAAGTTCATGTCTATCAATGAGTTATTCCTGTTAGTTCAACTTTGTCACGGTTGCAAAGTGCGATGGATGCGCACTAGCGGGACAGCTCGACAACCAGCGCGATTTCATCGACAGATTCGCCGGTTCGGATTAAAGTTACAGCCATGAGCTTCACCTTCAGGCCAACCGAACCGCCCGCGTACTGTGGCCACCGCTGTCGACTCTTCAAGCTGCTGAAAGTGCCTTTCCGAACTGCCCGTAACCTTACACCGGCAGCATTGGACCGATACCTCACCGGGATTACCCTCGGACTGCTGACGCTCCTCGTGGCGACATCCCTGGCAGCCCGGGAGTTCACGGCGGAAGGGTTCCGCGTCACAACCGCCGCAGGGCGAGAGGTCATCGTGTTGTCCTCTGAAGCCGGTTCGCTTGCGTTGGCGCAACCGGAAGTTGCCGGATTCACCGCGCAGTCCTATGAAAGGGCCTCGCAGCGGATTCATGTCGTCTCCTTCGAGGGCGAGACGTTCAGGGCCGCAACTCCTGTCGACGGTCCCTGGTCGAGGATCGTTTTCGATCACTCCCGGCGGACCTTTGTACCGCTGTTGCCAAGTATCCGCGTCGAGCTGAACGACCGTGTGCAAATCGACGCTGTCGCCGCAGCGGTAGACGCGACCGGCGTCACGATCTTCGAATCCCTGGGCTTTGCCATCGTTGAACTGCCGCAGGAACTGCATCCTGCCGATGCCGTTGAGCGAGTTGAGAATGTACACGGCCAACCCGGCGCCAAGGTGCGGCTGCGCGGGCCCGAGATCGAGTGGCGATAAACCGAATGGCAGTGGCACGAAGCGCGTCTGGTGGCCTTCACGCAAACTCGTATCGGAGGCCGAATCCACGATGACCAAGCTCGCAGAAGCGATATGCGGCCGGTTCTAGGCTGTGCCCTGGCCGCGGCTGTGCTCGGCTGCCTGGCGGCCAGCGGTTGCGGACAGTCCGATCAGCCACCAACCCCGGCAACGGTATCACTGGTCGCGGCTGCCGACACCATCGATGAGGCGAACAACAGCATCGTGCAGGTGGCAGTCGAACTCGATGCGCCCACCGCCGAGAGCGTGACTGTGCAGTTGACCTTCACAGGTTCAGCTACCCGGGGCCGCGATTACGCGGTAAGTACCGATACAATTGTTGTGCCCCCGAATTCCCCGTCCGCCACTGCCCACATCGATGTCTACAGGGACTTCGACCAGGAGGGGGATGAAACCGTTACGATCGGGTTGGCCATCGTCGCGGGCCATGCCAAAGCCGCTGAGCAATCTTCTGTCACGCTCACCATTCTCGACGGCGAGTCTGCGACGGTGAACAAGACCCGCCATGAAGGCGGTGGGCCGGAGTCGTTTCTGTTGCCGTTTTTCTTTGGCGCTAGAGGCGACGCTGTTGTGTTGACGCTTGCCGCGCAGAATACATCCTCCGACGGCACACCGGCGCTCCTGGTCGCTGAGTGGTCCACCGATATCGGTTTCGCAGCTGACGTGCATTTACTTGACGCCATCGAGATTCCTGCTTTTGACCCCGACTCGTTTGAGCTTGTGTTCGGGGGAGTGCACGAATTCGTCTTGCCGCTGGATCAACTGGCGCCGAACAGCAGTTACTTCGTTCGTGCGTACCTGGGCGATGAGCCACCGGCTACGCGACCCGGAGCTGGGCCGACAAACGCGTTCATCGAAGGCTTCGCGACCAATGAGCAGGGACTGGTCAAGGCGAGATGCGAAGCGCCCGAGAGGACACCGGATCCCGCTGGCGCCGACCCGTTGTTTGCCGAGCAATGGCACCTGAGCAACACGGGTCAGACAGCGTTCTCGAATCGAGCCGGCAGTGCCGGCGCAGACCTGCGCATGACCGGGGCGATCGGGGCCGGGCGCAATGGAACCGGTGTGAAGCTGGCTGTCGTCGACACCGGGCTTGAGATATGCCACCCGGATCTGGCCGCCAACACTGCCGGGGGCGGGTCGTTCAACTTCCGGGCAGACGGCACTCCTGGCGCGTCGCGTTTCGACCCGTTCAACCTCAGTATTCTCGGTGACCACGGCACCAGCGTCGCCGGGGTCGCCGCGGCCGTGGCGAACAACGGTTTCGGCGGGCGTGGCGTGGCGCCGGGGGTGACGCTGGTGGGCTTCAACTTGGGCGCCGCCATGGGCGAAGACCCCGAAGTCGCGCTGTTCCGCAGCCTGGGAGGCAGCGACAGCGATCCGGATTCCGCCAGCGTCGACATTTTCAATATGAGTTTCGGCACCGTGGTCCCGTCTGAGAATACGTCCCCGGACTTCGTGCGGCTGGTGAAGATGGGCACTTCGGAGCTTCGCTCGGGCCGCGGTGCGTTGTATGTGAAGGCCGCCGGCAATGGCTTCGGGCTTTGTGAACGGCCGCACCCCCTCAACCGGGAAGTCGGCTGTATCGGCGCCAACACCGACCCGGACCAGAACCTGCCCTGGCTGCTCACCGTGGGAGCATTCAATGCCGAAGATATCAAGTCATCCTTTTCGAGCACCGGCGCCAATCTGTGGGTGGTCGGTCCAGGCGGCGAGGACGGTCTCGAGCAACCCGCAATCATCACCACGGACCAGGCCGGTGCGGAGGTGGGATATAACCGGTTTCCTGAAAACCCCCTCACAGACGCCCACCCGCTGAATCGAGACGGCGATTACGTCAGCGCCTTTGGCGGCACGTCATCGGCGGCGCCCGCCGTCGCCGGTGCGATCGCCGTGCTGCTGGGCGCCAACCCGGACCTGAGCTGGCGCGATGTGAAACACATCCTTGTGGTGTCGGCGCGCAAGATCGACCCCGGCCGCGCCGAAGTCCGCGCCGCTTTCAACGGTAGTCCCTACATCGCACAGCACGCCTGGCAGACCAATGCCGCCGGTTACGACTTCCACAACTGGTACGGTTTCGGCGCAGTCGATATCGACGCCGCACTCGCGCTGGCTGCCAGCTACACGCCTGGCAGCCTGGGAACCTTCGTCGAATCGCCTTGGTTCGAGATTGGCGCGGATACGGAGTTGCGCCTGGCCATCCCCGACGCGGACGGCGCCGGGGTGTCCTCGACCATGCAGGTGACGGGCCTACCCGACGACGCCGACATTGAGGCAGTGGTGCTGGAAATCGCGGTCGATCACACCAATGCCTTCGACCTCGGCCTCACGCTGCTCTCGCCGGCGGGAACCTCCAGCGTCGTCAATCCGCCTTTCAATGCGGTGCTAGACGGGTTCGGAGGACTTCGAGACTGGGAGTTGTTGAGCAACGCATTCTACGGCGAAAACCCCAACGGCGCCTGGACCATCCATGTGGCGGACCTCGCCGCGGCCGACACCGGCAGCCTGACTGGCTGGCGGCTGCGCTTCTACTACGGCGAACACCCGTAACCGCGCAGGAAGATAAGGTGATGCTCATGGCCCAATCGCACCGCAATCCGGGCAATCCTCGCGCCGCTTGAGTTGCAAGCGGCGCACCTGCATGGACCGGCCGTCAATCAGCAACAGGCTGTCGAGCAATGGTTCACCGAAACCGGCCAACAGCTTGACCGCCTCCAGCGCCTGCAGACTGCCGATGACACCCACAACCGGCGCCAACACACCACTTTCGGAACAACTCAGGTCTTCATCCCCCTGTGCAGCCGGGTACAAACAGCGGTAACAGGCGCTGCCGCCGGCACTATGAAATACAGCGATCTGCCCTTCGCTACGAATTGCCGCACCGGATACCAGGGCCACGCCCGCCTCGATACAGGCCCTGTTTACCGCCAGTCGAGTGACCATATTGTCGCTGGCGTCCACTACCAGATCGGCCTCCTTCGCCAGCTTGGTCAACTCTTCCTGTTCCAGACGCCGGGGGATACCGCGCAACTTGCAATCAGGATTGAGGGCGGCGGCCGAAGCCATTGCGGACTCCACTTTGGTGGAACCGATACGTGATTGCGTATGGGCGATCTGTCGCTGCAGATTACTCAGTTCCACCTGCTCACCATCGGCCAGCAGCAACTCACCCACCCCTGCCGCGGCAAGATACAGGGCCGCGGGACAACCGAGACCGCCCAGACCGACAATCAATACCTTTGCCCGCAGCAAACGCTCCTGTCCGGCTACATCCAGTTCGGGCAGCATGATCTGGCGGCTGTAGCGTAACAACTGCTGATCGTTAATCATGCCGAAATACCTCCGCTAACCCGCTCCCGGCCGGCCAGGTCAGAGCGGGTTTCCACTCCGTCGAAGCCCGCTGCCCGCAACAGCCAACGCACCGCCTCGCCCTGGGTATGTCCATGTTCTAGCAACAGCCAGCCACCGCGCAGCAAATAGCGGGATGCGCCGCCCGCCAGCAGCCGTAGCGCATCCATACCATCCGCCCCGGATACCAGGGCCGTGACTGGCTCATGGCGCACGCCATCACCTCGTAGATGTGGATCATTGACGGCAATATAGGGCGGATTGCTTAGCAACAGATTGCAAGGCTCAAGCGGCACTTGTTCGAACCAGTCCGAGCGCAGGAAGCTGACCCGGTCCAGACCCAGAGAAGCGGCATTGCCCCGCGCCACTTGCAAGGCTTTTGCACTGCAATCCGTGGCGGTTATCCGCCAGCCGGTACGTTCATGGGCGAGCGCCAGGGCGATGGCGCCACTGCCGGTTCCCAACTCAAGCACCCGGGCAGTGGCGGGCAGCGGCAGTTGCAGCGCCCAGCGCACCAGCAGTTCCGTGTCGGCGCGGGGCGCCAGGGTATGTTGATTTACGGCCAGGTTCAGGGACCAGAATGCCTGCCTGCCCAATAAATAAGCCAGCGGCTGACCATCACGGCGAGCTTGCTGCAACTGCCGGAATCTGGCCACGGTAGCTGCCTCGACGACGGCATCCGGCCAGGTAAACAGCCAGGCGCGTGGTTTGCCCAGGCAATGACTCAGCAGGCACTCGCCATCCAGACGATCAATCGCATTTTCACCCCGCCCAACGGTCTGCAAAAGTTCCTTCACAGTGGCCATCAGGGTTGCTCGGACAGTAAGGCCAGTTGTTCGGCCTGGTATTCCTGCAGCAATGGCTCAAGCAACGCCCCCAGTTCACCCTCCAGCACTTCGCTCAGGCGATACAAAGTGAGATTGATGCGGTGATCGGTAATTCGGCCCTGGGGGTAGTTGTAGGTACGAATGCGCCCGGAGCGATCGCCGCTGCCTACCAGGTTGCGCCGCTGCTCCGACTGCTCGGCAATCTGCCGGTTGCGGATATCGGCTACCAGTTTGGCCCGCAACAGTGACATGGCGCGTTCCCTGTTCTTGTGCTGGGAGCGTTCATCCTGACATTCGGCCACCAGGCCGGTCGGCAGATACGTGATGCGCACCGCCGAGTCGGTCTTGTTCACATGTTGCCCACCTGCGCCGGAAGCGCGGTAGGTGTCGACCCGGAGGTCGGCTTTGTTGATGGTAATATCTTCTACTTCATCCACTTCGGGAAGAATCGCCACGGTACATGCGGAAGTATGGATACGGCCCTGCGACTCGGTTTCCGGAACCCGCTGCACACGGTGTGCGCCTGACTCGAACTTGAGTTGGGCGTAAACGTCCCGGCCCTCCACCCGGCTGATGATTTCCTTGTATCCACCATGCTCCCCAGGACGTTCGCTGATAATCTCCAGGCGCCACCCAACAGCCTCCGCGTAACGGGAATACATGCGCCACAGGTCACCGCAAAACAGCGCCGCCTCGTCACCGCCGGTACCGGCGCGAATTTCAAGAAAGACGTTACTGGCATCACTGGGGTCACGCGGCAGTAACAGCTTGTGCAGTTGCAACTGCACAAGCTGCATTTCTTCCTGCCCATCGGCCAGCTCCGCAGCCGCGAATTCACGCAGTTCCGCATCGCTGTCTTCCAGTAAAACCCGGGCTTCCTCCAGGTCTGCCTGCAAGTTCTGAAAACGGCGGAAACAGGTAACCACATCTTCCAATTCGGCATACTCACGCGACAACTCACGGAAGCGCTGTTGGTCGGCAATGATTTCACTGTCGCTGAGCATTACCGAAATTTCCTCATGGCGCTCGCTCAGGCTTTGCAATTTTTGCAGCAGGGAATCCTTCATCGGCTGGAGGCGTTATTCATCAGGGCTATCATTGAGGCCCAGTAACTCCCGGGCGACTTTCAGGGCCTCGTCGCGGCCTTCCGCACTGGCCCGTTTCATTTCGATACTGGGGCTGTGAATCAGCTTGTTGGTAAGCTTTCTGGCCAGTGTGCTGACCACTTGTTCGGGCTTTTCACCCCTGGCCAGCGCCCGCAGTGCGCGCGCGGTTTCGGCATCTCGCAGGGCCTCGGCCCTGGTGCGCAGTTCCTTTACCGAATCCAGCGCCTGTAATGACCGCATCTTGTGGGTGTAGGCCGCGACCCCTTCCTGCACAATCCGGCTTGCATGGCGGGTCTCATGTTGCCGGTTACGCAGGTTGTCATCCACCATCCTGTGCAGGTCATCAATACTGTACAGGTACACGTCGTTGAGCCCGCCCACCTCGGGCTCTATATCCCGGGGCACGGCAATATCCACCATCAGGATGGGCCGGTGTTTACGCAGTTTCAGCGCCCGTTCCACCGTGCCCTTGCCGAGAATGGGTAACTGGCTGGCCGTGGACGTAATCACAATATCCGCCTCTGCCAACCGTACCGGAATGTCCGCGAAGAGCACCGCCTCGGCCCCGAAACGCCCGGCCAGTTCGCGAGCCCGTTCCAGGGTGCGATTGGCCACCACGATGCGTGATACACGCTGCTCGGCCAAATGCCTGGTAACCAGTTCAATGGTCTCTCCCGCACCCACCAGCAGCGCACTGGTGTTGGCGAGATCGGTGAAAATACGCCCCGCGAGCACCACTGCGGCGTAGGCCACCGACACGGGATTCTCGCCGATGGTGGTATCTGTGCGTACTTTTTTGGCAGTCGAAAAGACACTCTGGAAGATGCGCTTCAGTCGGGGCCCCACCGTACCGGTTGCTTCGGCAACCGCCAGCGCTGACTTCATCTGCCCCAGAATCTGGGGTTCTCCAAGAACCATGGAATCCAGCCCGCTGGCCACCTCGATCATGTGCCGCATGGCGGCTTCATCGTTATGGAGATAACAACTGGATTCGATTTCCGGGGCTGCTACGTCCTGGAACTGCGCCAGCCACTGCAAGGCGGAGCGCTGCCCGGCGTCACTCTGGCCCTGGGCGCAGATGAAAAAAAGTTCCGTTCGATTGCAGGTTGACAAAATCACCAATTCTTCGAGGCCTGCCTGGCGGCAGGCTGCTTGCAAGGCGTCGGCCATTTTCTCCGGGGCAATGGCCAGCCGTTCTCGCAGTTCCAGAACGGCGGTTGTGTGGTTGATACCGAGTACAGCAAGGTCCATAACTGCCCCAAGTTACCGAAATCGGCAGACTGCCGCCAGCAGCAAAAAAGTGTTGAATTCTAACAAGTACACCCTGAAACCGCAGCCTGTCCCGGTATCGTGCATATTCCACTTCCGGGCAGGATGATTGTGGCGAGAGTGTGGTAGGGCGCGATGAGGCGGCAGCCAGGGGAATATGCTCCCTGGTAGGCGAACCCCGCCTGCTATGTCATCATTGCCGGATGCGATACCTTCTTTTTTACGCGGCGCTTTTGACATTGCTCACCGCCTGTGCCGGCGCCCCCTCCAGGCAGCCGGCTGAGACCGAGCCGATGGTTCCGGCAAATTCCACCGAAGTACAACAGGAAGTGCAGCAGGAAGCTGTCCTGCGCCCCTTCCCCGATGACAGTCTGTACCCGCTACTGGTGGCCGAGATAGCGCTGCGCCGCCGGGACTACGACACCGCCTTGCGCCACTATATGGAGTTGGCGCCACGCCTGCGAGACCGCGAGATCAGCGCTCAGGCGGCCCGCCTGGCCCAATACCTCAGGAAGGATGAGGAGGCCATGGCCGCCACAGCCCTGTGGGTACAACTCGAGCCTGACAACCGCGGAGCCAGGCTGGCGCTGGCCAATCTACAGGCCCGTCGGGGTATGCGAACCGAAGCCCTGGCGCAGATGGCGGTGGTGGCGCGGGCCGGCGGCGCCCCCAACTTTAGCGCCCTGGCCCGTGGTTTCGAACAACTGGGCAGGGCGGACCAGGACCAGCTTCTGGCTGGCGTCGACGCATTACGGGAAGAATTTCCGGGCAACACACAGTTGCTGGTGTGCAAGTCGCTAATGCTGGCCGCCCTGGGGCGTCGGCAACAGGCCTTGCAGGAACTACAGCCGGTATTCGATTCCGAGCCGGGACAAATGCAAGCATTGGTGCTGGATGCCAGTTTGCGCCAGGAACTGGACCTCAATCAGGGCATCTATGAGAGGATAAAGGCAGCCCTGCGGGAGCAGCCGGAGCGGGACCAGTTGCGCTTGCAATATGCGCGTCTGCTGACCCGCACCGATCTCAGCGAGGCGCGCAGGCAATTTCAGCTATTGTCGGACAAATCTCCCGAGAACACAGACTTGTTGCTGTCCCTGGCGTTGATTCAGCGCGACCTGGGGGAACTCGATGCCGCACGCGGCAAACTGGAGAGAATGCTGGAGTTGGACCCTGGGCGCAGTGAGGCTGACTACCTGCTGGGCCAGATAGCCGAGCAACAGCAACGATACCAGGACGCACTAAAACACTTTATGCGGATACCCCCAGGGCCGAATTTCACCAACGCCAATCGGCGCTTGGGAAGAATGTTGTTGGGCGCCGGCCAGCGCGAGCTACACAGCGAGCATTTCGACAAATTGAGAAAGCAGTATCCACATTTACTGGCGCAACTGTTCGTACTGGAGGTGGAATCGCTGCACAACCAACGGCTTTATGGCATCAGCACCGAGGTGCTCGACCGGGCACTCGGTGCACTGCCGGAGCAGACCGATCTACAGTACCTGCGCTCCATAGCCTGGGAAAAACAGGGAAATCTGACCCGTATGGAGGCGGACCTGCGCGCCATACTGCTGCGGGAACCGGACAATGCAACGGCGCTGAATGCGCTGGGTTACACCCTGGCCAACAGGACACGGCGTTTCCAGGAAGCCCAGCAACTCATCGAAAGGGCGCTGCAACTCGAACCGGACGAGCCAGCCATTCTCGACAGCTTTGGCTGGGTGCGCTACCGCCTCGGCGACCGGGAACAGGCTCTGGAATACTTGCGCCGGGCCTATCACATGTTTCCCGACCCCGAAGTGGCGGCCCACCTCGGCGAAGTTCTCTGGAGCTTGGGCAAAGCGGATGAGGCGATGACTATCTGGAAAACAGCGCTCGGCGAAAGCCCCGGACACGAGATTGTGCTGGAGACCATGCAGCGACTCGGCGCAGGTGACCAGGGTTCATGAACCCCGTCCCGCGGACGCTATACCCGCTGCTTATCAGTGTTTTCCTGATTGCCTGCAGCATCCAGCAACCAGCCACCCCTCCTGGTAATATTGCACAGCAACAACAACTTCTGCGCGCGCTGACCCATTGGGAAGTCAGTGGAAAAGTAGCGCTGCGAACCACTACCCGTAGTGACAGCGCCAGCTTGCAGTGGCTGCAGCAAGGCAACAAAAGCTACCTGCGCTTGACTGGCCCGGCTGGATGGGGGCACTACCAACTGACCGCGGACCAGGAAGTGAAACAAGTGGAACTCGGTGAGCGCCTGGAGGAACTGGCTTCCGCCGAAGATCTGCAGATTCTGCAACAACTGGACAAACTACCGGTTTTTGACCTCCCCTGGTGGCTGCGTGGTCTACCTGCGCCCTGGCAGCCCACGGAACTGCAGCGGGACGCGTCCGGCCTGCCCCGGCGAATATCGCAGGCTCCCTGGTTTATTTATTATGAAAGTTTCCAGCAAGTGGGTGGTTTAACTGTGCCCAGGTCCCTGCGCTTTGTTGGGCCCGAGATCAGTGGCAAGCTGTTGCTCAAGTCCTGGCGTGTGAGTGAGTAATCCAACCGCTGGCAAGCTGGGGGCCCTGGATACGGTGGCATTTTATAGTATATGTCACAAGTTATATATTACATTAAAAAATATGTATAACATCTTGATATATTTTATATTATTATGCAATACTAAGCGATCTGACGCCGTGTGCCCAAAGGGTGCAATATGCGGGCTAACATGTGGTTGACTTCGCCCGCCAAGCTGAACCTGTTTCTACATATCACCGGCCGCCGTGAAGATGGTTACCACACACTGCAAACGATATTTCAATTACTGGATTACGGTGACAGCCTGTACTTCGAATTGCGCCAACAGGGCGGTATTGAGGTGATCTGCAAGGGTCTTGATATTTCCCCGCAAAGCAACCTGGTATACCGCGCCGCCCGGCTGTTACAGGAGCGCTGCAAGGTCGCTCAGGGCATTCACATACAGGTAGACAAGCGAATTCCCGTGGGCGCTGGTCTGGGTGGTGGCAGCTCCAATGCGGCCGCCACCCTGCTGGCCCTCAACCAGCTCTGGGAATTGCGCCTGGACGCCTCTCAACTGGCTGGGCTCGGACTGGAACTGGGAGCTGATGTGCCGGTGTTTGTACATGGACATTCGGCTTGGGGCGAAGGAGTAGGCGAACAATTGACTCCGCTGCAACTTCCCGAACAGTGGTATGTCGTGATTGCCCCTTCTGTTGAAGTTTCTACCACGGAAGTTTTTTCCCATCAGGAATTGACAGGTGATACCGCACCTATCAAAATGGCGGCCTTTTTTGAACGGGGTGGCGTGAACGACTGTCAACCCGTTGTTCGCAAGCTCTATCCGGAAGTTGATAAAGCATTGGTTTGGCTGGAAAAGCATGGTCAGGCCCGGATGACAGGCACGGGCGGCTGTGTATTTTTGCCACTTCCGGATCCGGCGCAGGCAGAGGCTGTACTTGCACAAAAACCGGCTTGCTGGCGAGGATTTTTAGCCAGGGGCATCAACCGCTCTCCAGTGCTGGAAAACCTGGAAAAACCGGCTTAGGAGCCCGTCGGGAGCCTGCCTACGGAATGACTGGGGTGTCGCCAAGTGGCAAGGCACCGGGTTTTGATCCCGGCATCGCAGGTTCGAATCCTGCCACCCCAGCCAGGTATTTCCCCGAAGTTGCCAAAGGAAAAGATCGTGTCGGCAAAAATGATGGTGTTCACCGGCAATGCAAACCCCGCACTTGCCAGGAAAGTCGCCGGAAAGTTGCATATTCCCCTCGGCAATGCGGATGTCGGCAGGTTCAGTGACGGGGAAGTTTCGGTAGAGATCAACGAAAATGTCCGCGGCAAGGACGTGTTCGTACTCCAGTCGACCTGTGCCCCAACCAATGACAATCTGATGGAATTGATTGTCATGATCGATGCTCTGCGCAGAGCCTCGGCTACCCGTATAACCGCGGTGGTGCCCTATTTTGGTTACTCCCGCCAGGATCGGCGGGTGCGCTCATCGCGGGTGCCCATCAGCGCCAAGGTAGTGGCGGACATGATGGTGAGCGTGGGTGTTGACCGGGTATTGACCGTCGATTTGCACGCAGAGCAGATTCAAGGGTTTTTCGCCTGTCCAGTGGATAATATCTACGCTTCACCGGTATTGAACGACGACATAGAACGTTGCCGCTACGATAACCTGATTGTGGTCTCGCCGGATATCGGCGGTGTTGTCAGGGCGCGAGCCATCGCCAAACTGTTGAATGATGCGGATCTGGCCATTATCGACAAGCGCAGGCCACAGGCCAACGAAGCCCAGGTGATGAATATTATCGGTGATGTCGGTGGACGCACCTGCCTGCTGGTGGACGATATGGTGGATACTGCCGGGACACTGTGTAAGGCCGCGGCCGCGTTAAAGGAAAATGGCGCCAAGCAAGTGCTGGCCTATTGTACCCACGCGGTATTGTCCGGGCAGGCGGTAGCAGACATCGATGCCTCCCTGCTGGATGAACTGGTGGTGACCGATACGATTCCTCTCAACGGGGCCGCGGCAAACTGTTCACGCATACGCCAACTCACGATTTCCGGTCTGCTGGCGGAGTCCATGAGGAGAGTCAGCAACGAAGAATCAATCAGCGCACTATTCGACGAATAGGACGGCTTTTCAAGGGAGTAACCAACATGTCCGAGACATTTGAAATCAATGCCGAGCTTCGAGAAGAGACCGGGAAAGCCGCCAGCCGCCGCATGCGCCGGCTGACAGGCCGGATTCCCGCCGTTCTTTATGGCGGCGGCAAGCAGCCTGTGCCGGTGATGCTGGTGGGCAAGGACCTGGAGCACTCGCTGGAGAATGAGGCCTTTTACTCACACGTCCTTACCTTCAAGGTAGGTAGGCGCACCGAACAAGCCATCCTCAAGGACCTGCAACGCCACCCCGCCAGAAACGAGATCATGCATGCCGACTTCTTGCGGGTCAGTGACGATGTGAAAATCAAAGTGAATATACCCATACATTTCCTCAATGAAGAGACCTGCACCGGTGTGAAAATGGACGGAGGCATAATCCAGCATCAGGCAACCGACCTGGAAATTCAGTGCTTGCCCGGAGACATGCCGGAGTTCATCGAAGTGGATATGGCGGATGTCCCTGTTGGCGGCATTATCCACATCTCGGACATCAAACTACCACCGGGTATCGAATCCGTCGCCCTGTCCCAGGGTGGCGACCATGACCTGGCCATTGCCAGTGTACTGGCCCGCAGGGGTGGCGTGGATGAAGACCTGGAACAAGATGAGCAGGAAACCGCTGAAGGTGAGGCTGAAGCTGAAGATACAGATGGTGCGGAAGAAGAACAGTAACCCTTAGCCCGCATATTGCACCAGATCGCTTGAGGTTGTTGTGAAAGTTCATGTTTATCAATGAGTTATTACTGTTAGTTCAACTTTTTCACGATTGCAAAGTGCGCTGGATGAGCCCTCGCTGGTCTTTTACGTCGTGACGTGGCCATGCTCCCTCAACCATAGTCACCACTATGCTTTCGGTCGCCAGCACCCTTCGGGCACATGGCCCACGTCACGACGTAAAATCCTGCGCGATCATCTCATCCACTGGTGCAAAATGCGGGTTAGGAAAACGCCTTGTCCGAGCCCATCAAGTTGATTGCCGGCCTTGGCAACCCCGGTGAAAAATACCGTGGCAGCCGTCATAATGCCGGCGCCGATTTCGTTGCCGCACTGGCCGGTCAATTCGGCGCCAGCTTCACCACCGAGTCCAGATTCTTTGGGCGGGTCAGCCACTTTGTCCTGCTCGGCCAGCAAGTACGCCTGCTCATCCCGTCTACCTACATGAATCGCAGCGGTCAGTCGGTTTCCGCCATGGCCCGCTATTTCAAGGTCGCCACCCCCAACCTGCTGGTGGCTCACGATGAACTGGATTTTGAGCCGGGCAAGGCGCGATGGAAGGAAGGTGGTGGGCACGGCGGGCACAATGGCCTGCGAGACATCGTCAAGGCGCTGGATGAGAACTTTCTGCGTCTGCGCATCGGCATCGGTCACCCCGGGCCCGGACGCGAGGTCACTGACTACGTGCTGGGGCAACCCTCCAGGGCGGATCGGATCATGATCGATAACAGTATTGATCAAAGCCTGGATGCACTGCCCCTGCTGCTGCGCGGTGAGTGGGTCAAGGCAACCGCACAGCTACACCGCAGCCCCTGAAGACCGGGGCATTATTCATGGGCTTTACATGCGGCATTGTCGGACTGCCCAACGTGGGAAAATCCACCCTGTTCAACGCTCTGACCCAAGCTGGGGTCGATGCCCAGAACTTCCCCTTCTGCACCATTGAACCCAATGCCGGGGTGGTTCCGGTACCGGACCCGCGCTGCCGGAAAATCTCCGCCATCGTCAAACCACAAAAAGAAATAGCCACGACCATGGAGTTTGTGGATATTGCCGGGCTGGTAGCCGGCGCCTCCCGCGGGGAAGGACTGGGTAACCAGTTCCTCGGGAATATTCTTGAAACCGACGCTATTGCTCACGTTGTGCGCTGCTTTGAAGACAGCAGAATCAGCCACCTGAACCATCGGGTTGACCCGGTCGATGACGTGGAGGTGGTCAACACCGAACTTGCCCTGGCCGACCTTGAGCGCTGCGAAAAGCAACTGCAGAAGATCAGCCGTCTGGCCAAGGGCGGCGACCCGCTGGCAGTGCAAGGCAAAGCCTTGCTGGAAGACAAACTTCTACCGCAGTTGAATGAAGCCGGCCCCATACGCACACTGGAGTTGAGTCCGCGGGAATGGTCGCTGGTCAAACCGCTGCATCTGCTCACGGTGAAACCCGTCATGTATATCGCCAACGTCGATGAAAACAGCCTGCATGGTAACCACCATGTGACCCGGCTGCAAACACTTGCCAGTGCGGAAAATGCTGCTCTGGTAGTACTCTGCAACAAACTGGAGGCCGAGGTCGCGGAATTGCAAGACGCCGAACGGGGTGAACTTCTGGCCGGTCTGGGATTAACCGAAGCGGGTCTGAACCGGCTGATCCGAGCCGGTTACGAATTACTGCAATTGCAGACTTTTTTTACCGCCGGGCCAAAGGAAGTGCGGGCCTGGACTATAAGAACAGGCGCCACGGCGCCACAGGCGGCCGGGGTAATCCACAGTGATTTCGAAAAGGGCTTTATTCGCGCCGAAGTCATTGCCTATGAAGATTATATCGCCTGCAATGGCGAGCAGGGCGCCAGGGATGCCGGTCGTTGGCGCCTGGAGGGGAAGGATTACCAGGTTCAGGATGGGGATGTGATTCACTTCCGGTTTCATGTTTGACCGGTGGGATTCCAAGCTCAGGAAAGGCTGTAAACGCCTCATACCGGAATACCGGGTTAGAGACCTCGGGCTATCAACTCTTTCATAAGTTCATTGGTACCCCCATAGATCCGTTGCGCCCGTGCGTCGGTCCAGGCCCTGGCCACAGCGTACTCACTCATGAATCCGTAGCCGCCGTGTAATTGAACACATTCATCAACCAC
>JAPOQD010000019.1 GCA_026710905.1 Halieaceae bacterium
CAAGGGAGAGTCGATGAGAAAAATACTGGGGGAATTGACGGAAGGTGAACACCTGGAGTAAAAAGCACACTAGGTGATGCGCTGGGAAATCTGGTGTTCACGTTCGACCGGAATAGGTGTTCACGTTCACCGGAATACGCATTTTCGAATCGAATCAGCACCGATAACGATCCGCTATTTCAATACCACCGATGGAAAGCCAATCTGCGAGTGTTGGAAATCGAAGAAATCAAGTCTCTGCCACAAGTACCGATGTCACATCCATTCGTTGAGCGATTGATCGGCAGTGTCCGGCGGGAGCTACTGGATCAGACTCTATTCTGGACTGCGACAGACCTGGAGAAAAAGCTTCGGGATTACCAGTGTTATTACAACGAGCATCGATGTCACTCCAGCCGGGGAGGTGACACTCCGGTTGAGTGCGACAGAAACAAAGTAGTCGATATCAACAACTACCAGTGGAAAAAGCAGTGTCGTGGATTATTCCAGCTCCCGGTGGCAGCTTGAAATTGGAATTCGCCAAGGACAGGTTTGTTATAAAGCAATCGAAAACGGTCTACGAATTACCCCCCTGTCAATCCACTACCTGCATGGCTCTCCCACGCAGGGATTGATATTGGGTTATGCGACAATGGATGAAGGCGATGCGGAAAGAGCCGTAGGCCAGCTTCGCCGTGTTTTTCAACAGCTTGATTAGCACGTCCCAGCACCCCAAATTGAGCTTGCAGTCCGATTAGTGCTCATTCTGTTGCTGATCGTGGCAATAGCAAACCGATTCCCGATTTGACATGCGGCAAATGTGAAGAAGCGATTTTCCGATGATTCGGTTGGTAGGGTCGAGAGCTGGCGCGGTAATCCGACAGAACAGCCCTTGTCTGTATCCGGCGTTTCCCCCGGATCAAAGGCCGATCCAGTTTTCTGGCGAAGGCCGAATCGTCGAACCTGAAAAAGTCGGTGGACTCCACCACCAATACATGCGAGTAGCTGCTTGATACAGCCATTTTGTTTATTCAGGAGGGAATGCCCCAAGCAGCAAGTGTGCGCTGCACATACTTCGGATCTGCCTTAATCATACGCAAGTAATTCGCGGCCGCGGCATCTGGTTTGCGCTTCCCCTGCTCCCAACCCTTAACGGTATCGAGACTCAATTGAAACGAGCGGGCAAACACGGCCTGAGACATTTTGACACTGGCACGAATAGCTTTGATGTTCGCCGGCGTCAACATCACGTACACAGACTTCGGAGCCGAGGCGCCTTTCGCCACCTTAACCGCCTGTTTCAAATTGGCGTCGAGTTCTCTAAATAGCTTGTCGTCCATCGTGTGTCTCCTATCCAAATTCGTCGATGATGGCATCGACGTGTTTTTTTCAGGTGTGCCTTTTGTGGGTCGGTCAGATTGTCCTGATCAGCCTTCGCGTAGATCAATAACAACAAGATTGGTTTGTCCTCGTTGTGGTAGTAGTAAATCACCCGAGTGCCCGCACTCCTACCTCTACCGGGCCGTGCAACACGCACTTTACGCAAGCCGCCCGTACCAGTGATCACTCGACCTACTTTCGGTCGCCTGGCCAAGAATTCCAACATGTCGTCAAAACCGGCATTACCCAACAATCTGCGGGCTTTGCCTTCAAACGTGCCTATCGGAATCAGTGTCTTTATTAGCTATGACCCAATGAACCATACTATAGTTCAATGAACCCCATCGTGTCAACCTCGTCCATCATTTTTGTAGGTAACTTTCTTTGTAAAAACCCCCGTTTTTGGGGCTGTTTGTAACCGTTCGGGCAAGACGTGATAGATGGGCCGTATGCCGTTACCTCGACACCCAAGGGGCCCTGTGCCCGGAGGGTGCGCCATGGCGCACCCTCCGGGAACAGGGTCCGCCGCCGGTCATTCGGGTGCTGGTGGTCTGCGGGCCGCACATGTGCGGCCCGCAGACCACCAGCCCGTCTGTCTTGGCCAGACATCACGTCAATACCGAACGGTTACCGGCTGTTTGTAACAAGTTTGTAAATCACAAAACTATATAAATCAATAGTTTAGCGACACCCTATTACTCCCACTCGATAGTGGCGGGAGGCTTGCTGGAAATATCGTAGGTAACCCGGGAGATTCCGGCAACCTCATTGATGATCCTGCTGGATACCCGTTCCAGTAATTCATGGGGCAGGCGGGCCCAGCGCGCGGTCATGAAATCCACCGTTTCCACCGCCCGCAGTGCGACCACATACTCGTAGCGGCGGCCGTCTCCGGTCACGCCAACCGACTTGACCGGTAAAAATACGGCGAAGGCCTGGCTGGTGCGGTGGTAATAATCGGCGGCGCGCAGCTCCTCCAGAAAGATGGCGTCCGCCTCGCGCAGCAGTTCTGCATACTCTTTCCTGACCTCCCCGAGAATACGCACCGCCAGACCCGGTCCGGGAAAGGGATGCCGATACACCAGTTCGCGGGGCAGTCCGAGTTCCAGGCCGATACTGCGCACTTCATCCTTGAACAGTTCACGCAATGGCTCCAGTAACTGCAGGGTCATCTCCGCGGGCAGCCCCCCCACATTGTGGTGCGACTTGATCACCCTGGCCTTGCCGGTGGCGGCGCCGGCTGACTCAATCACATCCGGATAGATGGTGCCCTGGGCCAGCCATTTGACCGCTTCAATGCCGGCCGCCTCCCGGTCGAATACTTCGATGAAGGTAGTACCGATAATCCGGCGCTTTTGTTCCGGGTCCACCACCCCCTGCAGCCGGCCCAGGAACAATTCCCGGGCGTCGCTGCGGATCACTTTCACACCCAGGTGGCCGGCGAACCGGTCCATGACCTGTTGCGCCTCATGCTTGCGCAACAGGCCGTTATCCACAAATACACAGGTCAACTGATCACCGATGGCCCGCTGCAGCAAGGCCGCCACCACGGAAGAATCCACCCCCCCGGAAAGACCGAGCAGGACCTTGTCGCCGGCCACCAGGCCACGCACCCTGTCCAGGGCGTCGGCAATGATGTTGGCGGGGGTCCAGGCCGCCTCACAGCCACAGATGTTCAGCACAAAATGCTCGAATATGCGTTGACCCTGCAAGGTATGGGTGACTTCGGGATGAAATTGAATGCCGTACCAGGCCCGTTCCCGGTGGACCATGGCGGCGGCCGGACAAGTGTCAGTTTCCGCCACCCGCTCAAACTGTTCCGGCAATTCCACTACCTGGTCGCCATGACTCATCCACACTTCCAGCAAGGGGCGGCCCTGCTCGTCATCCGCATCCCGCAGGCCGTGAAACAGCGCCGTGTCGGCGGTCAATCGAATTTGGGCGTAACCGAACTCGCGCAGTTCCGAACCGGCCACCCTGCCGCCAAAATGCTCGGCCATGGCCTGCATGCCATAGCAGATACCCAGCACCGGCGCGTCCAGGCTGAATACCGGTTCGGGAATTTTCGGGGAATCCTCGGCGGTGATCGACTCCGGACCACCGGACAAAATAATGCCGCTGGGCTTGAATTCAAGGATGGCGGCCGCATCCATGTCACAGGGGTGAATTTCGCTGTACACCCCCACTTCGCGAACCCGGCGGGCAATCAACTGGGTGTACTGGGAGCCGAAATCCAGGATCAGGATTTTCTCGGCGTGAATGTCCGTCATGGTCAGCCTATGGGGTAATTGGGCGCTTCCTTGGTGATCGACACATCGTGGACGTGGCTTTCACTCATGCCCGCGCTGGTGACGCGGACAAATTCAGGCCGGGTGCGCATGGTTTCGATATCAGCGCTGCCGGTGTAACCCATGGAAGAGCGCAAGCCACCGATCATTTGCCGAATAATGGCCGCTACCGGACCCTTGTACGGCACCCTCCCCTCAACGCCCTCGGGCACCAGCTTTTCCAGGCCCTTGCTGGCATCCTGGAAATAACGGTCACTGGAACTCTGGGTTTGCACCATGGCGCCCAATGAACCCATACCGCGGTAGGCCTTGTAGCTGCGGCCCTGGTACAACTCGATCTCCCCCGGGGCTTCCTCGGCGCCGGCGAAGAGGCTGCCCAGCATCACACTGTGCGCACCTGCCACAACCGCCTTGCACAGATCTCCGCTGTAACGAATACCCCCGTCGGCAATCAGCGGCACCCCGCTCTCGGCCAGCGCCCGCGCCACTTCGGCAATGGCGCTGATCTGCGGCACCCCGGTGCCGGTGACAATACGGGTAGTACAGATGGAGCCGGGACCAATGCCCACCTTGACCGCATCGGCGCCTGCTTCCACCAGCGCCGCGGCGCCCTCGGCGGTGGCGATATTGCCGCCCATGACCTGCATGGAGGGATAGCGCTGCTTGGTCAAACGTACCCGCTCCAGCACATTGCGCGAGTGGCCGTGGGCGGTATCCACCACCAGCACATCGGCGCCGGCCTCCACCAGCGCCTCGACCCGGGCCTCGGTATCGGGGCTGGCGCCCACCGCGGCGCCGACCCGTAACCGGCCCAATTCATCACGGGCGGCCAGGGGAAAACTCTCGGCCTTGTCTATATCCTTGACCGTGATCATGCCGCACAGGTCAAAGCGCTCATTCACCACCAGGACTTTCTCGATACGGTGCTGGTGTAGCAGCGCCTGCACCTGCTCCGCCGAAGCTCCCTCTCGCACCGTAATCAGTTTCTCGCGCGGGGTCATCAGTGACGATACCGGCTTTTCCAGATCACTTTCAAAGCGGGTATCGCGGCGGGTAACGATACCCACAAGGTCATCCCCGTTCAGTACCGGCACCCCGGAAATTCCGTGATGGCGAGTCAGTTCCAGCAGTTCACCCAGACGTGCTTGCTGCTGAATGGTAATGGGGTCCTTGACCACGCCGCTTTCATACTTCTTGACCTTGCGTACATGGGCGGCCTGCTCTTCAATGGACATGCTCTTGTGCACAATGCCGATTCCGCCTTCCTGGGCCACGGCGATGGCAAGTCGGGATTCCGTCACCGTATCCATGGCGGCGGCTACCAGGGGAATATTGAGTTCGATTTCCCGGGTAAGGCGGGTTTTCAAAGACACCTCGGAGGCGACCACTTCCGAGTAGCCAGGCACCAGCAAAACATCATCGAAGGTGAGAGCTTCCTGGGTGATTCGCAACATGGGCACGCTCTTCCGCTGGCCGGGTAAACATGCAATTATAAATCTTCACCCCTGCAGCGGTAAACGAAAAGGATGGCAAGCGTGGATATTTCCAATACCGGCGGCACCGTCCTTTCCGTCCACCAGCTCAACCGCCAGGTCAGACAATTGCTGGAAAGCAGCTTCGGCCTGGTCCAGGTCGAGGGCGAGATCAGCAACTTCGTCAGCGCCGGTTCCGGGCACTGGTATTTCTCCCTCAAGGATGATCGCGCCCAGGTTCGTTGCGCCATGTTTCGCAATCGCAACCAGCAGATGGGCAAACCGCCGGAAAATGGCCAGTTAACCAGGGTAAGGGCCCGGATATCGCTGTATGAGGGTCGTGGCGAATTTCAGTTGATCGTGCAGCACCTGGAAGCCGCTGGGGCCGGCGCCCTGTCCGTGGCTTTTGAGAAGCTGAAAAGAAAACTGGCTGACGAGGGGCTGTTCGACGATGCGCACAAGCAAGCCCTGCCCGAATTTCCACGCCATGTGGGCGTTATCAGTTCCGCCGATGGCGCCGCGGTGCACGACATCATTTCGGTATTTCGCCGCCGCTTCCCCGCTATCCGCCTCAGTGTATTCCCCGTAGCGGTGCAAGGAGAGGAATCCGCGCCCGCCATCTGCAGGGCTTTGCAATGGGCCAACCGATTGCACGCCGAGGGCAAGGTCGCTCTGGATGCGCTGATCCTGGCCCGTGGCGGCGGCTCCATGGAAGACCTCTGGTCGTTCAATCGGGAAACGGTGGCCCGCTCCATCTTCGAAAGTGCGCTGCCGGTGGTCAGCGCCGTGGGTCACGCCACCGATTTCACCATCGCGGACTTTGCCGCTGACCTGCGCGCTCCCACGCCATCCGCCGCGGCGGAGTTGTTGAGCCCGGACAGCCGGGAACTCGAACAACAATTCCGGGCACTGGAGAACGCCATGTTGCGCGGTCAACTGCGCAGGCTGGAAGCAGCCGGGCACAGCTTGTCGGCGGTTGCGCGCGGCCTGCGCCATCCGGGAGATCGATTGCGGGAACAGACGCAACGCCTGGACGGGCTGGAGATTCGCCTCGGCAACAGTACGGTTCATGGTCTTGGCCAGCTTGGCAATGCCCTGCAGCTTCGACAGGCGAACCTGGTCCGGCTTTCCCCGCTACGGCAGATTGCCGAAGTTCGCGAGGCCTTGAACGGCCGCCAGCGGCGCGCTAATCAATCCATGGCGCAGGTGCTCCGGGATTCACGCAAACGCCTGGATAAAGCCGTGGCGTTACTGGAATCATTGGGTCCCCGCTCCATCCTGGATCGGGGTTACGCCATCGTCACCAATCAGCAGGGCCAGTTGATTCGCGGCGCCGATGCCGTGCAAACAGGGGAGACCATCCATACACGGCTGGCGCGGGGCAGCCTGCACAGCACCGTAGTGAAACGGGAGCCTGAGCCCTGAGCGTTGCTAAAAAGGGGACTCTTCAGTACTTGGCCGGCAACTTGGTGTTGATGATGATATGGCGACCCTCAAAGCGGATATAGTCGCCGATGGTCAAATCCTTGAGGATGCGGGCCACCATTTCGCGGGAGGCGCCAACCCGGTCGGCGATATCCTGCTGGGTCAGTTTCTCGGGGATATAGCGCGTGTCGTCCCCCCGGTCCTGGGCCAGTTGATTCAGCACATTCGCAACCCGTCCATAAACATCCTGCAGGGCGAGGCTCTTAACATCAGCGGTCAGCTTGCGCACCCTGGCGGTGAGGTTTCTTATCAGGGTTTTGCCAATGTTCGGATGTTCATCCAATACGCGGTTGAAGTCTTCCTTGGTAATAATGCAAAACGAGGATTTATCCACCGTACGTACCGAAGCTGAGCGGTTGGAATCATCCAGTAGCGCCAGTTCACCAAAATAATCCCCCTCACCCTGGGTATTCATGATGAATTCCTTGCCGCTCTTGTCGCTGCAATACACCTTGACCTTGCCACTCTGGATAATAAACAGAGAGTCGGCGGGGTCGTTTTCGTGGATGACGACCGTACTTTTGGGGACAGTTCGAGTGGTGGTGCTGGCAGCCAGCGCCACCAGTTCCTGCTCGGAAAGGCCCTGAAAGATTTCTACATTCTGAAGAATCAAGATATTTCTCCGCTGGTTGATTGTTCCGCTCTGCCGGCGGGCAGCCAAGTGCTATTGTAACGCCAGAAAGCTTCCAAACCTACACGATTTACTGAGCTTCCGCTGTCATGACGGAGCCGGGCAGCCCGCAGCAAATCCAACAGTGGCGCCGGTGCTTGCAAAGTATAGTAAGCCTACATATCATAACAGCTCGTCAATTTTGCCAATTACCGAACCGGGGGGTTCTCATCATGAAGCTGTATGCCAGTGACAACTCAGATCTGATGGAGGTCAGTGCAATATCCCGCGATGGCAGTAACCTGGTTGTCGAGGGCACTATCATGGGAGCTATGCCGATCCGAGCCCTGGTCAAGCCCGCGGAGGTGCGGGGCATGTTCAGGTTGATGGGTTTCAAAATACTGTGGTTCGCCTTCACTATGCTGTTTCGTTCTTCGCGCTGAAGGCATGGGACTACTAAAGGGGTCCGATTACTTGGCGGGGCCTTTCACCTGGGGTAACTACTTGCCCCCGCAGGTCGTAGGGGCCGCGCATGCGCGGCCCGCGGGCCCTGTGCCCGAAGGGTGCGCCATGGCGAGCCCCTACGGAATTGTGGGCGGCGTGTAGGGGCGACGCACGCTTCGCCCCCGTGGGGGGGTGAGTAGTTACCACCTGGGATTGGATTAAAGGGCTCTGACCCCTTTTTTTCTTGACCCCTTTTTTTCTTAGGCGGGCAGACTGTTGCACCATACGGTGGCCATAGAGATAGAAGGCAATTCCTGGCGGTTGAGAGAGCATACTGCGCCCTCGCGAACAACGTCGGTGGGATTTGCGGGCTAACTACTGCGACCCAGGAACTTCACCGCATTGAGGTAAGCCCGCTCACTTTCCTCCCGATTGATCGGTGGCATGTAGGGCATATGCAAAACTACGTGAGAAACCGCGCCCTGAAATACGGTCAATTGTTCCCTGGCCTCATCGGGAGTTCCCGCGATGGCAAACGCCTTGACCAGAGCATCCGAAGTCGTGTGAGCAAGCGCCGCCGGACCTTCGCTCATCAGCGCATTAACGACCGCGGCACGATCCTCGGTCAGCCCCTCGTAGTCGACCATGGGTTCACTGGTCGGGTATGCCGCATACAGGCCGACGTTGATCCGCGCCAGGCGCATCGCTGCCTCGCGGTCTTCACCCACGCTGCACAACACCAGCGCCGCGCTGTCCACCTCCGAGGGGTTGCGTCCCGCTATCTCAGCACCCTCAACCACATGGTGAAGCCATTGCTCCTTGATGTATCTCGCACTCATCAGGTAAGCGAGTACTCCATCCGCCGCGCCCCCTGCAAATCGCAACATACCGGGCTTCAGGGCCCCGAGGTATATGGGAATTCGCGGCCTCTCCAAATCACGCCCCCCCCAGGGATTGAAGGGCGGTGATTGGAAGCTATAAAACTCGCCCTCGAATTGCTGTGCCTGCCCCGTGCTCTGATAATCCCAGGCAACACGCATGCATTGAATATATTCCCGGAGCTTCGGCAATGGACGGCTGACATCCGCCCCATGCAGGTGGTCGGCAAACCCGGCTACGCCGGTACTCATCCCGATCACCGCGCGCCCACCGGACAATTCATCCACGTCAGCGGCAGCGTTGGCCATCTCGAAGGGCGAGCGCCCTGCACTGGTCGCCAGCCCCGTAGCCAACAGGACGTTTTGCGTGGTCTGTGCGCACAATGCATGCACAGTGAAAGGATTACGGTACACTTCGTAATCCCAGACCGAGTCAAAGCCCGCCTCGTCCGCGAGGGCTGCCAGTTCCGGCAACCTGCCATACGCCTGGTTGATGGTGGGCAAAGTGATACCGAGTTTCCCAGCCGTAGTCTCGCTCATGAATGTGTACCCCTCGATTGAGTTTCAAGTTCAGTAGTTACAAGGCTAGTATAGTGATGCTATTCTTGCAATAGCAGGCTTAATATACGCTTACCGTATTAGTGGACGTCCTTGTTATGCTAGCCCGCTTGGAGTTCAACACACTACTGGTCGACTTTCCCGTTCCGCCCGTCGCAATCATGCCTGAGACACAGCAGCCCTCCCTGCTTGGGCTCAAGTGCACAAGGACCGGCAGAGGCTGTAGAGAAACCGCCTCTGCCTAGCTCGCAAGCTGAATGTTTACCAGACTACAGAGGAAACCCGGTGATGACAGAGAGTCAATTGACACAATCACTGTTCGAAGCAGACCCGTCCGTTGAAATCCTCGACTGGACGGTCGGGGGAATGTTGCGCGATGCCGTAAGCCGCGTGCCCAACCGCATGGCGCTGAAAGAGCCCGGCGCCGAGGGGCGCTGCTGGACCTACACACAGTTGCTTGATGAAGCAGAACGTACGGCGGCGGCATTACTCAGCGACTACGACCCAGGCGACAGGGTGGCAGTCTGGGCCATCAACAAGGCGGAGTACGTGTTCCTGCAGATGGGAGCAGCTCTCGCCAATATTGTGCTGGTGACCCTGAATCCAATGGCCCGGGGTGAGGAGCTTCACTATCTACTGGAACAAAGCCGTGTTCGCGGCCTGTTCTACGATGCTGAATTCCGCGGCTTGGACAATCATGAACTGCTGACAAAATTACTGCCGGGATTGACAGACCTGGGTTCCACCTGGTGTTTCGATGACTGGGATACTTTCATGGCCCGGGGCGGCGCCAACACCAGTTTCCCCGAAGTCGACCCCTCCGACCCTGTGCTGATCCTCTATACCTCCGGCACCACCGGAAAACCCAAGGGCGTAGTGCTGCGGCACAGGGGAGTAGTCAACAACGGCCGCTTCGGCGCCACCCGCTATGAGATTGAATCTGCCGGGGTCTGGCTGAATGTGCTGCCGATGTTTCACATCGGCGGAAGTATCACCATGACCCTGGGCTGCCTGTCAAACCTGGGCACCCAGGTGGTACTGCCCGGGTTCGACCCTGCACTGATGCTGCAATCCATCCACGATGACGGAGTGACTGTGACAATGGCTGTCCCCACCATGCTGATCGCCATGTTTGAACACGAACTGTTTCCCGGCATCGACTTTTCCAACCTGGAAATCCTGGTGACCGGCGGCACCACCGTGCCCCCGGAGATCATTACGGAAACGAAAGAAAAAATGGGGGTGGACATGGAAGTCATCTTCGGCCAGACCGAGGCAGGTGGCGTGATGGCCCAGAGCAAACGCAGCGACAGCGACGAGCGCATATCGAATACAGTGGGCATGCCCTTCCCCTCGTACAGCATGAAAATTATCAACACGGAGAGCGGCGCAATCCAGCCCACCGACACAATCGGTGAAATTTGTGTGAACAGCCCCTGCATGATGAAAGAATACTTCGATATGCCGGAAAAGACGGCAGAGACCATCGACGCCGAAGGATGGCTGCACACCGGCGACCTGGGCCTGATGCGCACCGATGGTTATGTGCAGATCACCGGCCGCCTCAAGGATATGATCATCAGCGGCGGCGAGAACATCTATCCCCGGGAAATCGAGGATCGCCTGATCACCCACCCCGACGTGCTGGAAGTCGCGGTGTTCGGGGTTCCCGACAACAAGTGGGGCGAACGCGTGGTGGCCGCCGTGCGCCTTGAAGCAGGCGCGACACTGGTTGGCGACGCATTGATGGAATTTCTGGACGGGACAATTGCCCGGCACAAGATACCGCGCGAATGGATCGAGGTGGATTCACTGCCGATCAATGCTTCCGGCAAGGTGCAAAAATTCATTCTGCGGGAGCAGTATCAGGAATCCCAATGAACCCGCTCATCCACCACCGGGAGCCTGCTCAATAGCGCCGGCCCACACCAACGCTCCCCTGTCATCGGGCTGGTGTCATCAACGGCACGGCTTTCCTGTCTCCAGATTGGCGGCGCAGGCGTACGGGCTGGACAATTTTAGTATGGTAACGCTAACCTGATAGCATCAATGGTTTGATACATCATTCATGACGAAACCCAAGGGTAACAAGGATTGCGAGGCACCATCGGAACAGGTGCGCAAAGACTCCATCGAAGGCGTTAAAGTCGCCCTTTCGCGTACAAAAACCTGGGGGGGCATGGAAACCCGGGAATTCTATTCTTCCCCCCACATCGACAGCGATCCTTACCACGCAAAAAATGGCGAGCCGGGACAATACCCCTACACGCGGGGCATTCGGCCCTCGCTCTACCGAAAGCGCATGTGGACTCTGCGCAATATTGTCGGGTACGGCTCACCCGAGGATACCTGCGAAGGCATTCGAGAAGCCCTGAGGGCGGGTACGGCCGGGATCAACGTGGTCATTGATGCCCTGTCGCAACAGAGCATCGACCCCGATCACCCGGCATTTGGGGTGGAAGTGGGAGCCGAGGGCTGTTCACTTCCTTCGGCTCGGGACATGCAGCGCCTGCTCGGCGATATCGACATCACCCGCTCGGGCGTTGCCTTTCATTCGACCATGATGACCTACCCCCTGGTCGCCGCTGCAGCAATCAGGCAGGGCAAAGCCCTGGACCGGATTATGGGTTCACACATGCCGGACCACCTGCAGCTCAATCTCTCCGGTTGGGGGAACGAACTGGTTCCGGCGGACCTGTGCCACAAAACCTCTGTGGATTGCATCGAGTATTGCATCAGGAACAGCCCGAAGTGGGCTTTGGGCTTCCCACAGGGCTATGACCTGCGCGAGCGCGGACTGCCACCCCACGGCGAAATTGCCGTTGGCATGGCGATTGTGAACAAAACCCTGGAAGACCTGTTGGAGCGCGGCCTGTCCATCGACGAGGTAGCGCCCAACCTGGCCTGGGTCTCATCGGCTGATATCGATTTTTTTGAGGAGGTAGCCAAGTTCCGCGCCCTGCGCAGGCTTTGGGCGCGGACCATGAAGGAACGCTTCGGAGCAAGAAATGAGCGCAGTATGGCCTTGCGCATTGCCTGCCACACTGCTGGCAATTCCCTGGTCTACCAGCAACCACTGAATAACCTCGCCCGTGCTGCGATCGAAAGTCTGGCCGCGCTGTGCGGTGGCGTGCAGTCGCTGGAGACCTGCACCTACGATGAACCCGTGTGCATCCCCACAGCCGAGGCCAGGGAGCTTGCCACTCGTACCCAGCAAATCCTGGCCAACGAGGTTGGCGCAGCACGCACTGCGGATCCACTCGGTGGCAGCTATTATGTCGAGGCGTTGACAGACCGGATTGAAGAGGAAGCCCGGGCCACCCTCAGCAAGCTGGAAGAAATCGGGCTGCTTGAGGCAATCAGCAATGGGACCATTGAGCAGATCTGCGACCAGTACAATATGGACGTGGAACGGGAACTCCAGCAACACGAGCGTGTCATTGTCGGCGTCAACGCGCACCAGCCAGAGCAGGTTGAGCAACCGGAGCGGTTCACATTTGACCGCAGCCACACCGAAGCTCACATAAGGCGATTTATCCAGATGAAGCGAGAGCGCAATCAGGAGGCGCTACATGACAGAATCATCACGCTCTACCAGGTTGCAAAACAAGGCGGCAACTTCCACCAGGCAATGATCGATGCCCTGCTCTCGGATGGCAGTATCGGAGAAGTGTGGGGGACAGTTCGCGTGGCTCATGGCTACAGTTATGACCCGTTCAACGTCATACAGACACCTTTCGTATACGGGGCCTGAGCATGTCCGATCTCTCCTCACCCGCTGATCGAGCAAGCCCCACCATTCGATGCCTGCTCGGTATGCTTGGCACCGATGTCCACAACAAGGGCATCCGCACGCTGGCTCAGATGCTGCGGGATCACGGTATCGAGATCATCTACCTCGGGGAACACAACACCTGCGAGGGTATGACCCAGGCCATCATTGCTGAAGATGCTGACCTGGTGGGCCTGAGTTACAGTTCCTCAAACTACCTGGACTATACACGGCAACTGATCGATACCATGCGGGAGCAGGGGGTCGGTGATGTACCTGTCATGTTAGGCGGCCTGATCCACCCGGAAGATTCAGATGCGCTGAGACAGATGGGTGTATCAGGGATTTTCGGGCCGGGTTCAAAAATCGAGGATATCCTGGATTTTATTCACCGCGCTGTGGGCAGGGCTGATGAGCCAGCTCGCTGACAAAGCAAAGGGTGACAAGCTCGTCGGAGAGGTTCTTGCAGGCAGTATCAGAACGGCCTCACGCCTGATCTCACGAGCTGAGGCCTGCGACAGTTCCATCACACCCATTCTCAAGCAATTATTCTGCAAGGCAGGAGACCCTGTATTGCTCGGCATCACCGGTCCTCCAGGCGCCGGTAAAAGCACACTGGTGAACCAGTTGATCCAACACTACCGGAAGCATGACAAGTGCGTGGCCGTACTCGCCGTTGATCCTTCCAGCCCCTTCAGTGGCGGCGCTATCCTGGGCGACAGGGTACGCATGAACCAACACGCTGCCGACCCCGGCGTATTCATCCGCAGCATGGCCTCCCGGGGTCAACTGGGTGGGCTGGCCAAGGCCACTGGCGACGCCCTCTCCATCCTGCAGGCCATGAACTTTGATGTGATCATCCTTGAAACCGTCGGTGTCGGGCAGAGTGAGGTCGAGATCGTGCGCCACGCCTCAAGCGTGCTGGTGTTGCAAATGCCGGGCGCAGGGGATGGCGTACAATCGGTCAAAGCCGGCATCCTGGAAATCGGCGACATTTACGCCGTCAACAAGTCAGACCTTCCTGGCGCAGACAAACTCGTTACCTCCCTGCGGGAAATGTTGCAACTGTCCAGCAAAATGCACCCCTGGCTGCCCCCGGTTGTCGCCATTCAGGCAAATACCGGAGCTGGTATCGACCGGCTGGTGCAACACATCGGGGAACATCGGGATTCGATCCGGTCCGGCGGCGAGGTACACGCTTCGCGAGCACGAGAACGGGTCCGTTACCGGGTCGTGGAGATCTGCCGGCAACTGTTGAACGAATCGGTATTTTCCGGCGCCGGAGTAACGGACACGCAGTTGAGCGCTATCGCCAATCACCAACAGGATCCGTACACGCTGGCGGAGAAGTTGGTAGGTGTACTGTGATGCAGGTTGCCTGCCGGACCTGTCCAGGAATGCCGGATAAGACACGCTATTACTCCCAACAAGAGCATGAGGTGGAATGGCAAAACTTTGGCGGAAGTCGATAAATATTTAGCCGGGCAGGACAACAAAACAGAGGTCTCCCATGACTGAATACACCTACGATATTGTTGTCGTCGGCGCTGGCAGCAACTCACTCACCACGGCGGCATACATGGCCAAAGCGGGCAAAAGCGTGCTGGTCCTCGAGAAAAACAAGCAGTGCGGTGGCGGCGCCGTGTCAGTGGAAGTGGCGCCGGGATTCATCCACGATCCCCACGCCACCGGATACCTCGGCTGTTACAACAGCCCGACCCTGACCGCGGATGAATTGGGATTGTACTCGAAGAGCGGGCTCAAATTCGGCAAATGGGATGCGGCCTTCACCACTCTGTTCGATGACGGCAGCACACTTGCCACGTTCCGCGATATCGACCGAACCTGCGAAAGTATTGCGAAATTTTCCAGTCGCGACGCGGAAGCCTACCGAAAATTTGCGACTCGCTGCACCACGTTGGTAAAACTGCTGTCCATGGGGACTAGCAACCCGCCATTGCCGACATCCGGATTTTTCGGCCTGCTGCAGCAGAGCCACCAGGGACGTGAACTGGGTAACGCGTTTTTCGCCAGCGCCTGGAACATCATCACCCACTATTTTGAGTCCGCGGAATTGCAGGCCCATTACTTCAAGTGGGTTGCGGAGGCCATGGAACACCCGGAAACCAAAGGCACGGGCATCGCCATGTATCAGCTACTCGGGCAGGTGCATACCACAGACTCTGTTTTTCCCGTCGGCGGTGGCCAGCAGTTGAGCAATGCGTTGGTGGATGCCATCCAGCGGTTTGGCGGCACGGTTCGTACTGAAGCGGAAGTGGTCAAATTGAAGGTTGAATCAGGTGTTGCCAAGGGGGTGTTCCTTTCCGACGGCGAGTACATCGCAGCGCAGGAAGCCGTTGTGGCCTGCATTCACCCCTGGAAACTGGGTGAGGCGATTCCCGATATGAGCGACGAGCTAAAAGAAGAGATGAGCTGGGTCCGCCTCAGCAATCACGGCGCCTGTAACCAACAGATATCCCTCAATACCGAACCCGAATGGAAAACCGACGATTCCAAAACCTGTCTGGAAACCATGTGCCTGGAGTTGATGAAGCGCAAGGACTCCCTGGAGATGCGCCGCTCCATGGATGGGTTCCGTTTTGGTGAGTTACCCGCGAAGGAACAGATCAGTCCACTGGTCATGCGCGCCTCCGTGTTCGATAAAAGCCGCGTACCCCAGGACGATTACTGCGCCATGTACGTTTACCAGTTTGCCCCCATTACCGATGCGCTGGGCGACCCGGTGCAATGGGATGACATCAAGATACAATATGCTGAGGCCATCTGGGATGTGGTGAAGCAGTACTCCACCAACCTCAACGACTCCAATATTCTCGGCCGGCTGGTGGAATCCCCGCAGGACCACTACCGACATTCCTCCAGCATGATGCATGGGGATATATTCGGCATCGGATTACCGGGTCAGGTGATGGGCCTGCGTCCCAATCCCGCCACCTCGGATTTCACAATACCGGGCATAGACAATATTTACCTGGTTGGACCTTTTATGCACCCGGGCGGCACGGTCACCCTCGGCGGCCGCACCACGGCCGTGAAGATGTACATGAATATGGGTCTCGACCTTGCCACCGGGTTTGAAGGCTACTGAGGCTAAGGAGTGTATGTGTTGACGATTTACTGGAAGAGCTGAAGCGGGGTATCCTTCAGGGTATCGACGAAATCAATGCTTCAACAGTTCTCTAGTAGTGGAAAAGCTTCGAATACTTGATGACCACTACTAGCCCGCCAGGTAAATGTATTGATGAAAGAAGCCACTGGTTCTTCCACTGCCAGACCCTGGGCAGAGCATATTTTCAAGGCCATGACCCAATTGCACGGCCAATGCCGCGACACCCGGCGCCAACTGAGCGGCGAGCAACAGGCCGACCTGGACAAGTTGTGGTCCGCCAGGCGCACCCTGGAAAACCTGCTGGCCGAGGATAACGACGCAGGTCAGTGGCGGCATGACCTGCGCAATGCGCTGGGGGCCATGCGCGGTTACGCGGAGCTTCTGGGGGAAACCCTTTCCGATCAACAGCAGGCGATACAGGCAGCGCTGCAACAACTGCTAAAGGCCATTGCGGCCGCCACCGCCGAGGACGGGGCCACCATTTCCACGCCACTACGCGGCATAACGCCGGGCTCGATTCTGGCGGTAGACGATACTGCTGAAAACCTGGAACTGCTGAGCCGTCATCTGAGTCAAGCCGGGCACCAGGTATATACTGCCGATTCCGGGGACGCGGCTCTTGACGCCCTGCATCAGCACAGCATTGATACTGTCCTGCTGGACTTGATCATGCCCGGTATGAGCGGCAGCGAAGTGCTGCATCGCATCAAGACCAATGAGTCCCTTCGAGCCATTCCGGTGATCATCATTTCCGGCAGGCAGGACATGGACGGCATCATTGCCTGCATTGAGGCCGGGGCCGATGATTACCTGCTCAAGCCCTTCAACCCGGTTTTGTTACAGGCGCGCATCAAGGCGGGCCTGGAGCGAAAACGCTGGCACGACCGCGAAGAACAGGACCGCCGGCAACTGGAACGCAACGAAAAGTTCATTCGCGAAACCTTCGGCCGCTTCGTCTCCGAAGAGGTCGTGGCCAACTTGCTGGAACAGCCGGAAGGGCTGGAGTTGGGGGGCGACTTGCGCGAGGTCACCATCCTGATGGCGGATATTCGCAAATTCAGCACCATTTGTGAAAACCTGGAGCCCCAACACATCACCCGGCTGCTCAATACCTACCTGGGAACCATGTCGGATATCATCATTGGGCATCAGGGCACGGTGGACGAATTTATCGGCGACGGCATTCTTGCGCTCTTCGGCGCACCCATCGCCAGGGAGGATGATGCGGACCGGGCCGTGCTTTGCGCCCTGCACATGCAGGCAGCGATAGAGCAGATCAACCGGGAGTACAGCGCCGCCGGTCTGCCCGAGATCAGCATGGGCATCGGTATCAACACCGGCACCGTGGTCGCCGGGATCATCGGCTCAAAAAAACGCAGCAAGTACGGCATTGTCGGGCACAATGTCAATCTCACCTCACGCATCGAAGAGTGCACTCCGGGTGGTGAAATTCTGGTTTCCAAATCCACCCTGGACAAACTGCGGGATACGTACCGGGTGGGCCGCAGTGAAGCGGTGCGGGTCAAGGGCATCCATGAAGAAATTCAGCTATACCAGATTGTTGGCCTGGAGAAGCCCGGCTGATGGGTATTGGTGTACTGTTGGTTGAGGATAACGATCTCAATCGAGACATGTTGAGCCGGCGGCTGACCAGGGCAGGCTATGTCGTGCGTACCGCCACCGACGGTGAGGAGGCCCTGGCGAAAGTGCGGGAGCTGCGGCCCGATGTGGTATTGCTGGACCTGAGCCTGCCGGTCAAGGACGGCTGGGCCACCTGCGAGGAAATTCGCGCCGACGCCCGCATTTCCGCAACGGCGATTATCGCACTCACCGCCCATGCCATGAGTGATGACCGCAAGCGGGCGCTCGCTGCCGGCTGTAACGACTACGCCCCCAAACCGGTAGATTTCCCCGAGCTGCTGGAAAAGATCGAAAAAATTACAGCCGTGGGCAGGCCTCGATGAGCCTGAAACGCAGACTGACCCTGTCGCTGCTCGCCATTCTGGTGATTTTCTCCCTGAATGTAGGCACCCATTTTTGGGGCAGTTTTGCCAGAACCGAAAGCATGATCGCTTACCGGACCTCGGTGAGCGCGCAACAACTCAGCGCCACCATCGGCCAGCAACTGGAAGAGCAGCGTATTCAGATCCGCGTATTGGCTACTCTGCGGGAAACCACCGAAGATACCCTCAGCGCTGAGGACCATGAGCAGGCCAAAACGAACCTGGAATCCACCGCGGCCAAAATTAGTGCTCTCGGAGAGATTTCCCAGGATATCAATCAGCCCCAGTATCGGGCCCTGCGCGAGGCCGGAGATAAACTCCTCGCGGTCTGGCGGAACTTTTATCTCCGCTACAATGACCCCGGCTACCAGCCGCCCCTCGACACTTCGAACGAACCCGTGTTTTATGAGGAGACAATGCAGCGGCTGGAAACCCTGAGGGCCGCCCAGGGCTTCATTGCCGAGCAACGCGCCGCAATTATTGATCGAACCATCAATCTCACCGACCGCATCACCCTGGCCAGTTTCCTGGCCTCCATTCTGCTGACCAGCATACTCGGGTTTTTTCTGGTCCGTTATACCAGCGAGTCACTCAATCGGCTGAAGACAGGCACCCAGCGTATCGGCAGTGGCGACCTCAGCTACCGAATCGACGACATCGAGGACAGCGGTGAGTTGGGTGACCTGGCCAAGGCCTTCAACGAGATGTCGGAAAAACTGCGCAAGGCGATACTGGAGGTAAGCACCGCCAGGGAAAATGCCGATCTGGCCAATCAGGCCAAGAGCAGCTTTCTGGCCAATGTCAGCCATGAGTTGCGAACCCCACTGACCGCCATCATCGGCTACAGTGAAATGCTCTACGATGAACTGGGGGATGATGGCCGGATTAACCGCGGCCAGTTCCAGCAGGATCTGCAAAAAATCATCCTCTCGGGCAAACAATTACTGGGGCTGATCAACGACATCCTTGACATCTCCAAAATCGAGACCGGCAAGATGACCGTTTTGATGGAAGACTTCGAAGCGCTACCCATTTTGCAACAGGTCTGCCAGACCATTCAGCCAATGCTGGAAAAACAGAACAACAAGCTGACTCTGAAGCCTATGGGAGAACTACCCACCTTCCATAACGACGCCACCAAGTTCCGCCAGCTTTTTTTGAACCTGTTGAGTAACGCCTCCAAATTCACACAATCCGGCAACATCGAGGTAAGCGCCAAACCACGCGGCCGGGTGGTAGCCTTCACGGTGAGCGACAACGGTATCGGCATGTCAAGGAAACAGCAGAAAAAGGTCTTTGAAGCCTTCGTTCAGGCGGACGATTCCACCAGCAGGAATTACGGCGGCACCGGCCTCGGCCTGGCCATCTGCAAGGAATACTGCCAACTCATGGGGGGATCGATCACGGTGAAAAGCAGCCTTGGCGTCGGCACCACCTTTTACATCAAGCTGCCTAGTCGGGGTCCCGCCCAAGGGTCAAGTCGCGCAGCCGGGTAATGGCCTCCTCGCGGCGCTGTAACTGCCTGCGCAGTTCCGCGTTGGCCCGTTCCAGTTCGCCGAGCTGTGCCTGCATATCCAGGAACGACTCCAGTGAATCCTGCATCTGTCGAATCCGCTCGTGCAATTTCCACTCAGGACGCAGGTCACGCTGTATTTTGCCGTAGCTCTTACCCACCGCTGCACCATCAAAGATGGGACTATCGGGCAGCATACTCAGGTAGGTGATGGCGATACGGGCTTCCATATTGGCTACCGGGTTCTTTTCCATGCGCTGATAGCGCTGAAAATACTGCAGGGACTCCAGATATTCCGCATCGTGCAGGGCGGTGAATCCTTTTTCCAGGAAGGTAAAATCCGCCGTTTCTTCCGGCTGGCACACACAATCCGGCTGCGGCAAATTCAGATTCAGTTCCGGAATCGGTTCCTGTTCAGGCCGTTCCGAAATACTGCCGCAACCCGTTAGAACAAGGCTCAGAGAAATCAGTAGCAAGTTCAAGCGATTCATGGGTTAGAAGTGTAGCACCGAGCGGCGTTTTTACCAGAAGCTGATTAACCGGCTAATCAACTGTGTCGACCTGTCTGCAGAGCTGCGCTACTCCGGCCGCAAGTGGGGAAACAGAAGGACATCCCTGATCGACGGCGCATCGGCCAAAAACATCACCAGGCGGTCTATGCCAACGCCCTCACCCGCCGCCGGTGGCATCCCGTACTCCAGGGCGGTCACGTAGTCGGCATCGAAGTACATGGCTTCTTCATCTCCGGCTGCTTTCTCTTCCACCTGCGCTCGAAAACGCGCAGCCTGGTCCTCGGCATCATTGAGTTCGGAAAAGCCATTGGCCAACTCGCGCCCCGCCACGAAAACTTCAAACCGGTCTGCCAGCAGCCGGTCGC
>JAPOQD010000018.1 GCA_026710905.1 Halieaceae bacterium
GTCAGGCTGCCCACAATGTTCCAGCTTCTACCTGTATTCCACCGGGGAAAACAATGCGGGAAACCTCAACTGAATGACTGCAAATTAACTTGAGAAAGAGGCAGTGGAATAATCTGAGCGACAACATCGGGTATGCGATTGAAAAGGCAAGCAGCCGTTGCGTGGTCCGAATTGTCTCTCTCGGTGCGGAGCCGCGTGGTCGGCATGCCGTCAACTTCCCAAAACATATGTTCAGTTTCATCTTCCCGAAGGAAGCGCACGTCGCCTTCGTAGCGTGCAGTAACGCCTTCTTCCGTTTCAGTTTCACTCACGAACCGGATGCCCACACAATCACCTGCCGGAACCCGGACATCGAATTTTTTGAGTTTCACTGGCTGCTCAAATACAACTGGTTCAACGTATTGTGTGCTGTTTTTTATCCTATAGCCCAATGCGACCAGAACATGCTCAAGAAGGGAGCTATACATGATGGCGAATGGGCTTTTATCCAGTCCTTGCTCCATAAACTCTTGTACGCTGTAGCCAATACCAAGCATTTTCAATTGTTCTTTATGCCCGGTCTGGGCTTCTGCACAGGTGATGCTCGAATGGAATAACGATTCTATACTGGTGCACGGCCCTGCGACGAGTATGCCCGCCCAGATTCGAGACATATCCCAGATTCCACCCCCTGTGAAAGTGACATTATTTTTCTTAGCTAGCGCATCGAGTTCCAGAGCAAGTTCTCGATTACAACCAAAGGGATAGTAGGATTCTGCCCCATGACAGATAACGTTTAGTCCAGCACCGAGCATGCGCTGGTGTGCATCGGCATTCATATGTAAAGAGTTGGTTGCTGTAACCACGCCAATATCGGCTTCAAGATTACTGTAATCGGCAGTATCACAATTCTGCACAACTACACCCAGTTTCTCGATTCCCGCCAATTCGCCCAGGTCTTTGCCGACTTTGTCGCCAGCACGATTATAGGCAGCCACAATTGACCAGCCGCTCTCAATGGCAAAGCGGGATATATATTGGCCGTACTGGCCTGCGCCATAGATGACAATGCGTGGTTTATTTTCCATGTCTCAGTTACCCCTGCTGAAAGGTCTAAATGCCAAAGCCATCATTGATAGTAAACGGGCTTTTCTAGCTGGACAAATACCGTATACCGGTTAGTTCTTCTGATACCTGCCATAATTTTTCGGCAACAGATTGATCGAGTGCTTTGGGCGAAGGCTCTTCCAGTTCGGGAGGACCAGTGAGGTTCCGGCCGCCTCCTGACGGGCCATAAAAAATGGATCCCCGAGCGTCAGGATCAGTGGCAGCGCGCAGTGTAATCACAGCGCCAGCCTCGCTGGAATGAGATATTCCTATCCACGTAGCAAATTTGGAATTCAGGAGAAAGTCCAACAACAATGAATCCTTACCCAGCGCCGAACTTGTCGTTCCAGGATTTGCGGCAAGGGAAATAACGCTGCTCCCAGCCTCTTCAAGGCGCCGCTGTAGCTCAAAGGAAAATATCAGGATAGCCAGCTTGGTTTTAGCGTACCTTTTTATTGGGGTGATTTTTTCATCGGAATTGAGCGTGGAAAAATCAATAGTTGCCCCGCGATGGGATTGGCTTGACAGAGCGATTACCCGGGCATTGCCTGCAGCTTCAAGTCCGTTAAGTAAGAGACCTGCCAGACAAAAATGTCCAAAATAATTCGTCGCCATATGTAGTTCCAGACCGTCATCAGTTATGGAGGTAGAACCACCAAAAATACCGGCATTGTTGATCAATAGATCCAGCTTACTGTATTGGTCATAGAACCGTTTGGCGAAACCCCGAACGGAAGACAGGCTCGATGTGTCCAGTAATTCAACTTTTACTTCCGCCTCTGGGTATTCCTCTTTAATTTTTAAGAGCGCTTCATTCCCCTTCATCTCGTTTCTGCAAGCCAAAATGACAGTCGCATTTTTTGCAGCTAGCATTCTCGCTGTTTCATAGCCAATACCGGAATTGGCGCCGGTAATTACTGCCAATTTACCGGTCTGATCCGGCATATCATTAAATCCCCAAGCCATATTCTTAGCTCCCACCTCTCTTACGGGCCGGTTATAAAGCGATCAATATAGCTGTCAAAAGCTTCGTTGATCATACCGGGTGTGAGGCCAAATATTTCAAGGGAATACTTATGTTTACCATGCTTACCCTGTTCATTTTTCTGGTCCCATTCATCCATTTTTTGTTTAGCGGCAGCACTCATGGGCCGCCCTGCTTTGTCATAAACTGCTTTCATGACTGCCATGGCATCATTCCTTATATCTTCATACCGAATATCCAGGATCCGATCGTCAAGACCCAGCCGTTCCCGGGCTTCCAGGTATCGGTCCATCGAGGTTTTGAATTCTAGAATCGCTTTTTGACCAACGAGGTGTGGGTCACTGGGCAATGAGGTGATCTGCCAGTGTTCCTCTGTCAGTTTAGCCCAGGACGGAATGCATTCCATTGGATCGCGGTGTGCGTGTACCAACGTCGCATTGGGATAACAAGCCATTAATGGGTCCAAATGGGCAATATGGGCCACCGACTTGAGAATCCAGGGGCGATTTATCTTGCCACCGTCCTGCCACTGGAGATATTGCAATATTTTTTTTACATAGCGATACGCTTCTGTAAAGTCGCGTTGCATGACCCAATCATAGTATGAGTGAGAAGGAGCCATGCCGCCCCACACCAGCCAATCCTCGAAAGTAAGCGGATACAACATGGCGTCTTCTTCTACTTCCAAAGGATCCATCACGTGCCCTTTATCCCGCTCTTCCTTGTTTTCCATATCCAATGTTCCGGTAATATCAGCGGCCTTTATACGCGGGTCGGGCGCTCCTGGCACCGTGTCGGGGAATGGGGCAGGATTAAGCAACCGCCAAAGGAAAGTTTTTTGGACATCATCGGGCGCGGACAGCATTCTTTGTAACTTGGTTGTGCCGCTGCGCCCAAGGCCAATAATGATGATCGGATCTGAAACATCCTCGTCAAGTATTTCCGGGTATTGTTTGAAATCGTGTTCTGCGCGCAATCGATTTACCAGAATACGTTCTATCTCGGCCTTAAGAACAGCGGCGCCATGATCATGAAAATTTACATCGTTGATCGCGCATTCAATCAGTTTGCGCATAGGCAGCATGAAATGATCATCACCGAAATCACGAAGGTCTGCTTGCTCTTGAGCATTAAGAATCAAATTTTCAGGGTTTAATACGCGGAGAAGTTCTTCACGCCGTTTACTGCTTGACACCATACTCGCCTCTTTATCATTTCTTGGATCCGCATCGTCCTATGGTATTGATTGCTGCAAAAATCCAGTAGGACATTTGTTGTCGTTACTCAGCAGCTTCTTGGCAACCATGAAATCCTTGGGTGCATTGATGCAATCCACAGCCAGTAACTTGTCTCCTTGATAGTACCAGGCGGAAAACTTCTTCGCTGCCAATCAGAATAATGTCTTGATCTCAGCCTTCCTGGCGCAGACTTGCGATTAATTGAACAGCGCCGTGGCTGGCGCCGATGATTACGCAACTGTTAGATGGCATATTCCCTCTTCTCCCGTTTAGACCCTTGCAGGGTCAATCTCGAATACCGGCAGCATATGATCTGACCAAACCGGTGCGGCGAATGTGGCGACAACGGGCAGCCCAACGCGCAGTTCGCCGGGCTCGATGCCCCGAACGCTGGAGACCAGGTGAACACCCGGTGCCTCGTCGGGTTCCACGATCACGACAAGGAAAGGAACCGTTTCAGTGAGTTCTTCATTGAATGGATGGTGCACTTCCGTCCAGCTAAAAATGCGGCCCTGTGGTTTGGTATCGCGCCATGTCCACTCCAGGCTGAGGCAGGACGGGCAGCTTGTTTGTGGATACCAGAATCGATGCCCGCAACTGCCGCACTGGGGCAGTACGAAACGCTGCTCGGCGGCAGCGTCGTAGTAGGGCTGAAACATAGCGTCGGAGGATTTATCCAGACGTTTAGTAGGCATAGATCAACTCCGCTCCAGGATCAGGGTAACGTGATCTCGGCCAGGTGCCATCATGACGGCCCCTTTTGAAGCGTTTTTGACCTGGCCAGCACCGGCCTCGCCGCGCAGCTGCCGTACCGCCTCGCTAATATGGTTGATGCCCAGCAGATAACATTGCGCCAGGGACCCGCCGTGGGTGTTGAGAGGCAGGTCAGATCCGATGGCAGTGCCCGCTGTTACATACTCGATACCTGCGCCCGGAGCACAAACACCGAGTGCTTCGAGCTGCATCAGAGGGGAGGGTGTAAAACAGTCGTAGGCCTGGACGAAGTCTAGCTGCTCAACTGTCACGCCAGCATTGCTGAGAGCCAGAGCCGCTGATCTGTGTGCTGAGGGCAGCGAGGTGAACAACGGGTTCTGGCTAAAGAAACTCTCATCCGTGATGGAATCCGCAGCGTAACCGGCTCCAGTTACAACGACGGCTGGGCGATCCTTATGGGAGTTGAACTCCTCGGAGGTAAGGATGAGAGCAACCGCGCCATCGCTTTGTAAGCAGCAATCGTAGCGTCGCAACGGGTCGGCGAGCATCCCCTCGGCGAGATATGTGTCCAGGTCGAGTGATCGGGATTGCTGCGCGTTTGAATTGAGGAGAGCATTCGCACGATGATCTACGGCGATCTGGCCCAGGCCGCGTGCCAACTGGTCCATGGTGTAGCCGTATTCGTGGGCGTAACGCCTGGCGATGGTGGCAAAGTAGAGCGCCTGCCCGTAATAGCCGTAGGGCTGCTCGTACAGAACCTTGGCCCTGTATCGATCGTGAAAACTGTAGGGTGGCTGGCTTGAGCCCCAGTCGACACCAAAATAGATTAATGCAGCGTGGAGGTCCCCTTGCCGGATAGCTTTCGCCGCCTCCATAACCGCCAGCGCGGTGCCTGTACCACCGGTGGCAAACTGGCCCACGCGCCTTACCCCGTGCAATCCAGCGTTTGTCTGGGCGACATCAATGGGGAAGGATACCGGCATGACCGATCCGTCGGTGAACACGCCGTCGATATCACCGGGCTCAAGCCCGGCATCAGTCAACGCCGCGTTGATGGCGTCTAACTGCAGGCGTGCAAGAGGAGCGTCGCTGCGACGGCTGAAGCGGCTCTCGCCGGTTCCACTGATCACGGCCTGCTTCGAGGTATTCACGGTCTGCGCCATAGTGGTTTGCCGCTATCAGTGGGTAAGGGGTTACATTTACTCATCCAATAGTTGGGGCAGGCTTTTTCTCATCAGTTTGCCGACGACGGTGCGGGGCAGCGGGTCGAGTTGAAAAAGCACTTTGCCCGGGCGCTTCACTTTACCGAGTTTATCCAGGCAGAGTTGGACGATCTCCTCTTCCTTGATTGCACCGAGCTCTTTGACGACGATGACCGCCAACGGGGTTTCGCCCCAGCGCTCGCTCGGAATTCCACATACCCCGACCTCGACAACCGCGGGGTGTTCGGAAATTACGTTTTCAAGCTCAGCGGGCCATATATTATATCCTCCGGAAATGATCATGTCGGCGGCTCGATCGACCAGGTAGAGATAGCCATTGGCGTCGATGTAGCCGATGTCTCCCGTGAGCACCCAGCCCGTCTATGAGGCGCTCGGCCGTCATTTCGGGTTGCCCCCACAGCTCGCGCATTCTGCCGTCGCAGCGGACTGCAATCTCGCCGGATTCACCGACAGGTACAGGCTGGTTGTTTTCATCCCGGGCCTCCACTTCGCAAAAAGGCGCGATGCGCCCTACGGAACGAAGTGGTTCCGACCCGGGCACTTCTGAGAACCATTCCTTCGGCCCCATGCAGGAGCCCATCGCCACTTCGGTCTGGCCGTACCACTGGTACAACACATCGCCGAAAACCTCGTGTGCCTTCAGGGCCAGGTTCGTAAACATAGGCGCCCCCGCGATGAGAATTGCCTTGAGCGCCGGGAATGTGCAACTGCCTTTTTCCCCAGCATGTTGCACCAGGCCTTCGATCATAATCGGTACACCGAAGTAGTAGGCGATGTCTTCGTTACAGAATAGATCGATCGTACGTTCAGGGTCGTGGCTTTCGACCACGGCGCAGCCGCCTTTCATCCAGACTGGCCAGAGCAAGTAGCCAGAACCATGTGAGATGGGGCCTGTGAGGAGGCATCGATCGCCCAGGTTGACCGGGGGTACCATATAGAAGATATCACGCCCTGCATCGACCCATGCCTGGTGGGTTAACACCGCACCTTTCGGTGTTCCGGTAGTGCCCGAAGAATGCCGGATAACAAAAATATCGTCGGGGTCCACCAGTGTTTGGGGGTCTTCGTTACTCTGCTTTGCCAACCAATCCTCATAGCCTTCGTCGCGGAGAACGATTTGTACACCTTCAAGATCAATGCCCTCGATCTCGGGCAGCGCCTCAGTGGAGACAAACAGTGCCTTACAACCGGTTTGCATAATCATCTTTCGATGGGCTTCGCCACTGTTCTTCCGATACAAAGGAACGCGGGCGACATTGGCGATCGCGGCCCCGAAGATCAGGTCGCTTGATTCAAGGCAGTTGTCCTCAAGGGTCGCCAGGCGGTCGCCAGGTTGCAGACCCAGTGCCCGCAATCCGTTTGCGACGCGCACACCCCGGTCCCAAACTTCACCATAGGTAAGTTCTTTTCCATAGGAGCGCACTGCCGCCATTGAGTGGTTTTGTGCCGCGGCCCGTCGTAATCCCGAGGTTACTGTCATCATGGTGAGAGGTCTCCCTGTTATTGTGTTCCGGATTAAATGAGGAATCCCATGGACGGCACTTCGCCGTCCTGATCGAGCAGGTTGACCAGCTTTAAGCTCATGCGGATGCCATCCGGGGTTGCTCGAAGGTGATACCGAGTGCGCCCTGCCCATACCTCACGGCGCGTCAGGGCGTACTCGACCAGGATGAAGTTGGCCTCAACCACGTGATCCGAACCCTTCATTCAGCTCCGACACCTCACCCATATTCGAGCGCGCAGCGTTTGTTGACGGGATTACCTATTTTCCGTCGTTTGTCGGGCTGATGCACCCGGTCAACGTCAGCGGCGACGTGGTGCGGGTCGGCAAGGCCTGGCACCTGGTGCCCGAGTCAGAGCGCGGTCAGAAGTGGGCGCCCGGCGGTATTGGCCTGATTGATCGGGATGAGCAGGGCCGCTTGTATCTGCTGATGCACCCCGGCGCGGCAGACGGTACCCAGGGCAACGGCGGTTCCGAGGTGTGGGTCTTCAATCCGAAAACGCAACAGCGGGTGCAGCGTATCTCCCTCAGGGAGTGGGGCCTGAGCCTCGGTGTGAGCCGTGGCCATAACCCGCTGCTGATGATCGTCAACCCCATCAACATGACCCTGGAGGTGTACAAGGCCGACAGCGGCGAGTTCATCCGCACGATCTCTGATTTCGGCCAGGAGACGCCCCTCCTGATTCGGGGCAGCCACTGATGCCTGACCTGGTCGGCAACGGCATTGCCCTGTTCTACGTTTGGCTGTTCGGCCTCGCGGCCACGCACAAGCTGCGTGATCCTGCCGGATTTGCCGAGCTGCTCCGGCGGCAATTGCCAGCATGGCGCCATTGCCTCCATGGGCATTATCAATTCCAGGGAGCACCTGGACAGCCTGTTTGAGGCCAAGGAGCGCAAGGTGGCCTCTATCCAGGATTACATGAACAAGGAAAATGGTGTGCAGATAAAGGAGGCCGACAAGGCATGAAATTGTTCGACAGCTTGTTTGAAAAGCGCACGCGGCAACTGGCCCAGTGCAGTTCGCGCCGCGGGTTGCTGAAGAGCCTGGGAGGCCTGCTGGTCGGCGGCGCGGCCATTCCCCTGTTACCGGTAGCGCGGGCCGCTGCCGCTGAGGGCGCCGCACGGCCACTGGAGGAAGGGGACCCCAACAGTTGCGATTACTGGCGCTACTGTGCCGTTGACGGATTCCTCTGCGGCTGTTGCGGCGGCAGTATGAACACCTGTCCACCGGGCACCGAGATGTCGCCGATCACCTGGATCGGCACCTGTCACAACCCGGTGGATGGGCGCCACTACGTCATTTCCTACAACGACTGCTGTGGAAAATCCAGTTGCGGCGCCTGCCTGTGCGTGCGCGACGAGGGTGATCGCCCGCCCTACCGCCCTGACAAGGCTAATGACATCAGTTGGTGCCTGGGTACCCGCAGCGCGGCGTACCACTGCACCACTGCGGTCCTTGTGGGCGTGGCTTTCGAAGAGTAATGAGGCCCTTGTTCTTCACTCTGGGGTTGATGCTGGCGGGCACTGCAGCGACCGCCGACGATGATGTGCGGAGGGCGCACTACAACTACCAGATGTTTTGCCAGGGTTGTCACACCCCCGATGGCTCCGGCGCCGGCGATGTGCCACGCCTGAAAGGCCAGGTTGGTGTGTTCCTCAACAGTCAGGCCGGCCAGGAATTCCTGGTGCGGGTGCCGGGTGCGGCTACCTCGGCCCTGGATAACGAACAGTTGGCTGAGTTGCTCAACTGGATCGTACGCGAGTTTGCAGGCGCAAGTATTCCTGCTAACTGGCGGCCCTATTCCGGCAGGGAGGTGGGTGCGTTGCGGAAACAGCCCTTGAAGGAAGTGATCCGGTATCGCGGACAAATACTGGCCGATATCGCTCGGGCACGGCACTAAAGGGGTCAAAGCCCTTTAAGCACTCGGGTGACCTGCGGCCGTAGCACTACGAGCACTGCTTAAAGGGCTTTGACCCCTTTAGTACGCTATTGCCATCACTTTCCCTTGAGACAGTTCTCAGTGGAAAGGGGATGAATGTAGAAAAGGTAAAAACCATGAACGATCTTCCGGCACGTCCACAGTGGGTAGAGCACTTGAATTTAATGGGCCCCTTTTGTGGCGGCGCAGAATACATGGTTTCACTGGGCGTAGAGGAACTGCTGGATGCGGCCCGGTCAGTCACCGGGCTGGAGGATTTTGGCGACGATGATTGGCGGGAGGATTTTGAGGTTCTGATTCACAGTCTCAATCATGAGGCCAGGCTCAATACACTCGGGCGGTTGATGGTGCGCTCTGAAGTATTGAAGTCTCTGCAGAGTCGTTTAAGGCTGATTGAGTTCTGGCGTACGCATCCCGAAGTACTGGATAGCGAGGTAAATCCCCCGATCGTGATTGCCGGGGCGGCCCGGACCGGGACCAGTATTCTGTTTGAAGCCCTGGCCCAGGACGAGCAGTTTCATGTGCCCTATGTCTGGCGAGCTTTTGATCCGACTCCCGTGGGGAACAAGCCGGAGCAGGCTGTGGCCGAAAAAATCGAAAACGCCAGGTGCCTGTCTGATTTCTGGATGGATGTGCAGCCGGAAATCCGCGCCCAGCACGATTTTGCCTCGGTATTGGCCTCTGAGTGTCTGCGCTTTATGGCGACTCACTTCCTGACCGACTACTGGGGCATGGTGGCCAATATGCCCGCCTGGCAAGAATATCGAAGCCAGAAAAACTACGTGCCGGATAGCTATTGCTGGCATAAACGACTGTTGCAAACCATGCAGTATGGGGAGCCAAAGGACAGGGTATGGCTGCTGAAGTCGCCCGCGCACCTGATCTTTGCCGATGTAATCCGGCAGGTGTATCCGGATGTGCGCTTTATTCATACGCACCGTGACCCGATCAAGAGCATACCTTCCGGCGCCAGCATTACTGCGACCATTCGCCGTGAGCGCAGTGATGAGGTGGATTGTGAGGCCATAGGCAAAGGCCTTGCCGCCGGTTTCCACTACGCGATGAATAACACTATCGACCAGCGCATTGACGGGCGTTTGCCGGAGGCGAATATCGCTGATATTCACTTACAGGATTTGATTAAAGACCCCGTGGCTGCGATCAAGCGGTGTTATGACCACTTTAGCTTGAATCTCTCTGAGCCGATGAAGAAAAACATCGTCGATTATCTCGCCAACAAGCACCAGGGTAAGTTCGGCAGGCATACGCCGGACATCGCGGCCTTTGGTATGAGCGCCGAGTCCCTGCGGGAAAGCTTCAAGCGCTATACCGATTACTACAACATTCAACTGGAAGTGTAAGGCTATGAATATCCCTGAAAAGTGGCGATCACTGAAATCCACCGAAGCCTGGCGGACCTTTCGCAACGAGCTCGACAGTGTGGTTGAGCAGATGCTGGAGGCCTCGCGTACCGAGCTGGAAGTGATCGATGCTTACAAGATGGTGCTCAACACCCTGGCTATGGCTTCGGAAGTAGTATTGGATCCCAAGCCGGAAAACCCGGCCTTTGTCCGCATGGACACCCCGGTACGCAAAACCGCTGGAGACAACCCGGATGGCGAATACGATGTGGCTGTCATTGATGGCCGTTACGATTACCGCATTCGGGGTAACAAGGGGACAGTATCTTATGTGGGTTTCCAGGTGCTGGCAGGAGGGGGGATGACGCCGCGACGGCATGCAGTCAACATCAAGGATGAGGATATTGAAACTGATGCGGAAGGTAATTTTGAGCTGATTCTCGGGCGGGAGCGGCGGGATGCCGAGGGGGAGTGGGTGCGCATCCCCGAGGATGCCAGCTCGATCGTGGTGCGACAGTATGTAAAGGATCGCGCCAGGGAAACGCTGGCAAGCTATAGCCTGAGCACGGTTGAGTCCATGGATACCCTTGTGCCAACCGATGAAACGTTTGCCCGGCAACTGTTATCCACCACCTGGGCCATGTCCAATATGTCGCTGTTGTTTAAGGCGCCCAAAAAACCCAACCCCGACGACTACCCCAATCAGCTACTGAACCTGAACGCCGAACAGGCGGTGGCGGCCGATACCAGCGCGGACAATATGTACATGTTCTGCGTGTACAAACTGGAGCCGGGCCAGGCCCTGCAAATTGATGTGGAGCCGCCGGAAACCCGTTACTGGAACTTCACTGTCTACAACTACTGGCATGAGTGCGTCGACTATATGACCCAGCCGGTCAGCCTGACCAATGCCCACGCCAACTACCGCGCCGATGGCAGTGTGCGCATCGTGGTCAGTGAGCAGCGGCCGGAAAACTTTCCGGAGAGCGCCAACTGGCTATCGACCCTGGGGCGCGACCGAGGTTATCTGGTATTTCGCTGGATGGACCGCCCCTGTTTGAAAGAGGGGAGCGCCAGGGTGGTGCCGGTAACGAATGATTTCAGTTGATATCGGCTTTTCGCTAGCGTGATTTTCTACGGCGCAGGCTACTGGCACTGGAGAATACTGAACCTCTTTGGAGAATAGACAATGATGTATCAACTGAAAACCCTTACCAGTGACCCGGACTTTGGTGAGGGACCGCGCTGGCGCAATGACAAACTCTGGTTCTCTGATGTAAAGGCCGAAAA
>JAPOQD010000007.1 GCA_026710905.1 Halieaceae bacterium
AGCGCGCACCTCTCAATCGAAGAAGTGCTGGGGAAACTCGCCACCCTGGGTTTTGTGGTAATCGACGAGGATGCCGAGGAACTGGAGGCGGATCTGGCCGCAATCAATGCCTAGGATTGTTGTCGCAGACTCCGGTCCACTGATAGCGCTCGCCCTCATAGATCTTCTGACGATACTACCCAAACTGTTTTCTGGGGCGTACATCCCGGATGCGGTTGCGGACGAGACCATCGAAAACCCCGAAAAACCGGGCGCTCTGGCAATCGCAGACGCGCTCAAGGATGGGATTCTGCAACAACGCTTCATCAAACTGGATAGTGACCTTGAAGAGTTATCGAACCTGCTCGATAGAGGCGAAGCGGAGGCCATCGCTCTCGCTGTGGAAATAGGAGCAGTCATCCTGATCGACGACCGCCGGGGCAGGAAAGTCGCCGCGAGCCGAGGTATCGAGATCACTGGCACAGCGGCGGTATTGGTCAGCGCCAAAGTAAATGGGCATATCGACTCTGTAAAACCATACCTGGAGACACTTTCGTTGTCGGGTTATCGTCTGTCGCAGCGCTTGGTCGACACTGTTCTCGAAAAATGCGGCGAGTGAGCAAGAGGGCTACGCATGTCTGAAATGAAGATTCGAAATGCCTTGGATGCTTTACGCAGAATAATCAGCCTTGGCAAAAGAAATTTTGATCAGGCTGCTAGGTCAGAAAAAAGCGGTTTGGACTGACTGGAATGGATAACGGGCTCCCAGACTCTCCTTCATTCTGGAAACAGATTTCGAACTGCTGCCACCGCCGCAGGCATATCTCCGCCGACCCGTGCCGCGGCCGGAGCCGGGTCACCCAGCCAGGCGGCGCGCCCGTCCGCCACGACCTGCCGGTGCATCAGGCGGATATCGCGGCTGAGTTTCTGCCACAGGTAGCGCATCAACAAACGGTACAGGAATCCGCCCAGGCGCCAGTCATTGTCACGCCAGTTTCCCGCCGCGCCCGGCTGCATGGAATGCCTGCCACGCCCGAGATCAAACAGATACACCGGTTTACCAGCCGAGCAAGCCTCCGAGAGCATGCCGATGCTGTCTCCGGTTACCACCAACTGGCTGGCCAGGGACAGTATTCCAAAGTAGGGATTCCCGGCATCATCGGCGCACCACAGGTAAAAACGGTGAGGCGCCCGCAAACCTGCCTGTAGCACCTCCGCGGCCCCCTGTGAGGTACGGGCGCTGGTAGTAATCAACACCGAGCCGCCGCACCGCCCGGCCAGGCGGTTGACCTCCTCCGCCAAGCGGGCCGCGGCCCGCTTTCCAAAGGTGTAGGGACCGCTGTCACCACCCACCAACACCCCGGTATAGGGTGCGGGCAAATCCGCATAGTACTGCTCCCACAGGGCAGCTTCACTGCGCAGGCGCTGCTGGCTGACTGCATTGAGCGTCAGGGAGTTGTGCAATACATTGTCGCGTGCCGGAATCCGGTATTGCGGCGTGGTGATAACCAGGTCAAAGCGTGCAGGATCGGCCCAGGGATTGCCCACATGCACAATACGGGTGGAGCCGCCCGATTGATTCCTGATCCATCGGCATACCGGTTCATTGCGAAAGCCGGAGGAGAGCACCAGATCCGGCCAGGGTGGCGTGAGGTCGGCGGAGGCGCCGCGGTGGATTCCACGCAAACTACTACGCTGCAGAATGTTGCTGTATAGCTCATAGTTTCTATAACGCAAGCGTTTGATATCGAATGGCCAGGCCAGCGCCTCGGCCAGCGCCAGCACCTGGCTGCGCTCACCGGCCCGATAGGGGTCGATCACCCAAACGGCTGGCATTGGCATGATTCCGCCGGTATAGTCTCAGGCGCTGAAAACAGGGAATATCCGGCCCGCATACGCAGCCATTGGAGGCGCTGAACGCATCGCCCGGCCGGTAGGCCGTGGAGATATTGGCCTTGGCGGTAATTCCTGCGGATAGCGCAAGTTTTTTTCATGCGAGTTACTTCCTGATGGTGAATGCAGACCAGTCTATGGTATCGCCGCTTTCCTGGCGACCGGATACATACAGCATAAGGTAGACTCTCTAGCCCGCATATTGCATCAGTGGATGCGATGATCGCGCAGGATTTTACGTCGAGACATGGGCTGGCGACCGAAAGCATAGTGGTGGCTATGGTTGAGGGAGCATGGCCATGTCTCGACGTAAAAGACCAGCGAGAGCGCATCCAGCGCACTCCTAAGAGTGACAAAGCTGAAAGAATAGGAATAACTCATTGATAGATATAAACTTTCTCGACAACCTCAAGCGATCTGGTGCAATATGCGGGCTAGGCAGTGCACCCTTGGAACCCGGCAACAATGGCAAGTTACGAACAATATCTGCAATTCATGTATACGCTACTCGAAAAGTCGCACCAACCGGAAATTGAATTGTCTGAAATTACCGAGTTAGTTGCCGACATCGGCATGAGCTCGCTGGAGGTAATGGAGTTTATCGAACAAATCGAAGACGAATTCGATATTTCCATCCCCTTGAATCTTCTTCCCGGCATCAGCACCATCGGTCAACTCGCCGCCTGCTTACCGGGGCTGCAGGACTGAAACCCATGTTATTGGATAAATTCCAGGCCATGACCGAATTCCAGCAGGAATTGGCCGAGCGCAAGATCAAACCCTTTGGCGCCGTTACCGAGCAACTGCTGTCTCCCACTGAAGGCATTGTCGGCGGCCACCAGGTCATCCTGGCGGGCACCAACAACTACCTGGGCCTGGCCTATCACCCCCACTGTATTGCCGCTGCCCAGGCCGCCGCCGAACGCTGGGGAACCGGCACCACTGGCTCCCGGCTGGCCAACGGCTCATTCATTGAGCATGAGTTGCTGGAGCGGGAACTGGCGGATTTCCACGGGGTTGATCACGCGATCTGCTTCACCACCGGCTACTCGGCAACCATGGGAATGTGCTCCACCCTGGCTGGGCCCGGCGACACCATTCTTCTGGATGCTGACAGCCATGCAAGTATTTACGCCGGAGTAAGACTCAGCAGCGCCGACATCATCCGCTTCAAGCACAGCAATCCGGACGACCTCGCCAAACGTTTGCGCCGGCTCGGCAAACGCGCCGGAAACGCCCTGATTGTGGTTGAGGGCATCTACAGTATGCTGGGAGATACCGCGCCCCTCAGGGAGATTGCCGAGGTCAAACGCCAATACGGGGGTTACCTGTTGGTGGATGAGGCTCATTCCCTGGGAGTACTTGGCGATACTGGCCGCGGCGCGGCCGAGGCCGCCGGTATCGAAGACAGTGTGGATTTTACGGCCGGAACTTTCAGTAAAAGCCTGGGTGGAACTGGCGGTTACTGCGTCAGCAGACATGCGCAACTGGAAAGTATCCGCTATTGCATCGGCGCTTACATATTCACCGCCTCGGCCACACCGTCCACCGTCGCCTCTACTCGCGAGGCCCTCAAGATTCTGCGCACCGAACCCCGCCGACGCAGCCTGTTATGGGAACATGCCCGGCACCTGTACCACAGTCTTGAGGCCATGGGACTTACGCTGGGGCCGGCGGTAAGCCCGGTGGTGGCGGTTCAACTGGAAGATCGCGACCAGGCCATCCAGTGCTGGAACGCCCTGATGGAATCCGGGGTGTATGTCAACCTGGTGATTCCCCCAGCCTCTCCCTCCACCAACTTCCTGTTGCGCTGCAGTGTCAGCGCCGCTCACAGCCGAGCCCAGATTGATAGCATCATCTCGGCCTACTCGAATCTGTTGCGTTCCGGCCTGATCAGCGCCCGGCAGGTCGCCTGATGGAAAAAATACTGGTCTCCGGCAACGGCCCGTTACGTGGGGAAACAGCGATTGCCGGGGCCAAGAATGCCGCCCTGCCCGCGATTGCCGCCACCCTGTTAAGCGCCGAGCCGGTCACCATCAGTAATGTCCCTCAGGTCAGGGATATCAGCACGGCACTGGAATTACTGGTGTTACTCGGTTGTTCCATGGAGCGGGACGGCTCTGAACTCACGCTGACCGGGGCCGGGGTGCACTCGGTGCGGGCGCCCTATGAACTGGTCAGGACCATGCGCGGCTCCATCTTGTTGTTGGGCCCCCTGCTGGCCAGGTTCGGCGTGGCCGATGTTTCCCTGCCTGGAGGCTGCGCCATCGGTTCCCGTCCGGTAAACGAACACATTGCCGGACTGGAGCGCATGGGCGCCGAAATTACCATTGACGCCGGTTATATCAAGGCCAAGTGCCGGCGCCTCAGGGGGGCCAACATCAGCTTTGATACACCTTCGGTTACCGCCACCGAGAATTTGATGATGGCGGCCAGTCTGGCGGATGGTGTAACCACTATCGAGAATGCCGCATTGGAGCCGGAGGTTTCCGACCTTGCCCTTTTGCTCAGCAGTATGGGCGCCAAGGTAACGGGTGCGGGCACCAGCACCATCAGGATTTCCGGATGCAGGCAACTGCACGGCGCCCGGCACCGCATGCCGCCGGACCGTATTGAAAGCGGCACCTTCCTGACCGCGGCGGCGGCCACCCGCGGCGATGTCACCATCCGCGAGACGCAGCCTGCTCATCTCGGCCTTGTACTGAGCAAGCTCAAGTCCTGCGGTGCGGAGCTGACCGTGGGTGAAGACTGGATACGCCTGCAAAGTCATGGCCGGCGGCCCAGGGCTGTCAGTATCAGTACCGCACCCTATCCGGCTTTTCCCACCGACATGCAGGCCCAGTTCGTGGCCCTCAATGCCGTGGCTGAAGGTACCGCGACCGCGGTGGAAAACATCTTCGAAAATCGGTTTATGCATGTCGCTGAATTGCAGCGCATGGGGGCGGATATCGAACTTCAGGGGCATACCGCCGTCATCAATGGCCGCGAGCGGCTGCAGGGGGCGCCGGTGATGGCCACCGACCTGCGCGCTTCCGCCTCGCTGATCATCGCAGCGCTGGTGGCTGATGGACAAAGCAGTATTGACCGGGTCTATCACCTTGACCGTGGATACGCAAATATCGTCGAGAAACTGGCCAGCCTGGGCGCCAACATTCAGCGTATGCAGAGTGAGTAAGCGCCGCGCCCGCCGACAGCCGATCCGAAAGGGGTGGGTATCCTGATTCCCCATTTGGAGTGCGGAAAATTCATTCGGGGAATCCGATCCAAAGGCTCAAACTAATAAGTTTGTATTGTCTTTTCCCAGCCCCTATGGTGGCTCTTTTCAGACGAAAGGAGTTGCATGATGTCAGCGCCGATTCAGCAGCAGCACGATCTCACCCCCATTGACAAGGACAACTTCTTTCAGTGTTATGGCCCGGCCGCAGTGGTGACCGGCGCCTCATCGGGCATTGGCGAAGCGTTTGCGCACATACTGGCCGCCATGAATTTTGATGTCTTCCTGGTTGCCCGGCGCCGCGACCGCCTGGCCGCACTGGCCTCCGAACTCACAAGTGTGCACGATGTGGCCGCGCATATCTGCGTGGCCGACCTCGGCACAGCCGGGGGCTTGGAAGATTTGCTGAAAATCTGCCGGGGAAAGGATATCGGTTTGCTGATCAGCAACGCGGGATTCGGCATGAAAGGCCCACACGAGACCAATGATCCAGACACCATGAACCGCATGCTTGCGATCAATTGCGTTGCTCCAATGCAACTCTGTCGGCGATTGATACCGCAACTGAAGAAAAGGGGCCGTGGTGGCATCATTATCACGAGTTCGGTAGAGAGTTTGATGGGTTTTCCCTACTCGGCCCCTTATGCTGCCAGCAAAGCCTTTGCCACCAGTCTCGCCGAAGGCCTCTGGGGTGAATTGTCGCCGTCGGGAATAGATGTCCTGGCCCTGTGTCCCAGCAGTACCGATACCGAGACATTGGATTTACAAGGCGTTGATAAATCAAAGCTGGAAGGCATGATGAGTCCGGCCGAAGTAGCGTGGGAGGCCCT
>JAPOQD010000025.1 GCA_026710905.1 Halieaceae bacterium
AAAGACGCAGAAGGCATAGTTGACACTATGTCGCTGTAGGGGTCGCACATGTGCGACCCGTGTGCACACGCCGCCACGGCGAGTGCTGCGGCGGCCGCAGTAGAAGGGTGGGGGGATATGCGGGCTAACGTCTTTCCGTCCGCGCGCCCCACCACAGAGGCGCTTCGACGCCGGCGCGGCACTCTGTAGTAGCGCCATCTTCCGGTTTGGCGGCAGCCCCGAGCACGAAAAACTCTTTTCTCGACCCATGGATTTTCTGGATTGACCGCTTTTGCTGGAATAAAAACATGGCGAGATTTCCCGCTTGGTCTATGTTGAAAGAAAGGGCGGCGAGGAATGCAGCCTACCCCCAATCCAATGCAAGGGAATGCCATTGTGTCTACCAAAGTAAAAGCTCCTGTTCGTCCACGGGTGTTGCGCATCATTCTGGCGACGCCGATGTCTGAACTTACCGCCGTCAAAGTTGCTGAGCAGTTGGGAATGAGCGATTCCACCCTGCGCCGGCGCTTGCGGGCGGAAAACACCAGCTACCGGAAACTGCTGGAAGAAGTGCGCCGCTACCGCTGTGACAAGGCCCTGACCAGACGCAGGGTTGGCGGCAAGTTTCTGGCCGAGGAACTCGGTTTTCAGCAAATCAACAGCTTCTACCGCGCCTTTACCCATTGGACCGGAACTTCCTGGAGGCAGTACAAGCGCGAGCGCAAGAAGAAACTCTTTTTCTCGATCGCTCGCTGAAGCTCTGTCCCTATGCAGCCACTTCCCGGACTAATCGAAACAGGAACCCTGACCATGCGCCCCAGGCAACATGACCCGGCTCATTACCAGTATCCAACCCATAACTGCCACAGGCCCCGCCGCGGAACAGGTTTCGCAAGCCCCCGCAACCTGAGATCAGCCGACCCGGGTGGCCGCCGCAAAAGGCAGCGCTCGTCGTCCGGCCGGCAGCGCCGGCCTGATTCACCTGGCGCCGGAAAATGAGCAGCGCGACTGGAGCCCGGGGCAGCGAACCGAATAGCCTGTACTCGGCATCTGCCCCAACCAGCCTGGATGAGCGGTTGCGCGGCAAGCTGATGCGTGATCTCGGACCGTTGGTCATGGCGGCCCTTGGGGATGCCAAGGTAATAGAAATACTGCTCAACGCAGACGGGTCTGTGTGGCTGGAAAAGCTGGGGGCGGCCATGTACGAAGCAGGCCGCCTGGACCCGCCAAGCGCAGCCGCTGCGATCAAGACGGCGGCTACCATTGCCGGCCTGCCGGGAAACTCCGATGCCCCTATCGTGCAGTGCACACTGCCGTTTCGCGGTGAGCGTTTTGAAGGCCTGCTGCCCCCCCTGGTGACGCGGCCCGTGTTCAGTATTCGCAAACCCGCGTTGCAGGTATTCACTCTCGCGGACCTGATCCAGCAGGGAGTACTCAACGCCGCCCAATCCCGGCGTTTGGCCGAGGCCATCAGCCTGCGCCAGAATATTGTGATCTCCGGTGGCGTCAGTACCGGGAAAACCACCTTCTGCAACGCCCTGGTGGCGCAAGTGGCGCACATTGCCCCTGACCACCGCCTGATCATCATTGAAGACACTCCCGAACTGCAGTGCGCCGCGGCCAATCATGTCGCGCTATGTAGTGGTGAGGCGGCAGATATGGCAGCACTTTTGCGCGCCACCCTGCGGCTGCGCCCGGATCGGATCCTGGTGGGTGAGGTGCGCGGGGGTGAAGCCTTGACCTTGCTGAAGGCCTGGAACACCGGTCATCCCGGGGGCCTTGCGACAGTCCACGCCAACAGCCCCAACGGAGCCCTCATCCGGCTTGATCAACTTGCCAGTGAGGCCGCGCCAGGTCCACACCGGGATCTGATCGTGGAAGCGGTCGACCTGGTAGTGCAACTGGAAAGGTCACAGCACGGGCGCCGCGTGCAGGCCATTCATACCGTCCTGAAAAAGGAGAGCACGACATGAATCTTCGAAACTTGAGCATGAGCGCCGCAATCTACCTCTACAGCGGGTGCGCAATGGCTGGCACCACCACCCAGCTACCCTGGGAGGGTCCGTTGGAAATGTTGCAACGATCCCTTACCGGCCCGGTAGCCTTCGCCATCTCGCTGATCGCCCTGGTGATCTGCGGTTGGGCGTTGATCGCGGGCGGTGAAATGAGTGATTTCGCCAGGCGGTCGATCATGGTGGTTCTGGCGATTTCGCTGCTGGTGAGCGGCAGCAAGATCATGACCGAATTATTCGGTATTTCCGCGGCGCTGGTGTAAGCGTGCGCCAGGCCCACCCTGTATATCGTTCCGTGTACCGGCCCAATCTCTTTCTGGGCGGCGACCGGGTGTTGATGCAGAGCACCATTCTGATCACCGTCGCGCTGGTGTTCATACTTTTGTCGGCGCCGACAGTCATCGCCGGCCTGGTGTTGTGGGCGTTATTGACCAGGGTATTGCAACAGGCCGCCAAGGCCGACCCCTTGCTGCGCCAGGTGTATCTGCGTCATCAGCGCTACCTGCCCAGGTATGCGGGGCGCTCCACGCCGTGGGCGACGGGTCGGCGTACATGAAAGGCGCCCTGGCCATGAATTCGTTCCGCAACCGCCACTTGGCCACCGCGGACCTGTTGCCCTGGGCTGCGCTGGTCGATGATGGGCTGGTGCTATGCAAGGATGGCACCCTGCTGGCGGGTTGGGCCCTGTACGGCCCGGACCAGAATTCCATCTCTGACGAGCAGTGGAACTCTACGGTGTTTCGCGTGAACCAACTGCTGTGCTCGCTGGGGGATGGCTGGAGTCTGTTTGTCGATGTAGTTCGCACCACTGCCCAGGAATATCCCGAGGTAAGCGCCTGCCATTTCCCGGATCCGGTCAGCACCGCGATGGATGCGGAGCGCCGTATCTATTTCCAGGGACGCGGCGCTCAGTTCAGCACCACCAACCTGATGTTTCTGTGTTATCAGCCCCCGTTGCGTCTGCAGTCCAGGGGTAGAGACCTGTTTTTTTCCGACGCCGAATTGGCGCCGGATCCGGCTGAAGTCTCCGGCCAGATCATGGCGGACTTCCTGCGCCAGGTCGACAACTTCAGTGAAGCGCTTCGAAATTTGCTCGGCGCCCGCCGCCTGCGCAGCCACACCGTAAAGGTGGCGCATGGCAAGTCTGTTCGGTTTTGCCCCATTCTCAGTCACTTCCGGTTGTGCCTGGTGGGGCCGGACCGGCCCACCGCCATGCGGGTGCCTCCATCGGGGTGTTACCTGGATGCCCTGCTCGGCGTCCCGGAGTTTCACCACGGCATTACCCCGTACCTCAATGGCCAGTATGTGGCCATAGTGGCGATTGACGGGTTTCCTTCACAAACCCTGAATGGCCTGCTGGAACCCCTGCAACAACAGCCCGCGAACTATCGCTGGTCAACCCGATTTCTTTGTCTTGACCACCGCACCGCCCTGAGGGAACTGGACAAGCTACGCCGTCACTGGCAACAAAAAATCCGTGGTCTGATGGACCAGGTAATGCAGACCAGCCGCGGGGTCGTGGATCGCGACGCCGTCGCCATGACCGATCAGACCGAGCAGGCCATGGGCGATCTTTCCGGGGAACAGACCTCCTTCGGATATTTCACCTCGGTACTGGAACTGCGCCACTCAGAGCGCGTCATTCTTGAAGAACAAGCTCGTTATTTTGCCAATTTGATCGATGACCTCGGCTTTGCCGCGCGGGTGGAAACGCTGAACACCACCGAAGCCTGGTTGGGCAGCCTGCCCGGTAACGCTGCGCCAAATTTGCGGCGCCCATTACTCAGCACCCGCAATCTGGCTGATCTACTGCCGCTGTCTTCACTCTGGGAGGGTGAAACAAACCATCCTTGTAACCTGTATCCGTCGGCATCACCTTCCCTGCTTCATTGCGAAACGGACGGTTCCTCTACCTTCAGGCTGAACCTGCACGTAGGCGATGTCGGGCATACGCTGATTCTCGGCCCGACCGGTTCGGGCAAGTCCACGCTTCTCGGTTTGCTGGCCGCGCAGCATCGCCGCTATCCAGGCGCCCGGGTGGTAATCTTCGACAAGGATCACAGCCTGTACACTCTCACCAAGGCTCTCGGCGGCCAGCACATTGACCTGGCCCGAACGGGTCTTTCCTTTGCGCCCCTGCACGGCATCGGCCAAGCCGAAAAAAAGAGCTGGGCAACTCGCTGGGTGGAACTCCTTGCGCAACTGCAACTCGGCGCCGACGCAGTTACCCCCAGGCAGCGTGAAGTGATGCGCCAGGCGCTCGATTTGCTGGCCAGGGGCCACAGTCAGACACTTTCGGATCTGTACGCCTCGCTGGGCGATGAAACCCTGAAATCAGCACTCCGCGATTACACCGTGGACGGTGGTATCGGCGGTTTGCTGGATGCCGATGCGGACACCCTGCGGCTGGCCGATTTCACCGTCTTTGAAACCGGCGACTTCATGAAGTGGCAGGACCGCCACGCCTTGCCGGTGTTGCTCTACCTGTTTCGGCGCATTGAGGAAGCGCTGGACGGCTCCCCGACCCTGCTGCTGCTGGAGGAGGCCTGGTCGCTGTTGGGGCACCCCATGTTCGCGGCCCAGGTGGAGGACTGGTTGCGCACCATGCGCAAGAAAAACGGCGCCGTGGTGTTAGTGACGCAATACCTCGCAGACCTTGAACGATCTGGTATCAGTGCTGCGCTGCGGGGCTTGCCGACCAGAATTTTTCTACCCAACGCCCAGGCCGCTGACCAGATCAACGGGCCTGTCTATCGGGATATGGGGCTGTCTGAGCAGCAAATTCAACAACTCGCATCGGCAGTGCCGAAGCGGGAGTATTTTCTTCACAGCCCGCGTGGATTCCGCCGCTTCTCACTGGCCTTGGGGCCTTATTCTTTGGCCTGGCTGGGTGCGGCGGACGCAGAGAGTGTGGCCAGGGTCAAGGCCCTGGAAAATAGCCAGGGTCCGGCCTGGCGCAAGGCCTGGTTAAAAGAACAAGGGGTATCCCATGTCTAGCCCGTATATCGCGCCCCAGGTCCGGCGTTGCGTCGGCCTGTTGTTACTGCTGGCCACCGGGTCTACTTCCCATGCCTCTGGGATGCCCGTTCTCGATGCAGCCAACCTGGCGCAGAACCTGCGCATCGCCACAAATAACGCACGGCAAACCGTGGCGTTGAACAGACAACTGAAAAAGCAGATTGAGAGTTTGCAGCAACTAAAGCGTAACGGCCGGACCCTGACACGTTTCGAGTGGGATCGGGCCCACCGCACCCTTTCCCGGTTGTCCAGCCTGGCGCGGGAACACCAGACCATCAGCACCCGGCCCCTGCGTGAAATCGAGTCGATTTATCGGACCGCGGAACAGGCCCGGAGCAATCCCCGCTCTCCGCGGCAGGCGCGCGACGCCTATCAACATCAGCAGCAGGACCGGATCAACGCCTATCGGCATTCCCTGGATTCCATCCGCGCCCAGCGCAGCGCACTGGAGGATGAAGCGCGGGACCTGAGGCGGCTGGTCCGCATCGCGCAAACAGCGGATGGCCGCATGCAGGCCCTGCAGGCCGGCAACCAGTTTGCCAGCCAACAAATTGGCCAAATGCAAAAATTGCGCAGTGTCCTGCTGGGTATGCAGGAAATGCTCACCCTGGGGCAGTTAACCGGTAACGCCCTGGAAACCGAACAAAGAGCTGCCCACCAGCGCATGCTTGAGCAGGCGGCTGAAATCAATACCAGCGATGGAGGCAGTGCCTGGTGAACAGTCTCGGCGTGTCGTCGGCCCGCATCTGTCTGTTGTTCGCGCTGTGCTGCTTCAGCGCCTTGGCCAACGCGCAGACCAAAGACGAATTCGATTTGAAGAACAATGTCGCCGCAAACGTACAGCGCAGATTCGAGGCCGCCACGGTGAAGGTCGCCGAGCCACTGCGCAACTACGCTGAAAATTTCTTCTGGATTCTGGCTGCCCTGGACTTCGTCTGGTTTTGCATTTTGATGGCCTTGCGTCAGCCGGACTTCCCGGAATTCATCGGCGGCGTGGTGCGCAGGGTGCTCACCATTGGCTTCTTCTGGACCTTGTTGTTATTCAGCGAGTCTTGGCTGAATGCCATTGTCAACAGCTTCAAACAGCTTGCCCTGCTCAGCGTTAGCGAGGCCGCTACCCTGTCGCCCGCCGATGTTTTTGATTCCGGTCTGAAATTATTGGGACAGGTGCTTGCGGCCGAGGCAGGTTTGCTCGATGCATCCGCACTGGCGCTGGTGGCCCTGGTCATGTTCCTGCTGCTGGCAGGGGTTGCCGCCCTGGTCTTGCTGGCGGTCATTGAACTCCATTTCGTACTTGCCCTCGGCGTGATCGTCATGGCCCTGGCGGCAACCCAGTGGACCTGGGTCTGGGCCGCCAATGTCTACAAATACGCGATCACCGCCGGTATGAAGCTGTTTATCCTGCACCTGCTGATAACGGCCGGCCTCGGCATCATGGAAAGCATGTTGTCCGCCGTTGAACTCACTTTCATGGATGCGGCCGCACTGGCCGGTGTTTCCCTGATTCTGCTGATCCTGGCCAGGAGCCTGCCCAGAAGCTTCGAAGCGTTGACCGCGGGCGGTTTTGTCCCCGTCGGACAAGGCCAAACCGGAGCCTCACTCCCGGCGCAATCCATGCTGATGATGGGAATGGGCGCAGCGCTGGCCATGGGCAGACAGGCCGGGGCCCCGGCCAGCGCGGGCGGCAGGGAAACTCACCCCCCGCCCGGCGCGGACGGGCAGAACCAATCCACGGGGGGCGGCTTGGGGCGCTCCATGGGAGGTGAATTCGGGGCCGGGGCCGGCCCCAGGGGGAAGAACCGCCTGGGGGAAGCGGTGGGTTTCACCGGTTCGGCGCTGAAGAATATCGCCAGGGCGGGCCGGTAGTGTCCTGTCTCGCCAAGACACACGATTCCAGAGCTTGCAGCGGGCCTGAAGCCGCGTTGCAGCCCTTGGTAATGGGGCCGCCGGCCATTGCCGGCGGGCCGCGCCTTGCCGCAGACCCCGCGGAGCACACTGAAACCACGCGTTTTGGCGAGAAAGGACCCCGGCATGAGCGCCATGGATGATTCCAACCCCTACCTGGCCGGACGGCGCGAATGGAACGAGCGTTATGGCAGCTACATCGCGCAACGCGATCAGTGGCGCCGGGCAGCCTTTGCCTCACTTGGGGTGGCCGCCATGGCGGTAGGCGGCGTCGGCTACATTGGCGCCCAAAACAAACTGGTTCCCTATGTCGTGGAAGTGAACAAACTCGGGGCGGCAATTCCAGTCAATATCGCGGAGCGGGCGCTACCCGCGGATGAACGTGTCGTCAGCGCCCTGTTGAGCCGTTTTATCGTACAACTGCGCACGGTAACCGCCGACCGGGAACTACAGTCACAGTTTCTCAATGATGCCTACACGCTGCTGCAATCCGGCGACCCGGCCTTTTACGTGGTGAATGAGTATTTTGGCGACGGGCAAGGCCCGCGCAGTCCGCTGCTGCGAGTTCGCACGGAAACCGTATCCATTGAGATTGACTCGGTTCTCCGCCAGACCCGCGGCACCTGGCAAATGGAGTGGTTCGAGCGGATACGGGACCGTTCAGGTGTGCTGCAGGGACAGGAACGCTGGAGAGCCCTGCTCTCGATAACCGTACAGCCACCTACCACGGCGGTGGCCATTCGCCGCAACCCACTGGGTCTGCATGTCAAGGAATTGTCATGGGTCAAATTGAAGTAGCAGTGGTTCGCAAATTGCGCCAACCATTCGCTGCAGCCGCTGAACCACTCTCCGCGGCGGGGCTGGCCCTGTTTTTTCTTGCGCTTCTGGCCACACCACCGGCTTGGGGCGATTGGATCTCCGATACGCTGCCACCTATCACCGAACAGGAAAAGAAGGCCCTGGAACTGGTCGATGAGTGGTCAGGGGCTCGAAATAGTGAGCCCATTCGGGGCCTCGGCGGCCAGGTGCTGTTTGTTTACGGACTGCACGCTGCACGGATTGTCTGCGCCCCCCTGCGAGTCTGTGACCTCGCCTTGCAAACCGGTGAAACACTAAGCTCTGACCCACATTTGGGTGATTCGGCGCGCTGGTTGGTGGACCACGCGGAAAGTGGGCCCGAGACGGCAAGAGTCAGCCATTTGCTGATAAAACCGCTGGACGCCGGTCTTTCCACCACGCTGTATATACCCACATCACGGCGCAGTTATCACCTCGAGCTCTTGTCGCACCCCACCGACTACATGCCGAGCGTCGGTTTTCTCTACCCTGAGGCCCTTACCTTGCGCCGCCGTGAACAGCAGCAACAACTGGCCCGTACGGCTCGAAAAAATCGCTTGCCAGGAATCCCGGTGACGCTGGATGACCTTGATTTCGACTACGAAATTGACGGTTCGGCGGCTTGGCGCCCGGTACGGGTATTCAATGATGGAAGTAGAACATTCATTGAATTTCCCGACAATCTGCAAGCACAACAGGCGCCGATTTTGCTGGTTCTGGATGGGGGCAGTGAGGCTGAACTGGTGAACTATCGGGTCAGTGGAGACCGCTATGTCGTGGATGGCTTGTTTCAGCTCGCGGCCCTGCTGGCCGGGACCGGCAAGACGCAACAGCGGGTCACGATCCGGCGGGTCACACCATGAAAATTTTGCTACTTGGCTTGTCGCTGTTGCTATCAGGCTGCGCCGCCACACCGCAACCGACACTGTTGCCGATTCTGCACCGCACCATGATCAACGACCTGGCGCTGTTGGTGTGGCGGCGCTACCCACCTGCTTTGCACTCGGTCGCACTGTCTGCGCAGCCACCGGCCCACACGGAACTGGCTGCGACATTGCGCAAGCTTGGCTATGCGATCCATGCCGATGATACGGCCCCCCGTCAGGCGCAGCGGGTGCAACTGCATACCGAACCCCTGGATACGGCGCGCTGGCTGCTGACTGTGCACTGGGGTTCGACAGTCTTCGCCCGCGCCTACGGGCCGGTACGCGGGGGCGCCGGCTGGGCCGCCACCTCACCCTGGTCACAACGTGAGGCCCAATCCGATGCGAGTTGAAACACCGATTACCGACCCGGAAGTACGCCGGGTGAATCAACTGCCATTGTTGATTGCAGCTCTGCTCATCGGTTTCCTGGCAATGCTGGCGGGCTGGCGGTTGTTAAGCAAAGAACCTCCCTCCACAGCGTCTTCAGGGAAACCGGGAGCCGTCTCGGTGGAAGACAGCCGCGAAGGTGGCAAGCCCGCATTGCTGGACCTTGCGGAAAAACAGTTGGAAGTGTCCACACCGGAGCCCACTCCCCCGGCGGCGCCGGCTCCAGTCGCAACGGCGGGCAGCGAAGAGTTATTCCTTGATCGGCAGAAAGTGGAAGGTCTCCAGCGGGCAGCGGAACAACGTCAACAGATGGAGGCCAGGAAAATAGAGCTGTTGCTCTCGGCACTGGTGGCTCCAACCACGGCGGGCATCGTCACACCGCAAGCGGCTGCCGGAACCATCGCTTCCAACCTTGAAGCCGCGGACACTTCGCTTCTTGAGCCATTGGTTCCGGAACAGGCGAATGCAGCTACCCGGATGTCCCCGGCACAGCCCGCTGCTGGAATACTCCGTGCCGGTTCCATTATTCCGGCAATTCTGCTGACAGGAATTGACTCCGAGTTGCCGGTGCAGGTAGTCGCCCAGGTAGGCGTGCCGGTCTATGACACCGCGACCGGCAGTCAGGTGCTGATTCCCGCCGGTTCCCGGCTGATCGGCAACTATGCAAATGGTTCGGTACTGGGCCAGGAGCGCCTGGCGGTAAGCTGGCAATCATTACAGCGGCCTACGGGCGAATCGATCCCCCTGGGAGCCATGCCTGGTGTTGATGGCGCCGGCTACGCCGGTTTCTCCGACCGGGTTGAGGGGCGTTATTGGCGCAGTTTCGCCAATGCCACCTTGCTGGGGCTGATTTCGGCGGGATTTCAGCAAAGCGCGGCCGACACCCGGAAGCTGGATACCTCCGGGGACGAGCGCGCCGCCGCCGCTATCGGTGAGCAGTGGAGTGAACTGGGTGAAGAAATGGTGCGCAGCCAAATGGCGCTGGGCCCGAGAATTCGTATCAGGCCGGGCTATCGCTTCAATGTCATGGTAACCAGGGATCTGGTCTTCGCCGGGGGAGACGCTGATGTGGGATAAAAGCTTCCGCCGCCCTGGCCGCGAGCTCACTCCGCCAGGCGCTGGAGTCCGGGGGGTGAAGCTTCTGCTCGGACATCGCGCCCCCCATGCTGTACCCCCCCTGGTTAGAGCGGGCGCCCTCCCGGTGGCTGCCGGGCTCATTTTCTGCATGGGCGGGTTGCTGCTTCTGCTGGCGGCGTACTGCATGGGTTTCAGGATCAATACCAGCGCTTCCCTGCCCAGGGGGCTCTACCGCCTGGTTGAGAACAGCATCAGCCAACGCGGTGAACTGGCGGCTTTTTGCCTGCACCGCGGAGCGTTGAATGGACTCATTTCCCGGCGAGGCTATTTACCCCGCTCCCGGCAATGCCCCGGAGGCTTTGCCCCCTTGCTGAAACGTGCGGCAGGTCTGCCCGGAGACGACTACAGCATTACCGCCGCGGGTGTCACCATTGACGGAGTCCTGCTGGCGGGTACGGCGCAATTACCCTGCGACAGCCGCGGCCGGGCGCTGCCGGCGCCGGTCCGGAACCAGGGCAGATTGCCGCCGGGCTACTACCTGCTGCTCGGTGAAGCCGCCGCGAGTTTCGACAGCCGTTACCTTGGACCGATCAGTGAACAACAGATCATCGGGCGGCTGCGCACCCTATGGACAATGCCGGAACATCCCGGCCCCAAACCTGTTTCACCACGCCAGGCTTGTGTTGAACAGGAACCGGCCACCCCCCATCCCAGGGAATGGGCTTTCAATCCACAGCCCACACATCTGGTTCCGCTGAGGAATTGAGAGAATGAATCCCTGCCTTCCACTTGCTCTCCTGCTCTGTCTGACGCCCGTCCCAACGCATGCGGCGGTGGTGCCCGCGGACCCGTTTCGTCTCCCGGTACGCGCCCTTGATTTGATGCCACACAGTACGGTCGGAGACAGCCTGAACGCATTACTGGCCCAGATTGGCTTCCGCCTGAACCTGGAGAGCCCCCGGCTGGGCCGGCGTATCGCAGCACAGCCTTTGCCCCAATGGGTGGTGCGCGATGAAATACTGACACTGCGCGAGCTGATCGGTGAAGTGGTCGGGCCGGAGGTGGTGTTGTTGATTGATCCGGCGCGTCGCACCGTTTCCCTGGATATACCGGGCAGTGTACTGGGGGAAACAGCTACCGATACCACGCTGCAAGGATGCCTGCAGGCCGTGGCGCTAAGTGGACTGCTTGATAAAAACGGCTTTGTCAGACCGCAAACCGCCGCGTCGGCCGCCTGGCGGGTAGTCGGAAACTCAGCCAAACCGCACGCATTATCCACTACGCCATTGTCTGCGCCCACACCAGCCGTGGCCTTCGAGGTAGTTCCCATCGGCCTGCCTGGCCCGGCCGCGGAGAATTCCGCAGCCATGTTCCCGGCCGAAGACCTGAAATACCTGGCGCCAGCCGGGCGGCCTGCCCCAATAGTGGAAAATCAAGCGCCCATAATCCCCGCCAGGGGGGTGAGAAACCTGGCGCCGGACAGCCGGCCCGCCCCAGCACCGGAAGCTCACGCATCCATGGTCCCTTCCGGGGGAATGAGATACTTGGCGCCAACCGTACGGCCGGCCCCAATACTGGAAAATCGCGCGGCCATAATCGCAGCAGAGGAGCTGAAATATGTGGTTGCAGAGGGAGATACCGTGTCGGAACTGGCCCGGCGTTTTCGGCCTCCCGGCTGGAGTTTCCGGAATACCTTTGACCATATTGTAGAAAACTCTCCCGCTGCGCTGGCAGAGGCCAATCCCAACCACCTGCGAGTGGGAGAAGTAGTGTCCATACCTGCGCCGGGCGAGGCTGGAGCGGTCCAGCCACTATCCCACCCGTCACCCCAAGCGGTTTTGGAGCCGCTGGAAAAACCACCGGCGGCCACCTATACCCTTCGTCTTGAGACCGGTTCTCTGCGCACCAATCTGGTTCGAATTCTGGCCGATCACGGCTATACCCTGGGACAGTGGGGCTTCGGCAGTGCCGAGGAAGAAATCGACTGGCGTATTCCCAAGGGATATTCCTACACACAACCCAATGATCTGGCGGCTGTACTGCGTGCGCTGGGCAGGACCTACCGCCTTCGCGCAGTGATCAACGAACTGGACCAGACCGTGGATTTCAGCCCGGCCCGCGCCGGTGGGGGGCTCTGATGCGATTCTTTTCAATGATGGTGTACAGTATTCTTTTGGCGGGTTGCGTGGCGGCAACCGTGGAACCGCCTGACCACGGCCGCGAGCTGGCTCTGGCCCGGGGCGATATTGCCGCCCTGCGGCGTCAATCCGCCACCGCAGCCACCCTGATCCGCCGCCCGCGCCAGCCGGCATGGCTGGACCAGACCGTACAGGCGGATTACCAGAATATTCCGGCCACGGACGCCCTGCGTGCGGCGCTCGGGAATCACCCCATACGCTACACCTTCAAACCGTCCAGCGTGCCGATGGTATCCTCGCCTCCGGCAGCCGGAACCCTGCGCGAGCACCTGGAAGCCATCACCACTCAGGCAAACTGGGCCTACCAACTTGATGCCCACACCGTGGTCATCTCCGACACCATGCAACGCGCCTTTGCACTACTTGCCGCCCCTGGAGTGTTCAAGGGCAAATTGCTGCTGCGGGCGCTTGGCGAGGGTACCGAGGCCCGAACCGAAGATTTGAACGAAACCCGAATAGACCTTGACCCACAGAGCGATGTGGAGGCGGCGATGGCGAGCTTGTTGCAGCTCGGCAGCGAGCAGCAAAACACCACCATGTCCTGGCTGCCCGCCAGCAGCACACTGTTGGTGCAGGCGCCCCCCGACGTGATGCGGGAAGCCGCGGCCGCTGTCGAGCGTGTCAATCGCGCGGCTTCGCGGCGTGTATCGCTGGAACTGGTGCTGTATGAAGTGGATGTCACCTCGACTCGCGAGCGCGGTGTCGACCTCAATGCAGTGGTCGAACTGGCTGGAGGAGCCGCGACCCTGACCGCCTCGGGCCTGCAACTGCTGCCCCCCGATTCGATAGCCCGCAGCCAGGGCGTGGCGGTCAATGTCGATGAAGAAAATAGCCGCTTTCCCGGCAGCAGCGCCGTGCTGCGCTGGCTGAACCAGCAGGGTGAAACCTCGGTGATCGCGCGCAGCAATCTGAGCAGCGCCAACAACCAGATGGTCTCGGTGGAGAGTGTGCGCACCCAGGACTATGTCGGGGACGTGTCGGTAGAGATCTCCTCTATTGGAGGTTCCGCCAGAGAGGTCACCAAGGTCGAGACCAAAACCGCGGAAACGGGTCAAAGCCTGCATGTGGTGCCGACCGTCCACGGTGACCGGGTACACCTGCGGATTGCACTGAACCAGGCGGACCTGGTGCGGTTGGAGCAGTACTCTTTCGACGATGACCGCATCCAGGGCTCATTGCCGGTGATCGAACATCGCAATCAGGCCTTGAACATCTCCCTGCGTTCCGGGGAAAGCCATCTGGTCGCCAATCTGGCCCGCCGCGAATTGCGCACCGCAGAGACAAGAACACCCTGGTTGCCATGGCTCGCCGACGCCAAGCGCAAGGCCTCCCGGGAATTCGAGACCGTGTTGCTGGTCACCGCCACTATCATGGAGCGCTCCTGAAATGATCGTCCACGGACACATCAATCAAACACCGGTGCAAGTAGTACTGGACAGTTCGGGCACCCGCTTCGACGACTCCTCACGCCTGGTTCGCGCCCGGCGCATGCGGGAGCATGCCCGCGAGTACGGGCAGTATGCCGTCAGCGACGGCTTCATGATTCGGGTCTCCCGGCAACGCGGCCTGTCTCTGGCGGCGCAACTGGAAGGCCTGCTGCCGAAACACAGTGGCCTGGTTTTCATCGCACTCTCCAGGCAACAGGTTTACCTGGCCCTGCTACACAAGGGTTTGGTGTACACCGAAGAGATGCGCTCCAGGGAGGAGGCTGAGCAGGCCCTGCAAGCCGAATCCGGCCAGGCGATTGTAGTGGAAACGGTGGAGCGTAGTGGCTTTGCAGAGGCCTGCAGGGGCAAGGAGTTGGCCCTGTCCACAGCCCATGCATGGCATTATCAACCCATGTGGCGGGCCCTGCTGCGGCAGGGTCTGCCGCACCCCGCCCACCTGTTGGGACTGCTTGCGCCACTACTGTTGCTCGCCCTCGGCCTGAACTTGCAGCAGCACCGGGCGCAATGGGCTTCCAACAACAAGGCGGTGGAACAGCAGTTCGCAGCCCTGCGTGCCGCCACTCTACAGCGCCAGCACCCGGCCGATGCCCGGCGTCAGATCCTGTTCTGGGCGGAGTACCTGCACGGGCTGAGGGCGTATCGAGCACAGGGACTTGAAGCTGCCACCTGGAACGGAAAAACAGTCAACCTGAAGGGGGGATTGGCGCAGGCCGGTATCCAACGGCTACAGGCCATTGCCCGCGGCCGCGGAGAAAAACTGCAGTTGCACACTGACGGATGGGAGATCGAACACGAACTGACCGCCCCCGGCCAGGGCAGCGGGCCGCAACACGAACCGGTAGACCTCGCCGATTGGCTGGCTCGCTCGGAGCCGAGGCTGCGGCTGGCCGATGCCCATTTGCAATTGGGCACGTCCAGCGCCGGCAGCGGCTACACCCGTTACCAACTGAACCTGAAAATACCGAGGGGGGCGGCGCCGGTGTTTTCACTCTTGGCCGAGTTGCTGGACGCCATACCTTCCAGTGTGGAGAGCATCAATATCCGCTACGAACGAGCCTTGCCAATGACCGCCACGCTGGAACTCACACTCTGGGGGATTTGACCATGCGATTACAACTTCAAGGTCTGGCCCTGGCCCTTGCCCTAGCCCTGGTATTACCGGTTTTGGGTGCGTGGGGAACCGAACAGGAACCTGAAGTTCCCGACCCGGCGGAAACCGCCATGTTGACCGTTCGGGCCCAGGCCCGTCAGGTTCTCGATGCCAACGAGGTGTTGGACGGCCTCGAGAAGCTGTCCCGCTATCCAGAAGCCGCCAAGGTGCTGCTGACGCAAAACCAGGACGCGGCGCTGCTGGAAGCCCTTCAGGCCATGCGCCGCACGCAGGCGCCTCCTGCGGCGAAACCGGCGGTGGTGCGAAGCAAGCCGGCCAAGCTCCTCCCGCCGGCGAAGCGCCGCGTTCCCAGCCTGCGGGTGGTGGGAGCCTGGGCAGCCCCGGTGGCAAAAGCCATCATCCTGGCGGGTGCTTATCATATTGTGTATGTCGGCGACTCCTTCAAGGTTTCGTCCACGACCTACACTCTGCGCGCCATTACCCCGCTGGACACCCCGAAACAAACGGGCGAACGGCGCTACCGGCTGGAGTTGACCGATTCGCGCGGCGCCTTGACCCGGCTGGATTGGCCCAACTCGTGAGTATCGTCACGGAAATCAACGTGCTGCGTGACGCGGGCCATCTGGACAGCCCCATGGTGACAGCCTATCTGGCGCAGCACCCTGGTTTGCCGGTGCTGATCGGCGAGGACGGCACCGTCTATCACCGCGCCACCGCGCCGCAAACACCACTGATGGAACTGCGCCGGTTCTTGTGGCAGAAAAAACTGTTATCCGGCGGAGGCTCGGCCTTCCGCCCGGTACTCGACACTGTATTCGCTTCCTACACCAAGGAATTGGACCGCGCCGCCTGCCCTTCCGACCCCAATGTCGGCGTCGCTCGCGCCACCGATCTGTTGGAATTGGCCATTTCTTCCGAGGCCAGCGACATTCATATCGAAGCCCGGCGCGAGGGCGCCACCATTCTGTTTCGGGTCCACGGGGTAATGCGGATCACGGCGAAAAATATCGACTTTGACGAAGCACAGCGCCTGATCCAGACCTATTACGTCAACTCCCTGTATGCCAACACCACTTTTGACCCGATGTCACCCTGCGATGGACAGTTCAACTTCATCGACCCCAACACCAACAAAGCCTACATCGCTCGACTGAATTGCGTGCCCACGGCCCAGCGTGGACTCAAGCTTGTCGCCCGGTTACGCAACCCCCTGGAAGTACAGGATATCGCCGGGGCCGGATATTCTTCCACCCAGATGCGGCTGATCCGTGATGCCCTGGCCTGCACCGAGGGCATGCTGTTGTTCTGTGGCCCTACCAACTCCGGGAAATCGACCAGTGTCACTTCACTGATCGCCAGCCTGCCCCGCTCCCGCTGTGTGGTGGAACTGGCCGACCCGATCGAGGCCTACCTGCCCAATTGCACCCACGTCTCATTGAATTCCAGTGGCGAGAACAGCGAAGACCTGGCTGGCCTGTTGATCGAGGCCACGGTGCGCCAGGACACGGATATTCTGGTGCTCGGCGAAATCCGCAGTGCGCAAACCGCATCCGCGGCCGAGAAACTGGCGGAGCAGGGCAAGCTGGTGATCTCCACGCTGCACACTGGGACGGTGCTGGGTGTTTACTCGCGCCTGACCGGCCTGGGCATGACCAGGCACTTGCTATCACTGCCCGGATTCTTCCGGGCCGCCGCTGCCCAGCGGCTGATACCTACGCTGTGTCCTGCCTGTTGCAGGAAGGAGCCGCCACTGGCTCAGCGGGAAGCAAGCCGGCGCCTGCGCGGCATTCTCCAGATGAGCCATGCCGACCTGATAGGGGAAATACGCTACCACAACCCCGAGGGCTGTGAGGGTTGTCAGCACACCGGGATCATCAGCCGCACCCTGGTGGCGGAAGTCATGCTGGTGGACGATGAAGTTCGTGGGATGTTCGCCAGCGGCGATCTGCACCGCCTGCGGCGCTACCTGGTCAGCGAGCAGGGCATGGAAAGCATGCACCGCCATGCGCTGGACAAGGTGCTCACCGGGACCCTCGACCCCTTCCATGTAGAGGCGCGAATCGAGCCCTTCAGTGTCCACAACATCGAACTGCCCCTGCGGGCAGTAGAGAGTGCGCAATGAAGCTTGAAACGGCCTTCCTGCGGTTGCTGGCCTTCGGCGAAACGGAGCGCCGCCGCCTGCTGCGAATCATCACCACCCAATTGCGCGCGGGCCTGCCTCTGGGCCAGATCTTCCAGAGCCTGGAAGAGTATGGCCACTCCCCGGCGATTCGCCGGCTGGGGCGGCAATCCCAGCGCGACCAGGTGGAGACGGGATTGTTTACCGGTCACTGGGATAGCTCGGGCCTGTGGCCGCGCCGTGACGCCCTGCTGCTGCAGGTGGCGGAACGCCAGGGAGCCCTGCCTGAAGTCACCGAAATTCTGGAAGCCGGCTCCAGTGAAAAAGTGTCCTGGTGGAATGTGGTGGGCCAGCCGAACATGATCTGGGTGGGCTCCGCGCTGATGACGGTGGCGATTCTGCTGGGCACGATGTCCCAGGCCGATTTGATCCGGCAGTACAGCACGGAAGAGCCGCGTGCACTGATGTATGGAGCCTTCGTTCAACAATGGGGCCTGCCGCTGTTGCTGAGCGCGCTCAGCGCCTCGGCCACTTACCTGGCTCTGCGCCGCCATCTGGATTGGCCACTGCGCGGGATAGGTCTCAAAGCCGGTTTATTTCTTGCCTCGGACCGGCTTTACGCAGCCCGGAGTTGCCGTTTGTTAGCTACCTTGTTCGGCCTTGGACTGAGTTGGTCTGAGAGTATGGAGATCGCCCGCAAACTCGAAGCCGGCAACCCCTTCCATGAGTCAGTCCTCCGGCGCGCGCAATCAGCAATCAACCGTGGCGACGGTGTCGCTGAAGCCCTCCGATTCGCTCATTTGCTCGATCTGCGTTATGCAAATTATCTGCGTTCTCTGGCGCCGGAGGGTGACACCGGCAGCCTTTGCACCGGTTTGCCGCTGGTGGCGGACCTGCTGGAGCTGGACGTGGCCTCGGCCCTGGAAGATATCCGCTATTTTGTCACCGCTGCATCGCTGGCAATCACCGGCCTGATCATTTTTGCCTTGTTGCCCCTCGCATTCGGTGAGGGGCTCAACCTTGGAGGAGAACCCTGATGAGTATCCACAAGTACACCAACCCCAACTGCGCTCCCCGGCAATCAGCCCTGGCGAAGGCGGAGGGCTTGCAGGAGCGCAATTCCCTCCGCGCGCGGCGGCATTCCGGCTCGGTGATCGGCATCGTCCTGGCCGCGTTGTTTTTGGTCACCCTGACGGTGATGGCGCTCAATCAGACCGCGACCATGTTCCAATCGACGCAAATTAACGCCGCCTCGGCGGAGGTCATCCGCATTATTCATGCACAGCAAGCCTTCCGCCTGGTGGAGCAAGGACTGACCACGTTGACCAACGTGAAGAAACTGTTGGACGACGGCTATGATCTTGGAGCAATTCAGCCCGACGGTAACAACGGAAAAAATCTGTATGGATTGGCAGTAACGATTGTCGCCGGAGCGGTAACCTATACCCTGCGCGAGCAGGCGCAGTGCAACCAGTTGATGAATCGCATAGAGAATTCAACCAACTATGCAACCGCCCCGGCCTGCACCGCGGCGGGGCAGCTCTCTTTCACGATTGATTGAGCGGTGATTCAGATTGCCATGACCCTGGCGCTATCCGTGGCAATCGCCATGCTGTCGCTGCAAAGCTGTTCACAGACCGGCGAACGGGTAGAGGCGGCCGCCAGTCTGGCGGCCTACACCGAAGCGCTGCGTCAATATCGCCAGGCGAATTGTACGCAATTGCCGCAGACCCTCAGCGAGCTGGCGCTACGCAATGCGGGATGGCTGCAAGAGAAACTGCCGCCAGGCACCACCTGGTCGGCAGCATTTACTCCACAAGGGGCCATGGATGTGGCCGTGACGGGAAACGCCACGCTTGCCGCCAACCGTGCCCTGGCGACCATCGCCAGTCGCGCCGACGGAACTTACCAGGGCGGGCAAGTGCAATTCACGGTGACGCCCACCACGAACAACTCCCTGTCGGGCCCAGGCTTTATGCGGTCGCAGACCGCGTATCCCTGGCAAGAATGCAGACACTTGTGAGAGTGCGATTGTGAGTGCGGAGAAAAAGATTCTCAGCAAGGAACCCTGGTGGGAGGAGCCGCCCCAGCCGGGGCAAACCGAGGCAGACCTGCGATGGGGCTACCTGGTGTTCTACGAGGATCGCAGCTTCGCCTTCTTGGATGAGCGTCCCAGCGACGAGGAGCTGCAAGGTCGCAGTTCCTGCTTTATCCCGACTCTGGAAGAAACGGGAATGGAGCAGGCTGCGCCTCCAGAGCAAAAAAGAAACGGGCTTCGCCAAAAAGAAGCAGGTTTCAGCTTGATTCAGATGGTCATGGCCATCGGCCTGATGAGCTTCATGACCATTCAGTTGATCCCCTATGTAACCGCCTGGCAGGAAGCGCAATTGATCCGGGTAACGCGATTGGGCATTGAGCAAATTGCCCAGGCGTCGGTGGCCTTTCGGGCGGATCAGCACGATCACTTTACCGTCGCGACATGGCCAGCGGACTTGCAGAGATTGGTAACTGACGGTTATCTGCCAGGCCCCGTCACACGCTACATGAATAGTGTCGGTGAGCCCTACAACCTGAATACACCCACCCCGCCAGATCGGTGGCTGGAAATCAGCACCGAAATGCTCACCACACAACAGGCGCTGAAGGTCGCCGCGGATTGGGGGGCATTCTCTTCGGTAAACGGAGCAGTGATCACCGTCAATATCGCAGTGCCCGGCCAGGAGAGCAGCCACAGCGAACTGGTGCAGCTCGATGGTTCCCACGACGGCCTGCAGCAGGAAATGCGCGGGCCGCTGCACTGGGATACGGCGCTCATGGAGCTGGACGCCATGGGCAATACGGTGCCGACGAGGGACGCGATTAGCCTGGGCGACAATGATTTAGACCAGGTCAGGCAACTGAATGTCCGGGAACGGCTGAGAGTTCAGGATGGAGGAGCAGGGCTGCTGGAGGCCGATGCAGCCAATGTACAGGCGCTTACGGCAACAGAGTTGCGCTATGACTGAAGGTTGACAAATTGGAGGTATTCACGGTATGAAAAAGCATCTGGTACTCGGGCTGTGTATGGCCCTGCTTACGGGCCAGGCGGACGCACAATCGGAATCTCGGGCGACGGGTTGCTCGCGGCCCGGCAAGCCCCCGCTGTATGAGCTGAATGAATTTGGGGACCTGGGCTGGTTCCCGGATGATTGTGACATTGCCCGGTTGGAACAAAACACACCGACGACGGACGTGGAGGACAATCTGGTGACGGGAACCAGAATCTGCCGGTGGAGAAATGCAGACGGTCTCTGTTACGAGTTTTCCCATGACAACACCGGTGCGGACTCGCCCATCCTTTTACGTCGACGCTTGGAATTCGATAGCTCGATAGGTATGGTGAACAGGACCCCGGAGTTTGATGTTTGCCTGGTGAACTGGCAGTGGGTGGAGCCGACTGATCCGAACTACATACCGGAGACACAACGGCCGACCGCTTGCGGAGTGCATACCTTCACCGAGGGGGATGTGTGCCAGGAGATTGTGAGCACTCCGGCTCCGGCCGGCTGGAGCTATTGCACGTCACGTTGCCTTGCGGCGGCGCGCGGCCCGGACCAGGAAATGGAAATTGACAATGGGGCTTGTGTCATTTACGTGCCACCGGATTTCAGTTTTCTGGACAATCCGTGCTGGCCGCTTGGCTGTGATGACGATGAGGACACGCCACCGATAAATCCTCAGCCACCCATACAACAAAATCCTGTAAATCCGCCGCCACAACAAGACGACGAGCTTTGTCCGCCGGGAACTACCGATCCGATCTGTTTGGCCTACCAGGAAGTTTTCGACGAAGGAAGCCCGGACCAGGAGGGCTATGATTTTTGGGATGGCTACCTGGATGAAAACCCGCCGCAGGATCCGGACGACCTGACACAGGATCCCGACTTTCTGCTGCATTTCCAGAATGGCTGTGGTGTCAATCACTGTGCGACATTGTGTTCGGATCCCGCCAACGCACACCTGGAAAAATGTCAAGAGATAATGGCGGGATAAGGGCCGAAATCATGAACGAAGCACAGATTATCCAGAACGCCTACCTGGCCTATTATGGCCGGCCCCCAGACCCCGCCGGGCTGGACTACTGGGCCGGCCGGCTCAAGGACGCCGACGGCAATCTCGGTGAGATCATCGTCGCCTTTGGAACTTCGGTTGAATTCACCGAACGCTTCG
>JAPOQD010000006.1 GCA_026710905.1 Halieaceae bacterium
CCGGCGGGACTCGCGGCATAGGCCGTGGCCTGGCGGTTGAATTTCTGAAGCGGGGCTGCAAGGTGTCCATCACCGGGCGCTCGGAGACGGCGGTCGCCGCTGCGGCGGCATCGCTCGGCGCCGATGCCGCAGCCGGCCAGGTGGCGGGTTTTGTCGCGGAGCTGGCCGATTCCGACAGTCTGCAGGCGGTCTGGGATGGCGCGCAAAGTCAGTTCGGAAAGATCGACATCTGGATCAACAATGCCGGCATCAGCCTGCCTCGTGGGCCGTTACACGAGCAGACGGAGGAAAATCTCGAGAGGATTGCCGAAACCAATCTCACCGGAATGTTTTACGCCAATCGTATCGCCATCCGCGGCATGCTTGAACAGGGCCACGGCCAGATTTGGAACATGGAGGGCTTTGGCAGCGATGGCCGTACCCAGATTGGCGTGGCTGCCTATGGCGCTACCAAACGCGCCGTCAATTATTTGAACAAGGTGCTGAAAAAGGAAGTGGAGGGCAGTGGCGTGCAGGTCTGCACTCTCAGTCCGGGAATCGTGGTCACGGATTTGTTGCTTGGTGACTACGACACCGGTTCCGATGCCTGGGCGCAAGCCAGAAAAATCTTCAATATTCTTGGCGATACCGTCGAAACAGTCACTCCGTTCCTGGTGAAGGGAATTTTGGCCAGCAACAAAAACGGCGCCAAAGTGACCTGGCTCACCGGCGCCAAGGCAATGGCGCGGTTCATGACCGCGGGTTTCCGCAAGCGCGATCTGTTTGGTGATGGATAACTACCAGGTCGCGCGCCGCGCCCGCATCGGTGTGCTGATTCCATCCACCAACACCGGCGTGGAATACGACCTGCAAAAATTCGCCCTGGACGGCGTTACCTGGCATCCCTCCAGGTTCTGGATCGAGATTCGAAACTGGGCCGACGAGAATCGCAAAACCGGAGAGGGTATCGACAATGTCTTCGAGCGCTTTCTTGAGGCCATGCGCGGTGAGTTGCCCGGCGCTATTTCCCAGGTGCTCAGCGCAAAGGTGAGTCACTTGATGCTGGGCATGTCGGCGGAAACCTTCTGGGGCGGCATGTCCGGCAACATCGAATTCGAATCCGCTATCAAACAACAGATCGGTGAGATTGGCCTGACCACCGGCGCAGGCGCCACACGCGACGCGCTACAGGCTTTTGGTGTGCGAACGATCTCAGTGATCACGCCGTATCCGCCGGTTGGGGACAGCAATGTTCGCCGGTTTTTTGATGAGATCGGGTTTCAAGTGAAAGGCATCGCCAGTTTGAATAGCCCCTCGGCCACGGCCATTGCCGAGTCAGGCATCAGCGAAGTGATGGATGCGGTACGTAAAGTCGATGGCGACGATGTGGACGCGATTGTTCAATGCGGCACAAATCTTTCCACGCTGGATATTTTCCCGACCCTGGAGCATTGGCTGCAGAAGCCCCTGCTGCCGATCAATGTCGCAACCATTTGGCGTGCGCTGCGCAACTGTGGAATCAATGACAAAATTACCGGCAAGGGCCGCTTGCTGGAAGAGTTTTAAGAAGTGATATGAGCAATAGCAAGCTGGTGCGTGTCGCCGCCGCGCAGTATTCGGTAGGCAGTGATATCCAGCAAAATCTCGAAAGTGCGCTGCGGGTTATTGCCACGGCGGAGGCATCAAAGCCGCGCTTGTTGGTGCTGCCGGAGTTTATCAACCATCTCTCCTGGTATGACAGCCCGGAGCATTGTTACGAGGTTTCTCTCGAGCCCGGTGGCGATTTTCTCAAACAGTTGGCGCAAGCGGCGCGGGCCGCCGGTTGCTACCTGGTAGCCAACTGCACCATGCGCAGGGAGCAGGGCAGGTGCAGCGGCTCCAGCCTGATGTTCTCGTCCGATGGCGAGTTGCTGGGCGTCAACGACAAGCAGGTGTTGATCGGCCACGAGAATAATTTTCTGGAGCGGGCGCGGTGTGCGGGGCCGATTATCGATACACCGTTTGCCAGACTGGGCATGTACGCCTGCATGGATGGGGTCATTTTCGAGACACCGCGCTACCTGGCGCTGCGTGGCGGGCAAATACTCTGCAATAGCGTGAATTCCTTCGCGCCCGATGAGTCGAGTTTGCATATTCCGGTGCGGGCGGCCGAGAACAAGGTGTTTGTGGTTGCGGCCAACAAGATTGGTCCGCTGGTGCCCGCGGAACTGCTGGATGATTTGAGCGCCGTGACCAACATTCCCAGCCAGTTTTTGTGTGGGGCCGGTGAAAGCCAGATTGTCGATCCGGAGGGTACTGTACTGGCGATAGCCTCGCCTGATCAGGAAGAAGTGGTATTCGCCGATATCGATCCCACGCAAGCGGACCACAAACTTCGGCCGGATGGTTCCGGCCTGTTCCATCTGCGCCGCCCCGGCTTGTATTCACCGATCGCGCAGAACCCGGACACGCAGCCCCCGGCGCCCGCCAAAACCTCAGGCCCGGTATCGGTGGCAATGATTCCCCTGCCGGAACCTGCTTCTGCGCATCTCGGCCCGGTAGCCGAACAGGTGGCGCAAGCCGCAAGCGCGGGCGCCGAGCTGATCGTGTTGCCGGAACTGTTTTGCTTTGATCTTCGAGGGGAAATTAGCCTGGACTCCTGTGCCGAGGCCGAACACGCCGTGCAGACACTGGCGGCCGTTTGCGGCAATGCTTATGTGGCGGCAAGTTTTCCGTGGCGGGATGATCGGGGCCAGCTTATCCACGCGGCCTTGCTGGTGAATCGGGATGGCGTGCAGTGCGCGCAGGGCCAGTTGCATGTCGGTAATCGGCATGCCTGGGCCGCCGCGGCCGATGGCATCAACACCCTGGACCTGCCCTTCGCGCATATCGGAATGGTGACCGGTGAGGATGTAATCTTTCCCGAAGTCTTTCGTCTGCTGGCCATTAGAGGGGTGGACACCGTACTGGCGCCCTACGCGGCCCAGGAGGACTGGGAAGTGAAAACGGGCCTGTTGGAACGGGCGGCGGAGAACCATATC
>JAPOQD010000005.1 GCA_026710905.1 Halieaceae bacterium
GTCGCGGTTCAGGAAGAATTAGATCTCGGGTAACTACTCACGCCCCCCAGGTTGTAGGGGCCGCGCATGCGCGGCCCGCGGGCCGTGTGCCCGAAGGGTGCTCGCCATGGCGCACCCTTCGGGCACAGGGCCCCTACGGAATTGTGGGCGGCGTGTAAGGCCGGCGCATGCGCCGCCCGTACATCCGGGGCAGGTACTAAAGGGGTGGTAAAGGGGTACTAAAGGGCTTTGACCCCTTTTTTGCTGACCCCTTTTTTGGGGGGGCGGGGGGCGAGTAGTTACCCTTTCCTGACTTATTTTGTAATGATGTCTGTGGAAACTTGGTGTGATACGTCCCTGGAGGGAATCGGCATGGGTGGCAAGACAATCAAACTGACAATGGCGCAGGCGCTGGTTCGCCATCTTTGCAACCAGTTCACTGAAATCGATGGTGAGCGCGTACCCCTGTTCGCCGGCGTCTTCGCCATATTCGGGCACGGCAACGTGACTTGTCTGGGCGAAGCCCTGGAGGCGGTGCAAGACCAACTACCGACCTGGCGTGGCCAGAACGAGCAGTCGATGGCGCACGCCGCCATCGGCTTCGCCAAGGCCAAAAAACGGCGCCAGTTGATGATTGCCGCCAGCTCGATAGGCCCTGGCGCTTCCAACATGGTGACCGCTGCCGCTGCCGCGCATGCCAACCGCCTGCCCGTTTTGCTGCTGAGCGGCGATACTTTTGCAAACCGCCGCCCCGATCCCGTGCTGCAGCAAGTCGAGCATTTCGGCAACCCGACGCTTACCGTGAATGATGCCTTCAAGGCGGTGACACGCTACTGGGACCGGATTACACACCCCGAACAAATCATATCGTCACTGCCTCAGGCAATTGCCGCGATGCTGGACCCGGCGGACTGCGGCCCGGCCTTCATCGGTCTTTGCCAGGATACGCAGGAAATTGCCTATGAGTATCCGGCGGCGTTCTTCGAGCCAAGGCTGCACGTCATCCCTCGCCCGCGGCCGGATCGCCAGGCATTGGCGACTGCTGTCGAAACCTTGCGCTCGGCAAAACGTCCTCTCCTTATTTGCGGCGGCGGTACGCGCTACTCCGGCGCCGAGGAAAGTGTCGCGGCATTTGCACAGGCGCGAGGCATACCGCTGTCCGAAACGGTCGCCGGCAAGGGCTCGGTTACGCATTTGCATCCGGCTAATGTCGGTCCTGTCGGTATTCTCGGTTCATCGTCGGCGAACGAAATGGCTGGCGCGGCAGATGTCATTCTTGCTGTCGGTACACGATTGCAGGACTTCACCACCGGTTCGTGGACGGCGTTTGACCGCGATGCGCAATTTGTTTCGATCAACACCGCCCGCTGGGATGCCACCAAGCATCGTGCAATCGCGGTGGTCGGCGATGCACGGGAAACCGTCACTGAACTCGGCCGCGAGTTGGGCGATTGGCGGGCCGATGCCGCCTGGACCAGGAAAGGAGTCGCCGCGTTCGCAGAATGGAACGCCCTTCTGGACGAACTGCAAAAACCAACCGACACAAGCGTGCCGACCTACGCGCAGGTGGTTGGAATCGTCAATGCGAAAGCGGGCGAGCGCGACTGCATCATTACAGCGGCGGGCGGACTGCCAGGAGAGGTGATGAAGGGCTGGCGGGTAAAGGCGCCAAACACCTTCGACTGCGAGTTCGGTTATTCGTGCATGGGCTATGAAATTCCCGCGGGTTGGGGCGCGGCGATGGCGGATGCGACCCGAACACCGATCGTCATGGTGGGGGACGGCACCTATCTGATGATGAATTCCGACATTTATTCGTCGGTTCTTAGCGGCCACAAGATGATCATTGTCGTTTGTGACAACGGTGGATTCGCCGTCATCAATCGCCTGCAGAATTTCAAGGGCGGAGCCTCTTTCAACAATCAGATCGAAGATTGCCGCGTCAAGGAAGCCTTTGCCGTCGATTTTGCGAAGCACGCCGAATCCATGGGCGCGTTAGCGCGGCATGTCGATAATTTGTCGGATCTGCCCGCGGCGATGGACTGGGCCAAGTCAACGGATCGGACCAGTGTTATCTGCATCAAGACCGACGCATACACCTGGGCGCCGGGAGATGCGGATTGGGATGTTGGCGTACCCGAACACAGTGAGCGTAGCGAGGTTCGCGCAGCGCGGGAGGAGCAAGTGGCGATCCGCAAACAACAACGTATCGGCGTCTAGCTGAATGAAAGCGAAGCTGGGCATCGCGCCGATTGCCTGGTCCAACGACGACCTGCCCGAACTCGGTGGCGACACGCCGCTGGAGGCCTGCCTGACAGAATCAAGGCTGGCCGGGTTCGCCGGCGTAGAAACCGGTGGCAAGTTCCCGAAGACCACGACCGAACTGCGCTCGGTGCTCGACGCACATGACCTGTTGCTTGCGTCTGGCTGGTATTCAGGAACGTTGCTGGAAAATGAATTGGCGAAGGAAAAAGATCAGGTCAACGAACAGCTTTCGCTGTTCCGCGACCTGGGCGCTGCCTGTCTCGTTTACGGTGAAACGGCGGGCACGATTCAGAATATTCGACATGCCCCACTCAATACCCGCCCCCGCCTGGATGAACACCAGATTCAGCAGTACGGCCGTAAACTTACCGCGTTCGCGGAGTTTTGCGCAGAGCGGGGCGTACCACTGGCGTTCCATGAGCATATGGGCGCCGCTATTGAAACCGAACGCGATCTCGACCTGCTGATGCGACATACCGGCGAGGCCGTGCACCTGTTATTCGATACCGGCCATATCAAGTTCGCAGGCGGCGATCCGTTGGTGACAATAGAGAAGTTCGCGGATCGTATTATTCATGTTCACGCCAAAGACATCCGTGCGGAGGTAATCGCCGCGCTGAATTTACACAAGCAAAGTTTTCTCGACGCGGTCCTGGCCGGCGCCTTTACCGTTCCGGGTGACGGCGCTTTGGATTTCAATTCAATCGTGCAGCGGCTCGGTGACAAGGGATACGAGGGTTGGTTCATTGTTGAGGCGGAACAGGATCCGCTCAAAGCCCCGCCGTTGGAGTATGCGAAGATTGGCTACACGACACTTGCCGCCGCCCTGGCGAAAGCAGGATACCAAATCCACGATCGAGCGTAGCGAGCGTAGGGGTCTGACCCTGGGCACGAGCGCGAGCGTAGGGGTCTGACCCTTGGGGGTCAGACCCCACCCATCAAAACTCGAATTCCGCGAAGGTCTCGCGCAGCCCCACCTTGTGGATTTTGCCGGTGGCGGTGTGGGGTAGCTCATCGACGAATTCCACCGCATCCGGCAGCCACCACTTGGCGACCTTGTCGCGCAGAAAGTCCAGCACCTCGTCAGCGCCGAGTTCTTCCGCTCCCCGATCCCTGACCACGATCAGCAGAGGACGCTCACCCCAGCGTGGATGCGGACGGCCAATCACCGCGGCCTCGGCCACCTTGGGGTGGCTCAGCACGGCGTTCTCAACATCAATCGAGCTGATCCATTCGCCGCCCGATTTGATGACATCCTTGGAGCGGTCGGTAATCGCCATAAGACCATCCGGGTCTATGGTGGCTATGTCGCCGGTATCCAGCCAGCCCGGTTCGGCGTGGGCGGAGCTTTCCTCGAGCCTGAAATAGGAACTGCACACCCAGGGGCCACGGGCCTTGAGATTACCGAAAGCCTCGCCATCCCATGGCAATTCTTCGCCGTCGTCGCCGGTAATCTTCAACTCCACGCCGAATACCTGGCGCCCGGCCTTGAGACGGGTCTTGCTGGCGGCTTCCGTAGTCTGCTCCGGACTCAGCAAAGTGGGGGCATTGGCCGTGCCCAGCGGGCTCATTTCGGTCATCCCCCAGGCCACCTGGGACTCCACTCCGAGCCGGTCGAACTCCTCAAGTATCGCCAGGGGCGGAGCGGAACCGCCCGTAAGGATACGTTTCAGGCTGGGGACACTTTCACCGGAGGCGCGCAAATGCGCTTGCAGGGCCAGCCAAACCGTGGGCACGCCCGCGGACAGGGTGACGCCCTCGCTGTTGATCAGACCGGTCAGTTCCCGGCCGTCCCCCATTTTGGAGCCGGGCAGCACCAGTTTTGCCCCCGCCAGGGGGGAGGAATAGGGGAAACCCCAGGCATTCACATGAAACATGGGAACAATGGGCAATACCACCTCATGGCCGCCGAGATTCATGACGTTGGGCAGCATGCTCACCAGGGTGTGCAGAATGGTGGAGCGATGTGAATACAGCACCCCCTTGGGATTGCCCGTGGTGCCCGAGGTATAGCACAGGGAGCAGGCGGAATTTTCATCGAGTTGCGGATAACGGAAGCTATCGCTGGCGTCAGCCAGCAGCGGTTCATAGCAGTACACGTCGGGCAGGGAAGTTTCCGGCATAAAGTCCGCGCTGGTCATCACCACCCAGCCGCGCACTTCGGGACAGAGCGGCGCCAGGGCCTCGGCCAGGGGCAGAAAATCCCGATCCACGAATACCCACTGATCCTCCGCGTGGTTGATGATGAACTCGAGTTGCGGGAGAAACAGCCTCGGGTTGATGGTGTGGCAGACGTAACCGCTGGTGCAGATGGCGTAGTAGGCTTCCAGATGACGGTGGTCGCTCCAGCCCAGGGTGGCGACGCGGTCACCCTGCTGCAGCCCCCAGCCGGCCATAACATTGGCCAGTTGCCGGGAGCGGCGAAAGGCTTCCCGGTAAGTATAGCGATGCCGTGGATTGTCGGCGGTAACCGAAACCACTTCCACATCGGGGTGTATTAGCTGCGCGTGCTCAACTATGGACTTTACCAGCAGGGGCTGGTCCATCATCAAACCATTCATGCTTTCCTCCTGTCTGCTTCTGATCAATCCGCGGTGTTCTCAGGCTTGCAACGACCAGCGCTGCCCCTCGCCACACCGCGCCCGCCCTTCACGCTGCAACTTTATCAGATGCGCGGTCATCGACAACTTGGCCATCTCATGGAGCTGTTTGTCCACGTCGTCGTACACCACCAACACCAGTTCGTCCAGGTCGGCCGAACCCAGTTGCCGCAGGCCGTCCAGCACTTTCTGTTCGCGTCCCAGGCGGTGCTTGACCAACCACTCCACCGTGCCCACCGGGTCTTCGATCACGCCGCCATGCCCTGGCGCCAGTGAGCGCAGTGGATAGTCCAGCAGCAGGGTCAGGGAGTCGATATAGGCTTTCATGTCCCCGGATGGGGGGACGATGACCACGGTGGAACCCTGCATGATGTGGTCACCGGTGAACAACATGCCTTCTTCTTCAAGCAGGTAACAATAATGATTGCCCACATGGCCCGGGGTGTGCACGGCGCGCAGGGTAAATTCCCCGGTTTGCAGCACATCCTGGTCGGAAACTTCGCGGTCGGGATTGAACGTGTCGTCCTGGAAGCGGTCGTCCCAGGGTTTTGCGCCGATCACTTCGGCGCCGGTGGCCGCGTGCAGCGGCTGCCAGGCCGGAGAGTGGTCGGGGTGCGTATGGGTGGCCACGATCCAGCGAATCCGGCCCGCCCCGGCCCGCAGAATTGCATCCACATGCTCATCGATCAGCGGGCCCGGGTCGAGCACCGCGACATCCTCGTCTCCGAGCAGATAGGTATTGGTGCCGGGGCCGGTCATCATGCCCGGATTGGGCGCCACCAGCCGCCGTACACGGCTGTTCAAACGAAAGGCTACCCCGTGCTCGAACATCGCCTCACTCCACCAGCCCGGGAATGTCCACCACCGGGTCGACATCCGCCGCGTAATCTACGCCATCCACATCAAAACCGAACAATTGACGAAATTCACGCTGATAACCGCGAAAATCGGTAAGTTCGTACAGATTCGCGCTGGTCACCCGATTCCAGATGTCACCGACCTGCCGTTGTATTTCCGGCTGCAACTCCTTGCGGTCGGCGCGCAGCCGGCCCTCCTCGTCCAAATACGGCGAAGCGCCGTACAGGCTTTCGTGGAACAGCGCGTAAATCTGTTCGATACAGCCCTCGTGCACTCCTTGCGCACGCATCACCTTGAACAGGCTGGACAGATACAGGGGCATGGCGGGAATGGCGGAACTGGCCTGGGTCACGACCGCTTTCAGTACGCTGACGCGGGCATCGCCGCCGGCCACGGCCAGGCGTTCACGAATCGCCTGCACCCGCTGGTCCAGGTCCCGCTTGGCGGCGCCGATGGTGCCATGCCAATAGATATTCCAGGTCAAGCGATCACCAATGTAGGTGTAGGCGGTGGTGCGGGCGCCGGCAGCGAGCACCCCGGCGGCATCCAGCTTCTCGATCCACATCTGCCAGTCTTCGCCACCCATTACCGCGACTGTGTTCTCTATTTCTTCCTGCGTGGCCGGCTCCAGCCTGAATTCGGTGATCTCCTCCCGGTCGGTGTCCAGGCCCCGCGCCTGCCACGGTTCGGCGACCGGCTTGAGGGTGGAAGCGTGCAGCACGCCGGTAACGGGATGCTGCCGGCGCGGCGCGGCGAGGGAGTAGACCACCAGGTCCAGCTGGCCGAATTCCGCCTTGATCAGGCCGATGGCCTGTTGTTTGACGGCCTCGCTGAAGGCGTCGCCATTGATGCTTTTCGCGGGGATGCCCGCCGCTTCGGCAAATTTGTGAAAGGCCGCCGAGTTGTACCAGCCGGCGCTGGCCGGCTTTCTCTCGCTACCCGCTTTCTCGAAGAAAATACCCAGGGTTGAGGCGCCGCAGCCAAAAGCGGCGCAAATGCGGGAGGCCAGGCCGTAACCGCTGGAGGCGCCGATCACCAGCACCCGGCGCGGGCCGCCGCCGATACGGCCCTGCTCCAGCACGTAGTCGATCTGCCGCTTGACGTTGGCTTCACAACCCGCCGGATGGCTGGTCAAACACATGAAACGACGAATTTTGGGTTTGATGATCATACTCTTTCCTGGATAGGCAGGGAGGCGTGCCGGTGCTACAGCAGCAACCTGCGGATATCGGTCAAGGAGTCGCGCAATTGCGCCACAAAACGTCCGGCGTCGGCGCCGTTAATCACCCGGTGGTCATACGCCAGCGTCACCGGCAGCATTTTTCGCGGCTCGAATTCGGTTCCGTTCCAGTGCGGTTTCAGCGCCATCCGCGCCACCCCGAGAATAGCGGATTCCGGGGTATTGATAATGGGGGTAAAACCTGTGCCACCGAGCTTGCCGAGGCTGGAAATGGTAAACCCGGCGCCTTGCATCTCGTCAACACCCAACTTGCGCTCACGGGCCTTGCCGGCCAGGACGCTGCAGGTTTCCGCGAGTTCCCACAGGTTTTTCCGGTCTACATCCCGAAGTACCGGCACCATCAGCCCGGCGGGTGTGTCCACGGCCATACCGATATGGACATACTTCCGGTACACCAGGCTTTTGCCGTCGTCGCCCAGGGATGCGTTCAGTTTCGGGTGGTCCTGCAACGTGGCGGCGCAAGCCTTGAGTAGAAATGGCAGCAGGCTGAGGCTGACCCCGCGCCGTTCGCCCTCCGCTTTCATGGAGGTGCGAAAATTTTCCAGTTCGGTAATGTCCACCTCGTCGAACTGGGTGACCCTGGGCACATTGAGCCAACTGCGATGCATGTTGGCTGCGGTCAGTTGTTCGATTCTGCTCATGGGCTGGACCGAAACTTCGCCAAAGGCCGAAAAGTCGACCTGCGGTACTGGTGGAATTCCCGCAGCCGGCGGGGTGTCCGATTCGACCAGGGATTGCTTGACGAATTCCTGCAGGTCTTCCTTGAGGATGCGCCCACCGGGGCCGCTGCCCTGCACCTTTGCCAGGTCCACGCCGAACTCACGCGCCAGCTTGCGCACCGCCGGGCCGGCGTACAGCGCGGCGCCGCCGGGCCGCGATGCCACCGGCTGGGGCACTGTCGGCTGCTCAGCGGAAGTTGCTGCGGGCTCCGGTTTGGGGGCAGGCTCTGTTACTGGTGGGGGACTGGGCTTCGCCACCGGGGCGGGGGCGGGCACAGCTTGGGGGGCGGGCTCCGCTACAGGCGTGGAACCGGGTTTGGCCACGGGCGCGGGCTCGATTTCCGGGGCAGGCTCCGCCACCGGCCCGGTCTCCGCTGCGGGCTCGGCTTCGGACTGGCTCTCCAGCACCAGGATCGGGCTGCCTTCGGCCAATTTCTGGCCCTCCTTCACCAACACCTCCAGCACGGTTCCCGCCTGTTCCGCGGGTATCTCCATGGAAGCCTTGTCGGATTCCAGCACGATCAGGCTCTGCTCCAGGGCCAGTTCATCGCCCTTGGCCACAAAGATCTCAATGACCTCCGCATCTTCCGCGCCGCCGATATCCGGCACCTTCAGGGTTTGCCTGCTCACTGCGTACGATTCCCGTAGCTGGTCAGCGGATCGGCCTTGTCCGGGTCAAGGCCCAGGGAGCTTATCGCCCGGGACACTGCCGCCGCATCGATTCCTCCTTCATCCGCCAATGCCTTCAGCGCCGCCAGCACCACAAACTCGCGGCTCACTTCAAAAAACTCACGCAGCCGGGGGCGGGTATCGCTGCGTCCGTATCCATCCGTTCCCAACACCACAAAGCGGCCGGGCACGAATTCCCGAATCTGTTCGGGGTAGGCCTTTACGTAATCGGTAGCCGCCACCACCGGGCCTGAAACATCCTCCAGGCAGGCGCTAACGTAGGGCAGACGCGGCGGTTGCTCAGGATGCAAACGGTTCCAGCGCAGCGCAGCCCTGCCCTCGCGAGCCAACTCGTTGACACTGGTCAAGCTCCAGACGTTGGCGGCAACATCGAAATCCCGTTCCAGAATAGCGGCCGCCGCCTCCACTTCCCGCAGGATGGCGCCGCCGCCCAGCAATTCCACAGAACGTTCACTATTGCTTGCGCTTTCGCGTAGCCGGTACATGCCGCGGATGATGCCTTGCTTCACACCGGCCGGAATTTCCGGTTGCAGGTAGTTCTCGTTCATGGTGGTAATGTAATAAAACCGGTTGGCGCCCTCGGCCAATATCCGCTGCAAGCCATCCTGAATAATCACCGCCAGTTCGTAGGCATAGGCCGGATCGTAGGACACGCAATTGGGAATGGCGCCGGCCAGTAGCAAGCTGTGACCATCCTGGTGTTGCAGACCTTCACCGTTCAGGGTGGTGCGGCCCGCGGTGGCGCCGATCAGAAAACCGCGCGCCTGACTGTCACCCGCCGCCCAGGCAAGGTCGCCAATACGCTGGAAGCCGAACATGGAATAAAAAGCGTAGAAGGGAACCATCGGGTAGCCGCTGGTGGAATACGACGTGGCATTGGCCAGCCAGGCGCAGAATGCACCCGCTTCGGTGATCCCTTCCTCCATGATCTGGCCGTTGACATCCTCCTTGTAGAACATGACCTTGCCGGCATCGTGCGGGGTGTACTTCTGGCCCTGGGAGGAGTAGATGCCCAGTTGCCGGAACATGCCTTCCATGCCGAAGGTGCGCGCCTCGTCGGGAACGATCGGCACAACCCGTTCGCCGATTCCGGGGTCTTTCACCAGGGTCGACAAGATGCGCACAAAAGCCATGGTGGTGGATATCCTGCGCTTGCCGCTGCCCTTCAACTGGCTGTTCAACAGTTCCAGTTCCGGCGCCGGCAGGCGCTCGAATTCCTGCCTGCGCGATGGAATCAGGCCTCCCAGCTCTTCCCTGCGCTGGCGCATGTAGCGCATTTCCGGGCTGTCCGGCGGTGGCCGGTAGTAGGGAACCTCCTGTAATTCGTTGTCACTGACCGGAATGGCGAAGCGGTCGCGGAAAGCCTTGAGGCTTTCCAGGTCGAGTTTTTTCAGGGAGTGGGTTTCGTTGTTGGCCTCCCCGGCTTCACCGGTGCCGTAGCCCTTTACGGTCATGGCCAGCACCACGCTGGGCCGCTCGCTGCTTTGCACCGCTTCCGCATAGGCTGCGTAAACCTTGTAGGGGTCGTGTCCACCCCGGTTCAGGTACATGATGTCATCGTCGGACAAGTCCTTGACCAGTTCCAGCAGTTCGGGATATTTGCCGAAGAAGTGCTCCCTGGTGTAGGCGCCGCCGTTGTACTTGTAATTCTGCAATTCGCCGTCACAAACCTCGTCCATGCGCTGTTGCAACAAGCCGGTTTGATCTTTCTCCAGCAACGGGTCCCAATGGCGGCCCCAAACCACCTTGTAGACCTTCCAGCCGGCGCCCCGGAACACCCCTTCCAGTTCCTGGATAATCTTGCCGTTGCCGCGCACCGGGCCGTCCAGCCGCTGCAGGTTGCAATTCACCACGAAGATCAGGTTGTTGAGATTTTCCCTGCCCGCCAGGGAGATCGCCCCCAGGGATTCCGGCTCATCGCACTCCCCGTCGCCGAGGAAGCACCAGACCCGGCGGTCGCCGTGGTCGACCAGCCCCCTGGCCTGCTGGTATTTCATGACATGGGCCTGGTAGATGGCCTGGATTGGCCCCAGGCCCATGGATACCGTGGGAAACTGCCAGTAGTCCGGCATCAGCCAGGGGTGGGGATAGGAGGACAGGCCATCACCTCCCACCTCGCGGCGAAAATTATCCAGTTGCCGTTCATCGAAGCGGCCTTCCAGGTAGGAGCGCGCATACATTCCCGGGGCGCTGTGGCCCTGGTAAAAAATCATGTCGCCCTGGTGGCCATTGCCGTAACCGCGAAAGAAGTAGTTGAAGCCGACATCGTAGAGTGTGGCGCTGGAAGAGAAGCTGGAGATATGCCCACCCAGCCCCTCGTGGTTCTCGTTGGCCCGCATTACCATTGCCACGGCGTTCCAGCGCACCAGGGAGCGAATGCGGCGCTCCATGAACAGGTCGCCCGGCATCCGCTTCTCCGCCAGCGGTGGTATGGTGTTGCGAAACGGCGTAGTGATCGCCATCGGCAGGCGAGTACCCATGTGCACAGCGTGCTCGGACAGCTTGCCCAGCAGAAAGCGGGCCCGCTCATGACCGGCATGCTTGAGCACCGCACCGAGGGCATCCAGCCATTCCCCGGTCTCAATGGGGTCTGTATCTTCTATCATGGGGGTTTCTCGCGCTGTCCCCTCATTATATAGCGTTTTCAGGGAGCCCACAGCGCCACCCTTTTCTGCGGCGGCGGGATGCGGAGCGCGCTTCACGCCACTTGTTGTCAGTGTGTCAGGTAACCGGGCATGGCCTGCTGGAAGGCGGACGCACCGGTAATCTTTTCACCGGCAGGCTGCAACCCCCAGGTTCCCGGCGCAACGATGCGAACCTGGGCAGGTTGTTGCAGGATCATGCGCCGCGCCGCCTCTCGCCAGTGCTGGAAATCCAGGGCGCTCACCGCGGCCGCCAACTGTTGACGGGAGTCGAATTCCGGGCTGCGGCGGGCAATCTCCCGCCAGTAGTATTCCGACTGCTCGGAGAGGTTGTTGTGCGGCTTGAGAATCTCACCCTTCAGCGCCCGCCGATGACGCAGAAACTGCTCCTCGGTCAGCCCATCGCCGGCCAGGCTCTGGCGCAGGAAGGTATCCACCGCGGCCGTCACATCCACGGCGCTGGCAGTGGGCGACTGCACCAGCAAGCCAATGCCCGGCACATCCCGCAACGGCCAGTAGAAGGCGTTGACCAGGTAACCCAGTTGCTGTTCGGTTCGCAATTGTTGAAAGAATCCCGAGGTGAAAACCTGCGCCGTCAGCGCCGCCAGCGCCCGCGATGGCCAGTCATTGGCCGGCGCCTGAAAATAATGGAGTAACACCGAGTCGGCGTGGGCGACCGTCAGGGGATACAGGAAAGTCGTGTCCGGCGGCAGTTTCACCACCTCGGTTTCCATCGCCGGCGCTACCGAAAAAGCACCCAACAACGGCGACAGGGCAGCTCGCACCTCGGCCACCACCGCTTCATCATAGTTGCCGTTGAGCAGCACCTCGGCCCGGGCCCGCGCCCAATAGTTCCCGGCAAACTCGCGCACATCGGCAAGCAGCAAATCGTCCAACACATTCAGTAACGCATTTTCGTCCCATTCCCCGTGCACCAACAATTGCTCGGTGCGCGCCATTACCTGCTGGAACGGCCGCAGGGTCTTGAAATTTTCCAACTGGCGCACCAGGTCATCCTTGATATTGGCAAAACGCGCCGCATCGAATTGCGCCGTGGTGACCGCCTCCACCATGGCTTTCAGCAAAACAGCCTGCTTTTCGTCATAACCGCTGATTGTCAAGCCGATACCCCGGGAATCATGGTAAAAACCAGCCCCCAGACCAGCCAGCATGGCCGGGTAGGTGATTTCCGTGACCGCATCCTGCAACAGGTTCACATAGAGCGCCTGCAGGGCCCAGCGACGCGGGCTTTTGCCGTCAGCCCTGGGGAAGCTCATGTACATGGCGCCGCGCGGCACCCGGAATTCATCGTCCTGATGAAACCAGAGCGTCAACCCCGGTTCATCGACCGCCAGCCGGGGGACATTGGAAGACTCCGTCACGCGGGGCCGCAAAGCGGCTTCGACGGCAATGTAGGGGTTGGGCCGGGGCAGGTGCAAACGCGGGTCGAGCGTTTCGCGGTCAACTTCCCGCCAGGGTGCGTCCGCCGCGGCCGCGGACACCGAGTAGGGAGTGAAATAAAATTCCGACTCACGGTCCACCGGGACAGCCTCGGCCAGCACCACCACCATGACATTGTCCGGGGTCAAATAGCGAGCCAGCAGTTCGGAAATTTCGGCTGCGTCAAATTCACTCATCAGGAAACCGCCGCGCAGCACGTCGGCGGGCTCGTAGTAGTGCATGTCATTGGCCAGAGAGGTCACATAACGCAGGGCCTGGACCGGTTCACTGAAGCGGAACTGCTGTTCGGCGATACGCCCCTGCTCTTCATAGAGATCCCGCCGCGGGCCGGCGTTGCGCAGCATCTCAAGGTACTCGAAAACCTTGGCCAGCACCTGCTCGCGCCGCGCCAGGCCCTGCTCGGTCAAGTCGATCTGCAGGCTGAACGCGGCGCCGCCGCGCCAGGCCAGGCCGGGCCCCGCACCCAGGCCCTCCGCCCAACCTTCGGCCTTTAACAAGGCCAGCAAGCTGCCCTGTCCTTCATGGCCGAGAAGGTTGCCGAGATAGGCCATGGAATTGCGCCGATAATGGCGCCGGTAGTCCGGCAGCGGGAAGGAGAGTTGCAATTGCCGCTCGCTCGCCTGTGGCCGGATATTGACCACCCTGGGCAAGCTCCCCGGCCTATACAGTGGCTCGCTGATATCGTCGATCCGCAGGCCGCGATCGGGTATGGCGGTGAAGCTTTGGCGCACCATCGCTTCCAGTTCATCCACCGATTCACGCCCCAACACAACCAGTGTCATCTGGTTGGCCGAGTAATAACGCCGGTACCACTCCAACAGGGCGGCGCGCACCGGCTGTTGCTCGAAGTCAGCGAGAGTCTGTTTGGCGCCCACCCCCAAAATGCTGAACGGGTGCCGGGGATTGACCACCTCGCGCAGGGCGTCGAGGACGCGGCGCTCATCGGTTTTTATCCCCATTCGGTATTCGGCCTCGACCGCGTTGACTTCCCTGCTCACGTAGTCCTGGTCAAATCGGGGAGAGATAAAAAACTGGGCGAAACGGTCCAGCGCCCCGGCCAGATATTCCTGATCAATATCAAAAAAGTAGTTGGTATGTTCAAAGGCGGTGTAGGCGTTGCGTGTGCCGCCATGCTCGGTAATGAACTCCTCGTATTCCCCGGGATGCGGATATTTGTCCGTGCCGAGGAACAGCATGTGCTCCAGGAAATGCGCCAGGCCGGCGCGTTCACGCGGATTTTGGGCGCTGCCCACATGAACATCCAGGGATGCGGCCGATTTTTCCGTGGTGGTATCGGAAACCAGCAGCGCGCGCAAGCCGTTATCCAGGGTGACCAGGCGGTAGTTCTTGTCATCATTGGGACTTTGTACCGGCTGCACTTCCTGCGCGGCCGGCGGCGGTTGCAGTTGACAGGCCGACAACAGCAGGGCGGCGGCGCACAGGAACGCGCCGATGCATAAAATTCTATTGCTCACAAGTTACTCCAGAGGGTTTTGCTCGGGCTTTGGCCAGGCGTTGATAACGGCCTTCACCAGCGTCGCCAGGGGAATGGCGAAAAACACGCCCCACATACCCCAGATACCGCCGAAGAAAACCACCGCCAGAACAATGGCTGCCGGATGCAGATTCACTGCTTCCGAGAACAGCAACGGCACCAGTACATTACCGTCCAGTATCTGGATCAGCAGGTAGACTACCATCAGCCAGTAGAACTCCGTGCCAAAGCCCCACTGGAACAGGCCGATAAGAAAGACCGGAATGGTCACCACGATGGCGCCGACATAGGGAACGATCACCGACAGGCCCACAAACACACCCAGCAAAGCCGCATAGTTCAAACCCAGCCACAGAAATGCCAGGTAACTGGCGGCGCCGACAATCAGGATCTCTATAACCTTGCCACGGGCGTAGTTGGAGACCTGCTCGTTCATTTCCCGCCAGATTCGGCTCAACAGCGGTCGCTCGCTGGGCAGAAATCCACTCAGCCAATTGAGAATAATCGAACGATCCTTGAGAAAAAAGAAAACCAGCAAAGGCACCAGAATCAGGTAGATCAACACCCCCACCAACAGCGGGATACTGGCCAGGGAAAAGCTCAATACCGACGGCCCGAACCTGGCCAGTTCCGCCTGTGCGAAATCCACCACCTGTGCAATCTGCGCTTCGCTGATAAGTTGCGGATATTGGGCAGGCAGCACCACCAACCAGGTATTGACCTGGTCAATCATGGCCGGCAGTTCCTGGAACAGGCCCAGCAACTGGCGCCAGATCAGAGGAAACACCAGTAGCAGGAAGCCGAAAAACAAGCCTGCAAAAACCAGAAAGGAGACCGTCAACGCCAGCCACGGGGGAAAACCGTAGGCAGTCATCCTGCTGCCCAGGCCCTCTACCAGGTAGGCCAGCACGATAGCGGCCAGCACCGGGGTGAGAATATCGCCAACGGTCAGCAGAAGAACCAGCGCCAGGACCAACAGCACCGAAAGCAGGATGGCCTCCTCCTTGAAGAAGATGCGCTGATACCATTTTTGCAGAATTTCCAGCATTGCTTACTCCCTGGTTGCCGTTACGCTTTTCTCAGCAGATAACTGTAAACCCCGTCCTGCTCATTGCTGTGCAGCAGCCGATTACCTGACTGTTCGGCAAACAGGGCGAAATCCCTGACCGAACCGGGGTCGGTGGCCAATACCCGCAGCTTCTGGCCACTGGCCATACCGTTCAAGGCGCGCTTGGCTTTCAACAGCGGCATCGGACAACGGTCTCCGCGCAGGTCCAATTCCAGTAACCGGGGTTGCGCCACTTTTTTCTCCTGCATGAGACTGACCACCTGGAAACGTACCGGGGTGACCGACTTGGGGACGATGCCGGGCTTGCAGCCGTACATTCCCTTTTCAGCGATATCCAGTATAGCGGCTCATGCGCCGGCTGTGGAACGCTTCTGCGTACAGGGAGTCACATTGGTAACGGCTGAGTAACTACTCACGCCCGCACATCCGGGGAGCCAAGCCGCCAAATGCAAACATTGCGCGGGCCGCACCATACGGGCGAGGCATGCCTCGCCCCTACGCACCTGCCTGCCGGCGCACCAATTCCCAACCCCGGGCAGAGCAGGGGGGCGAGTAGTTACACGGCTGAGAGCTCTCTGCCGACATGCGGGCTGGTCACGCTTCCGGGTCTGGTGCAATATGCTGGCTTTTCGACGCTGTAATCGAGTATCCACCGTGATCAAATTTGCCGGACAGTGCCTGTTGGCGGCCGTATTGTTTACCGCCGGCGCAGCCGGCGGCGACCAATTCAAGCTTCCCGATCTGGGCCAGGGCGGCTCCAGCCTGTTTTCACCGGAACAGGAACATCGGCTGGGGAGGGCCTGGCTGCGCAAGTTTCGCTCCCAGGTTCCGACCCTGGATGATCCGCTGCTGCACGATTACCTGGAAAACCTCATCTACCGACTGGTCAGCCATAGCGAGCTGCAGGACCGCCGGCTGCAACTGGTGGTGGTGGACAACCCGGTGCTCAACGCCTTCGCAGTACCCGGCGGGGTCATCGGTGTGCATAGCGGGCTGTTGCTCTACGCCCACAGCGAGGCAGAGTTGGCTACCGTGCTGGCGCATGAGATCGCCCACCTGAGTCAACGCCACTTTTCACGCGGTGTGGAGCGGCAACAGCAGCAACAACCCTGGACCATGGCGGGTATGCTGGCGGGCCTGGTGTTGATTGCAACCACCGGCAGTTCCGCGGGAATGGCCGCCCTCTCTGCGGCTCAGGCTGCCACTCTGGAATCCCAACTGCGCTTCAGCCGTTCCAATGAGCAGGAAGCGGACCGTATCGGCATGCAAATTCTGGCCGCCGCGGGTCTGGACCCACACGCGGCTCCCGCCATGTTCGAGCGCATGCTTGCGGCCAGCCGTCGGGCCAGCCAGGTTCCGGAGTTCCTGCGCACCCACCCACTCACCGAAAACCGTATCAGCGACACCCGCAGCCGGGCCAGGAAATACCCCCGGCAAGTGCGGCCCGAAACCCTTTCCTTCCACCTGATGCGCGCCCGTGTCCAGGTGCATCATGCCGACACTCCGGTGCAGGCGGTGTCCGAGTTCCGGGGCGAACTGGAAGGACAATCCCTATCCCGGGAAGCGGCTCTCTACGGCCTGGTGCTGGCCTTGCAGGACAGTGGCCAGTCAGCCGAGGCGCGGCGTGAAATTCAACGCCTGCTCGATTTTCACCCGAACCAGTTGGAGTACCTGATCACCAGCGCCGCCATTGAAGTCGACGCGGGTGACGCCCAGGCCGCGGTGCAGAACCTGGCGAATGTGTTGAAGCTGCACCCCGGCAACCACGCCCTGACCATGGCCTACGCCCACGCCTTGCAGCAAAACGGCCAGGCTCATATTGCCGAGCAGGTGCTGCTGGGGCAAAGCCGGCTGCGGCCCGAAGATTCCGGGTTGTGGTATTTGCTGGCCGAAGTGTCCGGGCTGTCCGGCAATATTGCCGGGCTGCACCGGGCGCGCGCCGAGTATTTCATGCTCAACGGCGTGCTGGACGAAGCCGGGCGGCAATTGGAGTATGCCCTGAGGCTGTCACGGGATCACCGCAGTTCGGCGTTGATCTCTCAGCGCATGAAGGATCTGGAGGAATTACGCAGCCAGATGGAACTGTAAAGGAATTTATGGGCGCATGTAGGGGTCGCCGTGGCGCACCCTTCGGGCACAGGGCCCCTACGGAATGTGGGCGCATGTTGGGGTCGCGCATGTGCGACCCGCAGCCCGACGTTTCAGGCGGCCTGCATCTCCCGGGAAAAGTCCAGCATCCGCTGTAAAGGAGCCATCGCCTTCTCAGCCAGTTCAGAAGGCACCAGGATTTCATTGTCGTCACGCCCAAATACCGCCGCCATCGCCTCCAGCTCATTCATCGCCATCCACGGGCAGTTGGCGCAACTGCGGCAGGTGGCGCCGTGGCCCGCGGTGGGGGCCACCAGCAATTGCTTGCCGGGAACTGCCTGTTGCATGCGGTAGAAAATTCCCTGGTCGGTGGCGACGATAAACTGTTCGTGGTCCATTTCGGCGGCGGCCCGAATCATCTGACTGGTGGAACCGACATAGTCGGCCAACTCAATCACCGCCGCCGGTGACTCCGGGTGCACCAGCACCGCGGCATTCGGGTGCACTTTTTTGAGATCGCGGATGCCTCGGGCCTTGAACTCTTCATGCACAATACAGGCGCCATCCCACATCAGTATGTCCGCGCCGGTTTGGCGGCGAACGTAATCGCCGAGGTGCCGGTCCGGCGCCCACAGGATTTTCTCGCCGCGGGCGTCAAGATACTCGGTGACATCCAGCGCGATGCTGGAAGTCACAACCCAGTCGGCGCGGGCCTTGACCGCCGCTGAAGTATTGGCGTACACCACTACCGTGCGCTCGGGGTGCCGATCACAAAAGGCGGAGAATTCCTCAATGGGGCAACCGATATCCAGCGAGCAGGTGGCCTCGAGGGTGGGCATCAGGACCCGTTTCTCCGGGGTCAGGATCTTCGCCGTCTCCCCCATGAAACGAACCCCTGCAACCACCAGTGTGGTGGCCTCATGGTCGCGCCCGAAGCGGGCCATTTCCAGGGAATCGCTGACGCAGCCTCCGGTTTGATCGGCCAGCGCCTGAATCTCGGGAGCGGTATAGTAATGCGCCACCAGCACCGCGTTCTCGCGCTTCAGGCGCGCCGCGATACGCTCCGACAGGGAGCGCTTCTGCGATGCGGACAACTGCTTGCGTACGGCTTGGTCCAGGTGCTCCTGCACTTGCTGGCGAATAACTTCAAGCCGGGCCGAGGCAATACTCATGCACAACGCCCTTGAAAACGGGGTTTGGGATTCTAGCATGGCCCGGCTCAGGTGACAGCACAAGCCGGGTCGGATAATCTGGCGGACTAGATTCACTGCCCTGCACAGGAACAACCGAGATGGTGGAATACGATTACGTGACCAAAAAACGGGACGAGGTGGACCCCCTTCCAGAGCGAGGCATAGGTCTAATCCGTTTTTTCCTGAAACGGGTCAGCAAACTCCAAGTGATGGTGTATCGCTGCAGCGGGGGTCGGTTGATGAGCCGGTTTCTGGGCGGATTTCCGGTGTGTATCATTACTACCAAGGGCGCCAGGTCCGGCGCCAGGCGGCGCTTCCCCCTGATTCATCTGCCCCTCGGCGAGAAGAAATTACTGGTCGCTTCAATGGGCGGCATGGACAAAATGCCGTCCTGGTATTACAACATCGCCGCCAATCCGGAGGTGCAGATCATGGTGGACGGTGCGGAAAAGACCTATAACGCCCGCCGCGTCAGTGATCGGGAGAAAGCCGCGCTGTGGCCGCACATTTGCTCGCTATACCCTGACTATGATGAATACCAGGCCCGCACTGACCGCAATATCCCGGTGTTCGAATGCACCGAGGTATAACCCGCTAGCAACTTCGCGCCCTCCGGGCATATAGCACCCTCCGGGCACATGGAACCTGCCACGAACTGGACTACCCGGCTCCCGGCCCTGGCACAGTCTACAGGACCATTGCGGGATACCCATTGTGGGAGAGGGCTCCCTAACCCCACACATTTTTTCAATTGTACCTTCTCGCCCCCGCAGGTTGTAGGGGGGGGGGTGAGTAGTTACTTTCAATTCATGAAATCGGGCCAGTTGCGGCTGACCTCGGCATGCCAGCGAGGCGTACGGCGCTCGACCCAGGCCACTCCGCCCTCTATCGCATCGGGCAGTTGCATACTGAAATGCAGCGCCCTGGTCTCCAGCTCGATTAGCGCCGACCGGGACAGATCCGGGCCCTGCCACAACATGCGCTTGTGCATGGCCATGACCAGCGGGGCGCAGTTGGCCGCCAGGTCGGCGGCAATCTCCAGGGCGGTTTCCAGCACTTTTTCGGCATCGGTCACACGGCCCGCCAGGCCCCACTGCGCCGCTTGTTCACCGCTCAGGCGGCTGGCGCGCACCAGTAGTTCAAAGGCGCGCTCAAAGCCGACCAACCGGGGCAGTACGTGGGCGGCGGCGAAATCCGCCACCACCCCGCGGCGATTTTGCA
>JAPOQD010000004.1 GCA_026710905.1 Halieaceae bacterium
ACGGCTTGGCCAAAACCCCCCAAATGTAACCAGGCGCTGCCCTGCCACAAACCGGAAGGGTCGGGAGGCTGACGCAGAAAGTGAGATTCGTTGTACATTCTAAGTCGATCACGGCCGATAGCTTTCATAAGTTCCTCCAGTTTTCTTTATTAGGGCATTATTCAGACTATTACTGCGCTATCACACTGTTGTCACCAACCTCCGTACAAACGGAGTTGGGCGGGCCGGCGTTTTGCAACAATGGCCCGGCGCTCCGCCAAGGTGACTGTTTCCGTGCAGTCTGGTAAATTCTTATTCAATTCACCGAGTTTTACAAGGCGGCAAGCTGGCTCAACATGCGTTTTCGCCCGGTAATTACAAAAAACACACGCGCCCGGCGCCCGGCCCAGCGGGTCCAGCCAATTCGCAACCCCGGGGTCGCTTAAACTGAGTACAGCCCTGACCTTGTTATCGTCGTCAATGGCTGCGTTCAGCATGTTGAAATCGGTCTGCGCATGGGTGAAGTCCAGGGATTTACTCCACACGTCAAATAGCTGGAACGACCAGTAAATACTCCCCACAGGCGCATCCAATTCTATCAGCAGCGCTTCATCTTCGCTGATGTCATAAGGAAGAAATGAATAGCTGCAGGTCGAACTACCCGCAATACTTGCCATTTGTTCGCCGGGAATATTACCCCATACGTTGATCCTTTGGCCGGTTAAATTCAGCACGAACTCATAGAGTGAAATTGCGTAATTCCGCAGCGTGGCAAGTAAAAAGTCCGCCGCCCAGTCAAGCCGCTGCGCCAGGTCTCGCTCACTGGCCTCATCGTAGTCCTCAACCGTGTCCAGGGTATCTATGTCGAGCGTACCGTAATCTGTATTCCAATCCGGCAGGAAGCGCCGAAAGATAATGACATTGAATCTGGATGTGGGATCAAGTGGTATCCAGTTGCCGGGCTGTTTTTCCGGGCTGAGAATAAATTCAAATTCGTCGCCACCGGTTTCCTCCGCCGTGTACTCGTAGTTGCCGGTGCATTCAGTACTGGCAATTCCCATCGGCCCATTAAAAACCTGCAACAGCATAAGGCTCAGATCACCGTAGCGGCCTTTAAGGCGGTAGCGGTAACGGCCGTCAAGCGCCAGCATGCTGTAGATGATGTCGGGACAATTGGCGGGCAAGCCATACAGGTAGCTGATCCATGCAGTATGGGTGAATATCCTTGGATGGTTGAGCCGCGGTGCAATAATCCAGTTGTACGCCATGGCTTGCGCTTCGGCCAGCACGTAATAGCCCTGAGCCCGATGTTGCGCCTGTGCGAAATGCGGGCTGGCTTCAATTTCCAGTCTGGCGGTTTCCAGGCTGGCGTAGTACCTGCTCCAGGCCCGCTGCAGTTGCCGGGTGCTCTCCGACGCTATCACATTTGCCATAATCCTCTCCTTTTGGAGAAATGCTCAGCATTCGGATTGAACATTGAAGTACTCCTGGTAGTGAGCTACCTGCTGCCGTTGTGCAAGGCGTGCACCGGCCTGTATTGAAGTGTAGTTGGCTGGCGGCCGCGCACCCCTCGGGTTGTCGCGCATGTATTGTTGCATTGCTGCCAGGGCCCGGCTGCTCAAATCCATGTCCAACTCCGCGTACAGGCGCCTTACTTCGCCCAGGGCATTGCCCTCGAGTTCCAGAAACAGAATATTGCAAACACGCCCAGCTGGTATCACCCCGCTTTCCATCCACTGAATCGGCTGGTTCAACAACTGGCCGGCAAACTCTGGATTGATCATTTGCTCAAGCACGCCGCCAATAAAAGGATTGTCGCTGCGCACCCACATACAGTTGCAATACATGTTGACTACGGAGTCCGACGCTTTCAGCGGGTCGCGGTGAGTCCAGACAAAACGCATATCCGGAAAGACTTCGAGCAGCGCCGGCATATAAAGAATGGCGTCGGGGGCTTTCAATATCCAGTGTTTACGCGGGTTCTTCCACTGCAACAAACGCAACACTTTTTTCAGATAATACAATCCCGGCGCCACACCCTGCTGTTGCAGAAAAGCATTATGACTTGGCGTTTGACCAAGCAGCGCCAGAAAAGGGGCCCCGGAAAAATTCAGCGTCATGGCATGAGAGGCTTCCGTGGGAACCCTGGCATTGAATTCATGACAAGAGACCAGTTCGGGATTGACACGATTCCATTGCCTGACCAGATGATCCGCCCGGGCGATGCGGGGGTCGGCCGAGTAGCTGGCCCGTTCCGGTGGTGGGCAGGGATAGATGCATTCCCAGTGTTTGAGGGAACCATTGCCAGGGTCTTGCGACAATACATTCAACAACAGGGATGTGCCGGTACGCGCCTGGCCGACGATCATCACCGGCCTGACAATTTGCTGTTCGTGAATCTCCGGATAAAGGCGATACGTTTCCTCTATTTCCAATCGGGCCGCAAGCATATTGATCAGGTCGGAACGGGTCATCAATCGTCCGATCAAATTGAGTTGTGCTTCTTCTCGCAGGGACTTGATAAAAACCTGAAACGACTCACGCCAGTTGTCGCTGTCGCCAAAGTCACTCAAGCCGGTGCGCGCGCGGGCAGCCGCAAGCAGGGAATTTTCATCAAGTGGTGCAACGCTATCGAGGTCCAGATAACGGCCTTCCTGATTTACCCGAGCTACCCAGTCCGGCCTTTCCGTCGGTGACCAGGCAATACTTCCGGCGTCAGTACTTTCTTTCATGAGGCTTGTTCCATTGTTCTTCTGCCTCTGGGTCCAATGTTTTTTAGATTATGAATCTCGTATCAATAGTGAATCCTGAACCATATCGGGTGACTACTGCGCCCCAATTCAGGGCGCGGTTTCAGGCTCAAATACCCCCCTTGGCGTACCTTGCCGAGTCGCAGGCAGCATTGGTCATCGGCCTGGTGTAGGGTCCGCATTATTTTGCCTTGATTTATCTTCCAAAACGTTCATCATGCCACTATAACGTTAGTTAAGTAAATACCTGTTGGGGAGAGCATTTCCATGACACATATCGCAAAATTCGGCTTTGGCATTTTGTTCCTGTCAATTGTATTGCAGGTCGCAGCCCAGGACAACGCAAGCGGTTCCGCTCCGATCCTGGAAGAAGTGTTTGTTACCGCGCAGAAGCGCGCAGAAAGCATTCGGGACGTACCCATTTCGGTTCAGGCCTTTGATGCGGACACGCTGAAAAACGCCGTTGTTCACCAGCCGATTCAATTGGGGGAGATCGTTCCCGGGCTGCAATACTCCAAACAAACCGGCCAGGCAAACCCTTACATCCGTGGAATCGGCACACAAAACACCGCCGTAGGCGATGAATCGACGGTCGCTACTTATGTCGATGGCGTGTACATCATGGGTATGCAGGCGGCGGCGACTTCATTTAACAATATTGATCACATTGAAGTTTTGAAAGGGCCGCAGGGAACCTTGTTTGGCCGCAACACCACCGGCGGTTTGATTCACATCATCACCAAGGACCCCGTTCACGAACCCGCATTGAAGCTGGGCCTGGATTACGCCAGCTACGATACGGTGATCGCCAGTGTCTACGGCTCTACCGGTGTCTCGGATACCGTGGCCGCGGACCTATCCCTTTATTATCTTGACCAGGGTGAAGGTTTCGGCGAAAACCTGGTTACCGGGGAGGATATCAGCTACACCGAGGATTTCGTCGCCCGCAGCAAATGGCTGATAGAACCTTCCGACAATGCCAGGCTGGTTCTGTCCTTCGACTACGCCAACACGGAAACCGATGTTGCTTCGTCGCGGGGGCCGATACCAGGCGCCATCGGCATTGACGGCGCTTTGGTGTTTCAAGGCTGTCTTCCCACCGGGGCCGGCGCGGCTGCCTGTTCCGGGGCGGCGCAAGCGCTGGGAACAGGATTCTCCGGGGATATCCAGGACATCCAGGCTACTGATAGAAGTGCTTCCAAAGCGGAGCAAACTGGTGCTTCGGCAAACTTCCGCTATGCATTCGATGGCTTTGACTTTGTCAGCATCACTGCCTACCGGGATACTACCGTTACTGCGTATCTGGACCAGGACGCTGTCCCCCTGCAGGTAATCGACGCAATCCTGGACCGTGAAGAAGACCAGTTCAGCCAGGAAATTCAGCTTGTATCCAACGGTGACGGTGTTTTCAGTTGGATTGTCGGAGGCTTTTACATGGATGCAGAGGCTTCGTATACACCGTTCCAACTCCGGGGTCTGGGCTTGCAATTGCTTGCTCCCGGTACTACTGCTGTTGACCTCGATGTCACCCAGGAGCTGTTGTCCTACTCGATATTCGCCCAGGGAACCGTGCAATTCAATGAGCAATGGAGCCTGACTGGAGGCGCTCGGTGGACCAAGGACGAACGTGACATCGGCGGCCTGACCACCATCGTCAATAGCGGCATGACAATCCCGGTACCATTCCAGGACGAGAAAGATTTTTCAAAAGCGACCTGGCGCTTATCGCTGCAATACGAATTGAACAACGCCATGTTCTACGGTTCCTACAGCCGAGGCTTCAAGAGCGGCGTATACAATTCGGTGGTATCTTCCGGCAGGCTCGCACCCGCCGTGCAACCCGAAGTGGTTGATGCATACGAGGTCGGCATCAAGAGCGACTGGTTCGACAACCGCCTGCGGGCGAATCTGGCCGGCTTTTACTACGAGTACGAAGACCTGCAGCTGCAATTCGTCAATGCTGGCATCACCATACTTGGTAACGCAACCAATGCGGAGATAAAAGGCGCCGAACTGGAGCTTCAGGGCAGTGTTACCGAAAATCTGGATTTCCGCTTTGGCCTCGCCTGGCTGGATGCGGAATACAAGGATTTCCCCGGTGGGATTATTTCAGTGCCCGTTGATGTCGGTTTTGGTCCCGTGGGGGGGAATGACACCAGCTCAACCGCGGATGTATCCGGCAACAAGATGGCGCGGGCGCCTGAGACGACCATGAGCGTCGGCGCGAACTATTCGCTGCCAGTCGGCGATCAGTATGTGTTCGGCGCCAATCTTAACTGGTACTACAATGACGGCTTCTACTGGTATGAAGACAATCGGATCAAGGAAGACTCCTACGATGTCCTTAATATGCAAGTGTCATTCGGCAGCGCCGACGAGAGCTGGCGGGTACGGTTGTGGGCAAAGAACCTGACCGACACCGACTATTCGATCTTTACCAACACCGGGCAGTTCGGCGATCTTCAGGCAGCGGCCCCGCCAATGGTGGCGGGCATCGGAGTTGACTTCAATTTCTGATCAGGTTACCGCCAAATAGCAGCGGGGAAATTGCGTCATCAACTTGGAGGCCGGCGCCATTGAACCGTATTACATCCCGGTAACGGCCCTCGATACCTAACCCGCATTTTGCACCAGGCTTTTGCTGGCGCCATATCCGGATTAACCGAACGATTTGGCCAGGGTATCGTCCAGTCAGGGACCGCTGTACATCTGCTCGTGGCCATCGGACGGCTGCGGGGTGATGTTGATGGCGAATAACCGGTTTATCCTCCCTTCTGTATGCCCCTTCCGGATTGATGGGTGTCCCCGGTTTACCTTCCGGATTGATGGGTGTCCCCGGTTTACCTTCCGGATTGATGGGTGTCCCCGGTTTACCCCCCTTCCGGATTGATGGGTGTCCCCGGTTTATCTCCCCGGTTTATCCGATTGATGGGTGTCCCCGGTTTATCCTGCACTAATGGGGGGAATTACTTCGGTATTGACACATGCTGCAGCGCGCCACTGCCGATGGATACCGGAGGGTGCGTCCCGGTCACTGTAGCCTGCAAATCCCTACTCACTCTGCCGTACAGTCCCTGCTACACTTTCACCATGTGAACACTCTACGGACTCAGACTCGCGCAGCAGGGAACTTCCTGAGCGATCAGCGTCTCCCCCGGTGAGAAATACGGGCTAACCGCGAATGTTGAAGATTGCACGGTGAAAATACATGAGATTGCCTGCCCACCTCCCGTTGAGGCCTTGATCGAGCGGTTCGGCCGCCGCCACATGCCATTCATCCTGGATAGTGCGCAGACCAATGACGACCTTGGCGGCTGGAGTTTTTTCGGCGCGTACCCATTCGAAATCATTCGCGGCGACCCCGATTCGGATGCCGACCTGGGGATGCTTCGCCGCAAGATGCAGTCCTATGCCTGTAATTCGCATCCACGGATTCCCTTCATCGGTGGTGCGGTGGGCTTTCTCGCTTATGATTATGGACGCAGGCTGGAAAAGGTCCCTGAAATTGCCGTAAATGACCGCAATCTGCCGGATCTGCATTTTGCAATCTACGATGGTATCGCTGCGCTGAATAATCAGACCGGGGTACTATATCTGATCGCCTTGGGGATACGCGGCGAAATGGACCAAGTGCTTGAAGGCTTGAAGGCAATCGTTTGGACCGAGCCCAGCCCCGCCGCGACCGAGCCCAGGCCCGCCGCAGCCACTCCGGCAAGTAGCGACTGGGAGTGGAATTTATCCACGGAGGATTATTGCAGCGCGGTACGGCGGGTGCGTGAATACATCGCCAGCGGTGATGTCTATCAGGTCAACCTCTCACGGCGCGCCCGTTGCCGCTTTCAAGGGGACACCATCGCGCTCTATTGCGCGCTGAGAAGGGGTAATCCGGCGCCCTACGGGGCCTATCTCGACCTGGGTGATTTACAGTTCTTCTCCACCTCTCCCGAGCAGTTCCTGCAAAAGAGGAGCCGCAATCTGGTTACCCGTCCCATCAAGGGAACCCGGCCCCGGGGACAGTCAGCTGTCGAACAGAAACATCAAGCACAAGCCCTGCGGCAGTCCGCCAAGGACCGTGCCGAACTACTCATGATTGTCGATCTGGAGCGCAACGACCTTGGCCGGGTGGCGAAATACGGATCGGTCCGGGTTGAAGCTTTGTATCAACTGGAAAGCTACGCCCGGGTGATCCACCAGACGGCGCAGGTACAGGCAAGATTGGCCAAAGGCAAGGACGTATATGATGCACTGCATGCACTGTTTCCGGGCGGCTCGATCACCGGCGCACCGAAAGTCCGGGCCATGGAGATCATAGAGGAGCTTGAGCCAACACGGCGCGGAGTCTATTGTGGCTCGGTCGGCTACATCGGCTTTGATGGCGATGCGGAGTTCAACATTGCGATCCGCAGCCTCCATTTGAAGGACGGGTTTCTCGATTATCAGGTTGGCGGAGGCATTGTCTGGGACTCCGACCCTGAAAGTGAGTTTCAGGAAACCCTGGATAAAGGCCGCGCGATTCAACAGGCCGTCGATACATTATGCCGGAAATTATAATTCTGAAGCGGGGTGAAATGGCCGCGTTGGACGCTGTGCAGCCCGGCTTTGCGCACGGTTACGGCCTGTTTGAAACAATCAAACTGGCTCATGGCCGGCTCTGCTTTTGGGAGGCGCATTATTCGCGGCTCTCGAAGTCGGCAGCGGTGCTCGGCCTGAAGCTCGTACACGGGCCCGCCGCAATCCTCGGCGCGGTCCGTAAACTGGCCGATAAGGAGGGAATTAGCGATGGCATCATAAAATTGTCCTTGCTGAAAGAAGCCGCCGGCGCAAGGCTCTACGTTTACACCCGCCCCAGCTTGCCACAACCTAAGCAAGTCTACTTACAGCTCGATCCCACCTGCCCGCTCAATGAGCACTCTATCCTGGCGGGACACAAAACGCATAACTACATGGAAAACGTGCTCCTGCTCGAACGCGCCCGAGCCGGGGGCTATGCGGATGTCATACGGATGAATACCAGTGGCGCATTAGCCGAAACCACGATGGGCAATCTGTTTTACCGGAAAGACGGCGCGTGGTTCACTCCATCGGTAAGCACCGGAATCCTGCCGGGAATAGTGCGTCAGGCCCTGCTCGAAACGCTCAAGGTCACGGCTTGTGAGGAACCGGCCGGGATATTGCGTCATGTGGAGGAGGTCTTCATCACCAATTCTTCAGCCGGGGTGTTGCCGGTTGACCGGATCACCGGCCAGGATGGTGAGCACATCTACCACTGCCGTTCACATCAACAGACGCATGCCGTTGCCCGGACCCTTGCCCGGATCGAACAGGAGCATTCCTGTAAAATCTGACAGGCGGTGCAGACAGCTTCAAACTTTAGCCCGCCTAACCCGCTTATAGCACCCTTCGGGCACACGGCACCAGACCGCTTAAAATTTCTAAAAAGATTATTATATATCAATATGTTACATCTATTTTCTCGACTTATTCAAGATTACTAAGTGCTCTGGAGGCGGGTTGGTGAAGTTGCTCAAGTCGGCCGCTGGTAAACCGTTCAAGACATATGCTTGCGGTGGACAGATTGCGGCAGTACCTTCAGATCTCCAAAAAGAGGATCCCTTGCAGGGAAGGCACTGACAGATATCGTCTGGCTGCACCGCGTCAAAATCGATTCAGGTTAAGGCGTAACTATCGGATAATCAGTGGGTGATGCTTCGATAGCACTCCGCAAAGACAGCAATGCCTCAACATCACCCGTCAGTTGTAGACCCGCGGCCTGCAATTGCTCCAATGCAGTGTTGTAAACAAACAGCCCCATCAACATATCGCGAGTTGCGTTCATGGTGATGGCGGGGTCGGCAATCGACTTGCCCTTTTCGGAAACCATAACAGCATTGCGAACACTCACCAGCACGCTCTCTTGCGTGTCCGTGATGGTCAAGGCAATGGTCATCTCTCGCGCGCCAATTTTATCGGGGTTTAACCGCGTCGCGATCAAATCAAGAAAGGCGGTTGCCGGTGTCGCCGCAACCAGATCGGGGTTCGAAAGCCAAAAGTCCGGGGCCGGGGCGCCACGCAATTCCGCTGCTCCGGTCAGGTAGATATTACGCCAGACGGCGCTTTCCGCCTGATAACCCATCTGTTCATAACTGTCGGCCAACAGGGCGTGAGCGGTGGACTGCCCCGGCTCGGCAAAGACCAGGTGGTTGAGAATTTCAGCGGACCAGCGATAGTCACCCTTGTTCATGGCGGTTTGCGCTTCCTGCAGGATGCGCCCGGCGCCACCCATCAAGTTAACATAACGTTCAGCACGAGCCACGGTCGGGTGCATGTCAAGGTGTGCGGGTATACCATCCCACCAGCCTATGTAGCGCTGATAAACCCCTTTTGCATTGTGCCTGACAGTGGCGTAGTAACCGCGCGTGGACCACTCATCGGTAATGCCGGCAGGGACTACCAGTAGTTCGGAAATTTCGGTTGGTGTGAGGCCATTATTCATCAACCGCACGCTTTGATCGTGAATATATTTGTAATTATCCCGCTGTGCAGCAAGATGTTTCCTGACAGCGTCATTACCGAACTTCGGCCAGCAGTGCCCCGCGGCCATGACCTCGGCGCGATCAGCATAGAGTGTAATTGCATCGGTGATGTAAGCCGCCCATTGCAGTGAATCGCGCACCAGTGCGCCACGGGGCGTCTGAGTGTTGTGCATGGTGCAAATGGCGAATTCGCTGATATAGAGAACCTTCTGATCCGGCAAATAGAGGTTCATCTCGGCAGGCGCCTCGGTATGCGGAACCATTTGGAATTCAAACGTTACGCCATCGAGTACCCGGGTTTCGCCGGTTTCCCTGATGGTATCGGTCGGCGGGATAAAACCAATCGTACCCAGCGCCGGTTCGATGGCCAATCCGCTTCCGACATACCCTTGTGGCCCGGTCTCCAATCCCAGGCCGAATTGGTAGGTTGTTCTTCGAGTCATGGCGTTACCCGCCATCAAATATTCGGCAATCGTTTCTTTTACAAAGTGCTCCGGAGCCAGAATCGGCGGCATGCCGTCCCCGTCAAGGAAAGCCCGGGCGCCTCCAAAATGATCCGGGTGGGAGTGTGTATAGAGAACCGCGGTCACCGGACGCCGGCCAAGATGCTTGTTGAGCAATTGGAGAGAGGCTTCGGCGGTTTCGAGCATCATCAGGGGGTCGATGATGATCCAACCTGTGTCGCCGCGCACAATCGTCATGTTGGATCCGTCCAAACCGCGGGTTTGCCAGACATCTTCGGCCACCTCGAACAAACCGTGTTGTTTAAACAGCTTCATCTGCCGCCAGAGACTGGGGTTTACGGTTGCAGGCGCCGGCCCTGTTATCCAGTCGAGACGGTTTGGATTAAAGACCACTTTACCGTCCCGGTTTACGATAGGAAGTTGTTCCAGGGTGGCGATAAATCCACGTTGTACAAATTCAGCATCCTGACCGTTATCCGCAGGCAGGGATCCACGAAACTTCTCTTGTGCTGCGATCGTTGCCGGGCTGGCCGGTTTTATTTTGAAATCGGGCGTCTCCGCCAAAAGCGAGTTCGTAAAACCGAGTGAAAAAACCACTACCAAAATATTTGCAAACTGTAATTGCCGCATGTTCTATCCTTAAAAGTGTTTGTGCCGTTACCAGCTCCGTCTCAGCTGTCTCGCCATCCGCCATCTACGTATTTGTTGCGCTCTTTCCGCCATGCTGACTCGTCTGGTTTCTGCAGGAAGGAATTTGTCCACTTCATCATACGGCAACAGTTTTGTAGTCGGCACGGGCCTGGAATCCGCCTGTTGGAAACGAATCAACAAATGACCTTCGGTAACGCCACAGGCATCTACCCAGTTCGCAACTCCAGGGTCTTGATGTGCAATCACAATGCGCACCTTGCCGTCATTGTCCGTGCGCTCCTCATGCCCGTTAAAGCTGGTATGCCGATTCATATATTCGAGGGTGCGCCAAAAACGGTCAGCAATCTGAATATTCCAGTAAAAGCATTGTTTCGGCAGGGTAAATTCGATCAGCAAAGCCTGGTCTTGAGCAATTTCATACAGGCTTTCGTAATAACTTTGCCCTTCAACTTCACCCACGCCCTTGAGTGGGAAAATATGGAAAGTATTAACAGGGTACTCATGCAGCCAACGGGCAAACCCCGGCCATGCGCTGGACGAAGTCTTCACATGGCGAATAATGTCATCGATCAGGCCTGCCGTTTTTTCACTACTGTGTATTTGAGGCGCGCTGGTTTTGTCCAGGCGTTCGATCCCCATGCGGGCGTCCACCTCATCGGGACCATAGGCGAACTGACGGATTAGCAGGTAATTTACCCGCGGCTCCAGTTTCATCCAGTTGCCCAGGTATCCGGCGGGGCGGGTGTTACTGAGATACAGCTCGAAGCTGCCATCATCATTGATAATGAAATTGTCGATTTGTTTGCTGGCGAAGGCTTTACCGGGTTTATCCGTGAAGCCGACAAAATCGTAGCCGGTCAGAAAATCCACCCAATGTACTGAATTTCGATAGCCAAACACTCTGTAGACACCTTCGGAAGTAATCCTTGCGAAGTAATAGGTCGCATCCGGATTTGGCGCCGCATAATCGAGTACATGGTTAACCAAAGGCAGAAATTCCGGGTTATCGGGATCTGAGCGCGCCATCAGTATGTAAGCCGAGGCGAGTGACATAAACAGGTAACTGACAGCCTCCCTGGCCATGTCCGGCGAATCTGCCTCAACCAGGGATGTGTCAATGAAGCTGCCGTTTTCGCGCAATTGCTCCAGGCACTGCTCCCACAGTTTCCGGGTATGCTGGTTGTCCATGCTTACATCCCCTTCCCTGCTTTGTTTACCTACGGCGCCAACCTCAGCGGCAGCCGCGGCCAGGGCCAGTGCACCCAGTTGCCCCAAGGCTTCACGTCTATCCATTGTTTCTTCTTATTGCACAGCTATTCATTGTCAAGCTCTGCATTCAACAGGAACCTGGTAACGATCAATGTAATCGGCGTATTGCTCACGTAGGCTGGCCGCGTCAAAACCAAAATCGCCGAGGCTGTATTTGTGCACCCCGAAAACACCTTGCGGCCGTTGTTGAACCCACATCCTGATCTTGCGTTCGTGCAATTCATCCACCTCGTCGTCAAAGTGTTGGTAAGCCTTGCGCAGTGTCATTGCCGGGTCGCTGACCAAATCCTGGTAATACAGGTGGTGGCACCAGCTCCGGTCGGTCTGCGATTGATCATAGGCCATCATATTTTGCACTCCTGCCAGCCAGTGACGATTCACGATTTCACCAAGTTGCTGTGCATCAAGGCGCCTGGTAAACGGTTTTAGAAACGTGGCGCTGAGACTGAGAACCGAGGGAATGCAGACCAGTGGGTCGCGATGACACCAGACCACACGGGCGTCGGGATACGTTTCCATAAGAGCATCTATCCCATGCATGTGATTGGGCGCCTTCGACCCCCAGTGAATCGTGGGAATGGCCGATTGCCACATTTGCAGAATCTTTTTGTGCAACCGGTACGCCGAGAACTTTTTACTGGATGTATACCAGTCCATGTACTCCGGCGCCATCGAAACAGCCTGAAACAGAATGCTGTGAAAATCCAGTTGCGTAAGCACAACACATTCCTGTGGATAGCAAGCTTCCATTGGATGTATCGCCTGCATCGGCGGCGCCAGCTTATTGAGCAGCGCCAACTGGCGAGCGCTCTGCGCAATGCGCGGATCCGAGTGCCGGGTGGTCAACAATGGCGGCGGTACCGGTGAGTCGACCTCCCACGCCAAGGGCGTGCGAACCCGGGCATCAAGATCGAACAGGGCCGAGGACAGGGTTGTACCCGTACGAATCAAACCCGTGATGGCCCAGGGTTGTCGAATCACTTCCTGCTCGACCTCGGGGTGAGTTTTGCACCAGTCAATCACTTGCAGGCGATTCATCAGGGTACCGGTGATCATTTGACGGCCGAACAGTTGGCCCAGGCCTGTCAATTGCCGGTCCGCTGAAAAAGATCGGCACACAAGTTCAAGACCTTCGCGAAAACCCGGTTCGCCAAAATCATCAAGCCCGGTTTTGCAGGCTGCCCTTTCCATCAGTTGATCAGGAACGAAACGTCTGTTCGCATAACCAAGTCCTCTGGACAGGATATTAAAACTCCTGACCAGCAGTCCGTGATTGCCGGAGTCTCGCCAGGTCCATTCCCGTGGGCCGCTTATCATTTGCTCCTAACGCCTGATATCTGCGAGCAGACCGCCAAGCTCATGAAACATCACCTTCATCTCCACAATCTTTCCGTCACGAACGATGCTTCGTTCGGCAATCTGCACCTCACTGCGGTCCTTCACCGAACGAACACTCAGGAAGGCGACTACCTCTTCGCCATCAGCTACCAGACCAGAAAGCTGCAAGGTACCAAGATCCAGATACTCGCCGACCTCGGCAAACAACGCCAAAAAACTGTCGATGCCACGGTGTACACCGCCGTAGGGCAGATAGCTGGGTTCAATGACCACCAGATCATCGGCAAGACAGGCAATAAATCTCTCCGTCTCGCCATCTATCGCGGCATCGTACATGGTTTGAACCAACTCTCTGCTGGCTTCTGCTTGCGCTTGCCCGCTACTCACCATCTTTCTCCTGCCGTTCCTTTTCATCTTGCTCTGCCAACCCGGGGAATGAAGTTTTCAAGCTACTGGAAACAATTTCCTGGTAAGAAAATCGACCACGCTGTCGGGAAAGACAAGGTCAATAAATCGCAGCAATTTCGCATCGGCGCCCACGCAGTAATCAGGTTTCAGTTTGGCTGATTCAAATACCTTGATAATTTTTTCGGCCATGTAATCCGGCGTGGCCGAGAGACGCTCACCCGAAGCGAGTGTTTTGCAGTAACTGGCGTATAAACCGAGATAGTTTTCCTTTTCAGGCCCTTCGAGCGCGGCCATCCTGGCCGCCATTTGCTCAAGATGGAGTTTGATCATGCGAGTCTTGATACCGCCAGGGCGAATCAATGAGACCTCGATACCCCAGGGCCATAATTCTCGCCGCGCGGCATCCACAATTGCTTCCATGGCGTGCTTGGTAGCACCGTAAACTCCGAGCATCGGCCAAACCGAAAAGCCGGCGATCGAACCCGTCAAAACCATGCGGCCTTGCGCCTTGCGCAGAAACTCGATAGTCGCTTGCAGCAACGCCAGAAAACCGAACACATTGACTTCGAAAATTGAGCGCGCTTCGTTCATCGTCATGGTTTCAATAGGGGCGCCGCCAGTCACGGCAGCGCAATGCAGGAAGCCGGCCAACTCTTCAATGCCTTGTTCGCGCAATTGCCCTGGCACAGTTTGCACCGATGCCGCATCACCCAGATCCACTAAAATTGTTGTATCGCAGCAATGCTCCGCCTTAAGCACCGCAGACTGTTCCTCGTTGCGGCCAGTCGCTATCACATAGTAATTCTTTTCCCGCAACTGCCGAGCCACGCTCTGACCCAAACCACTGCTTACGCCAGTAACCAATACATTTTTCAACTTCGTTTTATCCTGCATGCCGGGTGACTCCTAAACCATGAAATAACCGCCATCCACACCCAGGGTCTGGCCCACGACATAGTCACTTTCATCGGAGGCCAGATAGATGGCAGCTCCCAGGTAATCGGCGGGTGTTGAAATGCGCCCGGAGGGTGTGCTGCCGGCGACTGCTTCCAACACCTCGTCGGGAGCCATGCCATACCTCTCGTCATACGCTTTTTCAACCTGTTCCCACATGTCAGTTTGCACCGGGCCCGGCGCAATCGCGTTGGCCCGAATTCCCTGAGGCATCAATTCAAGTGAAATGAGTTGTGTAATACTGATTACCGCAGCTTTGCTGAGTGAATAAACGGCTGCGTCCGAACCCGGGCGGCGTCCCGAGCCGGAGGTGATATTCACCACAGACAATTTTCGCTCCCCGGAAAGCGCGTATCGCACCACCGCTTGCGTCATGAACAACAAGCCGCGCGTATTCACGCCGACAATGCGATCAAATTCAGCCGCGGTGATCTCTGTAAACGCCTGCATACCAAATACTCCGGCGGCGTTGACCAATATATCAATCGCCCCCAGTTCCGCGGCCGTATCCGTCACCAGGGTATCGATGGACTGCTGCTTGCAAACATCGAGGGAATGGCCGTAGGCACTTTCGCCGATTTCTCCGGCAACGGATTGGCATTGCCCGGCGGAAAGATCGGCGATGCACACTCGGGCGCCCTCGGCCACAAAGGCCTCCGCAATACCGCGCCCTATGCCGCCCGTCCCTCCGGTCACGATGGCAACCTTGTCTTTCAATCTGGCCATGGTAGTTCCCTCCCTGTTTTTTTATAAACCTCGTGCAGCATGATGGCCATCATGAATAGCGGCCAGCAAGTCACGCGGAGACAAGGCATCGCCAACCAACCGGCAATACCCAAGTTTGTCCCCTAACTGGTCAAACAAATCTCTATTCGGAACATCGCTGGTTACCATCACCACGACATCGGCAGCAATACTTTCGGTACGCTCTACACCAATCGGTCTGACCCGTACATTGCCTGCTTCAACGCCGACCAGGTGATGGCAGACCCACAATTGGAATGCGTTTTTCTGTAGCCGCGCCAGTGATTCGGTATCGCGGCTGGTGCCGAACATTTTCGGAGCAAAACTTGTCTGGCTGGTCACGAAGCTAAGCTCAGCCCCCTGGCACTGCAAGAATTCTGCCGCCGCGATTGCGTCGTAACGGCCCACATCGTCAAATACCAACGCCCTTTTGCCCGTCATGGCTTGGGCGGGCCCGGTTAACAGTTCGACGGGAGTCATGACATTCGGCGAGTCAACACCATACGGCAACTCGCCCGGAATCCGCGCCTGCCGCCCATCACCGGGATTTGCGCCGCCGGTCGCGATAATCAGCGCATCAATTTGTTCAGCCAATACCTCTTCTGTTTCAACAAATGTATTCAGGCGTACCTCAACACCCAGGGCGAAGATCTGCCTTTCCTGCCAGGCGAGCAGATCAGCCAGGATCTGCAGATGCGGGGCTCGTTTGGCCACGTCCACCTTGCCGCCAAGTTTTGCGGCTGCTTCAGCGAGTATTACCTGGTGGCCCCGCAAAGCAGCCACGCGTGCGGCTTCCATCCCCGCAGGACCGCCGCCAACCACGAAGACTCTCTTGGCGGATGGCGCATTCCCAATCAGTTCCTCGTCCAGTGAAGCCTCATATCCCGCCGCGGGATTGACCGTGCATTGCATTTTGCCGATCTGCAGCAAACCACCGATACACCCTTGATTGCAGGCAATACAAGGACGCACATCATCTACTCTGCCGGCACGGGTCTTGCGCACAATATCCGGGTCTGCAATATGAGCGCGCACCAGGGAGACCAGGTCTGCCTGGTTCTCGCGCAAAACTTGCTCAGCTTCCTCCAGCGTGCGGTAACGGCCGGTTACTAATCGAGGAACCGAAACTGACGCGGCAATGGGCCGATTGATCGGCAACTGGTAACCACTGGCCACCGCCATCGTCGGCGCCATACCGGACATTCGAAAATAATCACTGTAGCTAATATCGAGAAAGTCGATCAAACCCTCTGTTTCCAGTTCCGCGGCAACCGTGGTTATGTCTTCGACCCCAGCGCCACCAACCGCGGTACTGGCGCTCAGCCGCACACCGACTGTGAATTCCGCACCAACGGCGACGCGAACTGCAGCCAGTATTTCCTTCAGGAATCGGCTTCGGTGGCTGAGGCTGCCGCCATAGCCGTCTTCACGCCGGTTGGTTAACGGAGACAGGAATTGCTGTATTACATATCCGTGACCGGCATGTATCTCAACACCATCCAGCCCGGCGTCGCGGCAACGCTGCGCTGCAAGGGCAAAAGCCGCGATCAGTTCTTCGATGTCGGCCCGGCCCATAGGCACTCCGACGATACCCGACAAGGCGCTTGGGGTTGCCGAGGGCGCCCAGGGCATGGCGCCATCACGGCCGCCCATATTGTGCCCGCCGTGCCAAAGTTGCTGAAATACCCGCATTCCGTAAGGCCGGACCGCGGCCATGAGTTGTTCGAAGCACTGTTGTGCGCTGTCGTCTATCAGGTAGGCAATCTGAGAGTTGGGGTGTACCGACCCGGCTTCAAGGATACTCAGGCCTACTCCGCCCCGGGCGCGCGCCCGGTGATAGGCAATGAAATCATCATTCAGGGAATTCGGCATCATCGAGGTGGTGTTGGCCGCACGGGCAACCCGATTTTTTACCTCAATCGAGCCTATCGATATTGGCTCCCAAATCCGCTGTAAAGCCATCGGAAGTCCTCAGACCTTCATCGATCAGTAATCCGCAGCTACGGCGAGAAGGAATACGCCTTCCACGACAACAGCTTGCCCAGTGAGGGACGAATTCGCATCGGCAGCCGGAAACAGCGCCAGCCGTGTGGCATCCAACACTTCACTCATGACGCGGGCCGGGTTAACTTCCAGTGTCGCCCCAACATCAGCGCGGCTACGGGCAACATCATCAACATGCCATAGGTACTCGGTACTACCGCCAGGGCCTTGTCTTCCAGGATATTGGCCGCTACATACACGGACAAGACGGTATTCTGAATACCCACTTCCAACAAAATGGTGAAACGTTGCGGCTCAGGTAATGACAAGGCGCCGGCCAAGCCATAGCCAAGACCCATGGTGATCATCAACAGGCAGAATATCAGCAGACCGACTTGCCGGGCATTGCCGAGGAACAACTGGTATTCGGTGAACCATAGAATGATCAACATCAACGCCAGCAAAACCACGCTGAAAACGCGAATAAAGGGTTCTGACTGGTGCGCAAAATTCGGCAGAAACTTTCTCAGCAACATACCTGTGGCGATGGGAAACACGGTTACCCCGAGTAGTTGCCCAATCATCCTGCTGAACGGGAGATCGATATCTGTGCTTAGGGAAGCATCAATCATCCGAGCGCCAATCAACAATACTACCGGCAGTGTCACGCTGATCAACAAGCTGTTTATCGCGGTCAGCGATATGGATAGAGCCACATCCGCCTTTACCACGTAAGTCAGGGCGTTTGAGGTCACCCCACCCGGACTGGCGGACAACAGGATCAAACCGAGACCGATCATGCTGTCCACATCGAATAACAGCACCAGACCAAGCGCCACCAGGGGCAACAACAGCATTTGTGCGCTCAGGCCGGCAACTATGGGCAAAGGAACGGTGAACACGCGTTTGAATGCCGCCAGGTCAAGAGTCATGCCCATGCCGGCCATGATAATGATCAGGCCAATGGGCATGACAATGCCAAAGAACAAATCAAACAACGCAGAGCCCCGGCGAAATCACAAAATAACCCCTATGCTGCCAGGCGCCGGACCCGATAACTGGCTCGCCGCCAATCTAGCCCGCATATTGCACCCTCCGGGCACATGGCACCAGATCGCTTGAGGTTGGTGTGAAAGTTCATGTCTATCAATGAGATATTCCTGTTAGTTCAACTTTATCAAGGTTGCAAAGTGCGCTGGATGCGCCCTCGCTGGTCTTTCACCCTTCGGGCACCTTGTACGTCGGGACGCGGCCATGCTCCCTCAACCATAGTCACCACTATGCTTTCGGTCGCCAGCACCCTTCGGGCACATGGCCCGCGTCCCAACGTAAAATCCTGCGCGATCATCGCATCCACTGGTGCAACATGCGGGCTAGATCCTGTCCAGTACCAGTTTGCCGTGTCGGTAATGTATGAATGGCCCGGTGTCGCCGGGACCAGGTTGCTCCCGGATTCGGCGCTCAACCTCCGCCAGTATCACCCGGGTGATATTAGGAATCTTCAACTCCTCCGCATCCTTTACACTGACCCAATGCAATTCCAGTAATTCCCCGGAACCGGCTGGCTGTTCACGAACATCACCCTGAATCAACTCTGCGTCCGCCATAAAAAAGCGGGCATCAAAGCGGCGCAGATGATAGGGGGGCGTAATAGCCCTGGCAATCAATTGTAGTGTGTCCAGCCTGGGATTAATGCCAAATTTCAAAAACCCGCGCCAATGGGGCGAACGGGTCGCAAGCGTTGGGGCGCCCGGCTCGCCGAGAGTCAGACCGGTTTCTTCAAAGGTTTCCCGAATGGCGGCCAGGGCCAGCGCCCGGGCCCTGGTTTCAGTGGAACTGCGCTGCAACCGTTGCATGACCAAAGGGTGTAAATCGCGGGGTGGGCGCAAGCGCCCGTCACCGGGGTTGACCTTGCCTCCGGGAAAAACAAACTTGTTGGGCATGAACTTGTGCCCCGCGGCTCGCCTGCCCATCAAAATTTTCGGCGTTTTCGAATCCCGCCGGACAATAATCAGCGTGGCCGCATCTTTCGGTCTTGCCGCCCTGCCCTCCCGGCGTACCTCCCCCCCGGAAATATCAGGATCGTGGGCAAGTTCACTACTCATGCGCTTGCAGCCTGTCTATCGTTTCCCGGGCGAACAGCGCCCTGGTCCGGGGGGCGAACTGGCCCAAACGCAAGCCCCGCAACTGCGCCCCCTCGGACCGCGGATTCGGGGGGTTGACCCTTGAACTGAAAATACTCATGAAAGATCTTCGGCGATGCCGGCAGGAACGGTGACCGGGCAGGACAGCAGCAACTGCGCATAGCCCTTTCCCTGGGAGTCATTGCGGATGCTGGCGACGCCACCTCCGCCGAGCACATCGTGCAACAGAAAGTTCACGGCGTTGGAGCCGGGAAGCAGGAAGCGCTGCACTGCCCCCGCGTTGTCATTCTCCAGGAAATGCGCAAAGCGTGCGAGTACTTCCTGCTCGCTCAGCGCATGACAAATATACGGCAGAAATTCGGGCTTCCGGGCAATGATCCCGACATTGGCCTTGTTGCCTTTATCCCCGCTGCGGCCCCAGGCCAGCGCCACCAAAGGAACCTGGCGCGTTTCTCCCTCCATTTCGGCCATCGGCACAGGTGCTCTGCTGATACTGCCCTCATCGAAAGGTTCACCGCAGGTTTCATCGCAAGCGTACATACGCCCGTCGATTTCCAATTGCACCGGCGCCTGGCTGCGGTCAATGGTAAAGGAAAACAGCCGTACCACCGGAGAGGGCTTGGGCCGGCCGCCGGCAAACCCCGACAGCCCCGGCGGCGCCGCCAGGGAGAGCCCCACCGCCTCCTGTAGCATGATGCTGATGCCCTTTGAGTCCATGTGCTTGGCGGCCAACTTCAGCACCACCTCGCGGCTGCCCTGGATACCCGCGAAATCACCGTACTGGCACTCAGCACCGAGGATTTCAATACTGGTTTCACTGAAGCCAGGCATACCTGATTGCTGAAACACAGTAGCGGCGGCGCTCAGTACAGCTTTACCGAAGACGCGCGCTTTTTTGTCTGCGTCTTCGCCATAGAAAGTCATATAGGTGCCGCCGCGAAACTGGTCCGCGTAAGTAGCGCTGACTTTGTAAGAGTCGGGAGCCGGACGGCCGGTGGCGCCGCTTACCTCAACCCGGTCAGCACCCAACTGGCGCAGGTGCACGGTGGAGAAATCACATACCACATCGGGCAGCATGTAGGCCTGTGGGTCGCCGATTTCATACAACATCTGCTCACTGACCGTACCAACGCTGACCAGGCCGCCGGTATTCGCGGGTTTGGTGCAGACAAAACAGCCGTCAGCGCGGACTTCGGCAATGGGATAGCCCATATTGGCCATTTCGGGAACCTGTTCCCAATCGGTGAAATTGCCCCCCGTGGCTTGTGCGCCACACTCCAGGATATGCCCCGCCAGCGAGCCCTGGGCCAGTTGATCCAGGTCATCCCTGCCCCAGCCGAAAGCATGGATACACGCGCCGAGGGTCACCGCGCTATCGACACTGCGGCCGGTAACAACGATATCCGCCCCCAGCTCCAGCGCACGGGCAATGGGGAATGCGCCGAGGTAGGCGTTGATACTCTGTACTTTTCCCAGGGCAGGGAAGGATTCTCCGGAGAACATCTCAACAGGCGCCGCCGCCTGTATTTCTTCCCTTATCGGCATCAGGTCATCGCCCAACACACAGGCAACTTTCAACTCCAGGTTCTGTTCGGCAATAACCGCGCGCAAGGCGGCGGCGCAGGCCTCGGGATTCACCCCGCCGGCATTGGAAATCACCTTGATGCCGCGTTCCGCAATGAGGCCCAGATTGGGTTGCATGGCAGCGCTGACGAAGTCCACGGCGTAGCCCTTGCGCTCATCCGTGGCCCGCGCCCTGGCCATGATGGACATGGTAATCTCGGCCAGGTAGTCGTACACGATATAGTCCAGCCGCGGCGAATTCAGCAACTGTGGCGTGGCCCTCGCGGCGTCGCCCCAATATCCGCTGGCGCCGCCGATACGCAATATCCTGTCGCTCATCACCACTCCGTGCCGTTTACCCAAAATCCGTAATGGTACCCAAAACTCTGCTACGGTACATGGGGTATGTGCGCGATCATCGCCTCCACAGGTGAGATATGCGGGTTACGTTTGCACCTGTAACACTTCACCCCTGGTACCCGGAACGACACCGAGCCCGTGCCAGGCTACTCTCGTCAGTAAGAATTGCCCGACTCTGCGTTTCATTTTTAGGCTTAGTGGACAGCGAGTTATCCGGTATGAAAGAATTGCCCTGCACCCCTCCCTGAGGTTTTCCCCTTGAAATTTACCTTGGACATTGTCGACTCCATCACCGACAAGCATCGTGAATATCCAGAACAGATCATACTTCAGATGTGTGACTAGCACTCATCGCTGATTGGCGTCTCAGGCTACGATGACAGGCATTTCCAGTTTTCGGGCTAAACGTCGCCTTCCAGTACTGATTGTATTGACTTTGTCATTCTCTTCCCTGTCAACAGCGGAAGAACTACCCCTGTACGAACTGGGAATTGGCGCCGGCAGTTATCACTCACCCCATTATCTGGGAGCTGACCAGGATTTCAGCTTGCTGTTGCCCGTGCCCTATTTCGTTTACCGGGGCAAGTATGTACGGACAGACCGTTCCGGGATAAAGACCATTCTGTTTGATAACGATCGGCTGGATCTCAGCATCAGTCTGGGCGGCGGCCTGCCCGTGGACAGCGAAGACAATCGCGCCCGGGAAGGAATGCCGGACCTGGACCTGCTACTGGAAGCAGGACCTGTTGTTCGTTATACCCCTTACCGGAGGGAACAAGGTTCACGTAGCCTGAGCCTGGAACTGCCGCTGAGAGCAACATTTTCGGTAGATAATTTTTCCTTGCGTCACCAGGGGTGGATTTCCAACCCGGCCCTGGTCTATCGGCAGAAGTGGCGCGGTTGGAAACTTACCACATCCCTGGGCGCCGAGTTTTCGGACCGCAGTAACCACGGCTATTTCTATGATGTAGACACCCCATACATAACGGAACAGCGGAGCTACTTCAAGGCTGGTGCGGGATACACCGCTTCCCGATTGTCATTCAGCATGACTCGCAGTTTCAAAAACTGGTATCTGGGAGGCTTTATCCGCTACTACGACCTTTCCGGCGCAGAGAATGCAGACAGCCCCCTGGTCAAGGAAGAGGCTAATTTTTCTGCTGGAGTCATGCTTGCCAGGAAATTCTATCGCTCAAAAAAACGGGCTACTGCTCGAAACGCAGACTAACCCGCATATTGCACCCTCCGGGCACATGGCGCCCGATCGCTTGAGGTTGTTGTGAAAGTTCATGTCTATCAATGAGTTATTCCTGTTTGTTCAACTTTTTCACGGTTGCAAAGTGCACCATGGTCAGTGGCCATAGTCCAAACTGAAATGAAAAAACTGCTATCATTCAGTGATTAACCATATCTCTTTAGGGGGGGCTCCATGCTAACTGCAGATACCGCGTTACGCCCGAAAACCAGTTCGGAAGCGCTGACTGAATACCTGTTCATCGATGCAAGTGAGAACCGATTTGAAATCAATCAACGAGCCTACAATGACCCGGCAGCCTTTGAGAAAGAACGCGAGCTGATTTTTCACAAGTGCTGGCTTTACCTGGGTCACCAATCCGAAATTCCCAATAACAAGGATTTTGTTACCCGCCACGTCGGCGGCTACAACCTGATTTTTAACCGCGACAAACAAGGCAAGGTACATGCGTTTTACAACTATTGTTCCCACCGCGGACCACGCCTGGCCGTCGAGGAGCGCGGCAACAAGAATGTTTTCAGTTGCCCCTATCACGGTTGGGTTTACGGCAGTGACGGAGAGTTGCGCTCTACCGGTAGCACCGGCGGCTACTGCGATACTATCAATAAGGACGGTCGCTTTAATCTCAGGAAAGTCCCGCGATTGGACCACTACCGCGGTCTCTATTTCGTGAATTACAACACCAATGCCGTTGATCTGGAAACGTACCTGGCAGACACAAAAGAAATCCTCGACTTGATGGTCGATCAATTTGAAGAGGGTCTGGAAGTTCTCCAGGGCGAGCAACTGATGTTCAACGGGGGAAACTGGAAACTGGTAACTGACAACTTTGTCGACACCTACCATGCGCCCATCCTGCACAGCAGTTATTTTGAATATTCCATTCGAAGGACCGGCGGAATTGACGTGTCTGGCGCCATGACCGCAGGTCTTGGCGCAGGTCTGGGTAACGGGCATTGTTATTGGGAAAATCCACTCGCCCTGGGCCGTCCCGTCGCCGGCTGGATCCCTGCGTTCGGAGAGGATTCCAAACCGTTAATAGAAGCAAAAAGGGCAGAATTGCTGGAGCAATTTGGCGAGGAACGCGGTGCGCGTATCGCCGACGTGAACAGAAATATGGTGGTATTTCCCAACCTGGTGGTCACCGATAACGTCTCACTGTCTCTGCGTACGGTGTATCCCGACACGGTGGACACCCTGCGCATGAACATCTGGACGCTGGGGGGGGTCGGTGAACCCGAACAGATCCGCGATGTACGTGTACGCAGCCACTTGAGCTTTGTCGGTCCCGCCGGTTTTGCCCACCCGGATGACTTTGAATTGTTTGATCGAATCAAGGCGGGCTACTACACCACCCCCGATAAATGGCTGGATTTCTCCAAGGGTATGGCAACCGAAGAAGTCCCTGCCGGCGACCGCACAAGATCAAGCGGCGCCTGGCTTGATGAAAGTCAGGAAAGGGCCTGGTGGTCACAGTGGGACCGTATTCTCGGTGGCGCCGAGACGCTGGAATAATCGAGGAATACACCATGAGCCAGGCAACACAAATCGACTCAGCGCTACAACACGCCATAGAAGCTTTTATTTACCGGGAGGCAAGCTTGCTCGACACGTGGCAACTGGAAGAATGGCAGTCACTGTTTACCGATGATGGGGAATATCTGGTACCGCCACTCAATGCGGAAAATCCCGAAACTATCGATACTACAGAAAAGTTGTTCCTTATCGTCGACAACAGGGAGACTCTCAATGCGAGAGCTGAACGTATGATGCGCAAGGACGCCTACGCTGAAAGCCCCCGCTCCAGAATTCGGCATATGGTAAGCAATGTAAGTATATTGTCCGAAAATGGTACTGAAATCAGGGTCACCAATAATCTTGTTGTGTACCGCTTCAGACGTGGGGAACTGTCTACCTATGTCGGTACGGTTCATTACGACCTGGTCCGGACAGACGGTCTTTTCAAAATCCGCCGCAAGCGTGTCTGCCTCGATAACGATTCACTGAAACCCCAGGGTAGTCTGGCCATTATTCTCTAGCCTGTGGAGGTGCCCTGCCCGTCCTCAGGTGGTGACGTAATTCCAACAACTCTGTTCATGGATTACTCCTTTAACCCGGCATTACAGGGATTGGCAGTGGTCTCACTCATGACTTACCGGCGGCGGCTGCCAGCGGCGCCACCCAGTTCTTTTCCTTGCCAAAGGGTTTGAGCGTTTGCAGTAGTACCGGCATTAGCAGCAAGTCTGCAAGCAGAGCCAAACCAATTGTTGAAGAAAGCAAGATGCCAAATGTGCTCAAGACCTGAAGGTCGGTAAACTGGTAGCCTCCGAACCCCCCGATCAAAATCATTGTTGTGATCACCAGTGCAGGCCCCACGTCTTTAAGTGAGGCCTTCATTGCTTCTGTATAATCTCCAAGTTCAAGATAACGGGAGCGAAATCGCGTAACCAGATGAATCGTGTCATCAACTGCAATGCCTATGGCAATAGTAGCCAACAACAGCTTCATGTAGTCCAGGTGAACGCCGAACCAGCCCATACCCCCCAGGGTAATGACAACAGGAGTCAGGTTGGGAATCATGCTGAGTAATCCTACTTTGATTGAGCCGTAGGCAATACACATCACCAGGGCGATGATGACGAAAATCAAGCTGTAGGCAAAATACTGTGTGCTGGCAATATAATCGGCGATTCTCACCCATAACCAACCAATGCCACTTTCCCTTAATTCAGCACCGGGCAAAGGATTTTCCGCCTCGTAGGCATTAATTTTGTCGATGATATCTCGAATGTTTGAGGCGTCTGTCATTACTACGCGCATTTCAAGCACAGTGCGTGAAAAGTCAGGGGTAACAACTTCAAAGAGTTGGTCGCCTCCCGAGACCTCGTAGACCAGAAGATATTGCGAGACGAGTTCCTGATTGTCAGGAATACTGTAGTGAGCTGGATCATCATTGTGGAAGGTGCGATTAAGGTCTTTCACAAAATCTGCCATCGAGAAGCTTTTCTTCACATACGGCAGGCTTTCCGCATAGGCTTGAAGTTGGTCCAGGGCCTGTAAAAGCTTCACATCTTTTGCGCCATCTTCCCTGTTGGTCTCGATAACATAGGTAACACTCATGATGCCGCCCATTTCCTTGTCGGCCTTGATCGTGGCCTGTTTCCAGGGTACGTAGTCTTTGAACTCATCCATAAAGTTGAAATCAACACTCAGTTTTTCGAGTCCGATAAATGCCCAGATAAAAAGAGCGGCAAACCCCGTTAACACCAGTTTCGGGTGTTTTTCATTCAGCTTGATTGAGCCGGAAACCATTGAGCCAACCAGCGGATTCACCCCTTTTAGATCGCTGGGTGGAATAGGGCCGTAATCCATTTCAGATTCACTTTGGGGCTTGCCTCTCGCCAGAAAAACAACCAACAGGGTGATTGACAGGATAAACGTAAAGATCACCCCAATGGCTGAGTAAATACCAAACTCCGCCAGCCCCCTGAGCTCGGAAACCCCCATAACCAGAAAGCCCGCCGCGGTGGTGACAGCGGCCAGCATGCAGGGGCCGCCCACCTTTTTTATGGCCTCTTTCACAGCCCGACGGCGATCACCGTGATGGGCTTTGGAACGGTGGAACTCCTGCAGGATGTGAACAGCCTGAGCAACACCGATGGCACAGATAAGTGACGGCGCCATGGTAATAAATAAACCCACGCTCCAACCCATTAACCCAACACAACCGAGCATCATAAAAACACTGAGCACAACCACGCCCATAGGGGCCAACAACCCAACAAGGCTGGTTCTCAGCAGGAGAAATGAAATTATGGCGATAATAAGCAGGGTATAGAGGCTAATTTTGGAGCTGTCTCCCATGTACATGTAGTTGTACACCGAATTCATGGGGACATCGCCTGTCAGGTAGAATTCAATGCCGGAATCGGCAAATTCAGGGCGTTCCAATATTTCTACAACTTTGTGGTAGCTGACCTGTGGGTAGATATTTTCCAGTACGTCACCTTTTTCCGGGTCGTAAATGATTTCTTCTAACGGGTCCGGGCTGGCTTTCGCCATTTCCAGATAGATAGCGGCGTATTCTCCTGTGCTGTTAATCAGGTAATCCACATACACAGGCTTGGAAATGACTTTTTTCTTGATGGCCAGGAGTTCTTCCTGGGTATCCGGAAAGTCGAGCATAAGTTCATCGACGATGAGTTCGTCTTCACCTTCGGCAAAAAGAAACTCTACATTCGTCAGACTTGTGGCCTCACGCACAAAGGGAACTTCATCTTCAAGAGCCGTTGTCAAGTTGCCTATGGTTTTCATGACATTAATATCAAAGGGACCATGCTCTTTATCCGGCGCACGGTACATGATGTAAGTGACTTCATCCGAGAGAAAATCGTACAGGTATTCTTTGTAAGCAGTATAGACAGGGTCCGACTCGGCGAAAAAACCTTGCAGGCTTCCGTCAAATCGTACCTTGGTCGTATAGTAGCCGCCGCTAAGCAGAAGCAGAATACAAAACAGGATCACCCAAATGCGGTTAGCAATAGACCACTGGGCTATGTTGATGAAATGGTGGTCGATCTTATCCACAAGCTTGTTCTTGTTCATGAAACGTGTCCGTATTGGTGAAGGTTATGAATGTGCGATAGGGAAAACACTCGATTGGGAAATCCTTTTTAAAATTGCCTGATTCAGGGTATATCGGGGTCTCGTCCCGCAAGCCTGTTCAGGCCAGAGATTTCATGTTATCGCTCCAAGCTTAGCATTCGCTACAGAGTGATGGAAGAATGTAACCGAAATAGCCTGCACAGGTTCGGAAGTCCGAAGGAATACATTCAGGAACCTTGCTCCATGGCGCGCTGCATCAATATCTTTATCCAAAAACGAAGGGCGGCCAATGAGATTGCACGATAAGAGTGAGGCGGCCCGGATCAAGCAATTGCCTTGAATCGTTGAAGCAGCGAGGCAACAATGAGTTCAATCTGTCTCAAACCGCTAAATGCCGTGGCGCCCTTGATGAATTCGCTGGTCCAGCCCTCCTCGAAATTGCGGCCTGATACCGCCACCAGACGGGCGCCCTTCAGAAAGTGCAGGACCATTGCCAATTCAATTCTACGCTCCGGTACCGGCGGGCCGCCGGCCTCTCTGTACAGACGGATAAATTCATCCCAGGTCATGACGTCTTCGGCATATACCCTGGCGATTCCCAGGTCTTCGGCGGGATCGCCCAGGTGAGAGAATTCCCAATCCAGCAAGGCGGTAAGCCGGTCGTTCGCCACCAGCATATTGTGAGGTCCCACGTCACCGTGTACAACCACGACTCCACCCGGACCCTGACGGCACAGTTGTCTCGCCCAGGAGTAAGCGTAGTCGATGATCGGTGACGGCTTGTTGGAATTGGTCCGCCATTTTTCCTGGTAGCTGTCTATCAGGCGCGACAGGCTCTGCTCCGGCGCCCCATCAGAAGTAAAGCCGAGTTCAGCAGGGTTTACCTGATGTATCTTCGCCAGGGTATTGGCGAGGTCGGCGAATGCGCCGGGACATTTATCGCGCAACCCAAAATAGCTGCCTGGGGGCGAACCTTCAAGCCTTTCCATTAACAGGAAAGGCTGCCCCAGGCTGGTCTCTTCTGATTCCAGCAGCAGCGGCGCCGGCACCGGCAGTCCGAGCCCTGAAAATTTGAGCAGAGGCTCGTATTCATCCCGAACCTTGGTTCCCTCGTAATGCAATTGATAATCCTGGCGCATGACCAAATCCGCAGGGAGCGCCTCGGTATTCTCCAGCGAAATAAACCAGGTTTTTTTTGACCTGCCGCCCGGAATTGACTCCACTTGGGTGGCCTGAATACCGGGAGAGTCCGGGTAGTGTCGGCGCAGGTAGGCGGTTACTGCTTCAGGGGTGAGGTCGACGCTGGCTGGGGTGGCGGATTCGGTACCCTGCCTGGCGTTGTTCCCCTGCCCCTTGTTTAGCTGTGCGGACCGGGCTGCGGCAACAGCGTCCAGCAGGCGCTTGTCCTGAGTACCCAGGCTTACTGCAACCGTTGAAATTGCAGCTTGTGTGTCGCCCTCCGGCAAGGCATCGTATTGATCGGCGCAGGTCCGTAGAATCTGCGATGAGAGATCGCGTAGCGCGCGAATTTCACGTTGGCAAGCCAGGTCCGTTTCAGGCGCTATCTCACCCAATCGGCTGCGCCAGCTATCGAGTAGTTCCGGGAAAGTCTCTCGCGGCAGGGATGCGAGCGCCTCTGTCAACCGACCACGTAATTCAGGCGTGTAGTCGACCGCCACCTGCGCGAGTGTATCGAAATCAGCGGCCAGATGCTCGAGAACCTGGATCGATAGTGTCGCTCTCTCGATGGCGTCAGCGGCAGTCAGGTTCGGAACAATCTGTTGCTTCAGTTGCTCGCTGACTGCCCTGAGCATTAACGCGGTGACATCTGACATAACCACCTCTTCCTATAGCGCACGCTATAGAAAATGCAGTATAATGCCAGAATTCAGGTCGAATGCCAATGAACCGGGAAATGTCCAAATCGCAGTCCCCTTTTACACCTCGCGATGAGCTTCGCCATCAGGCCGGCGAGGAAACCATTTGGCAGGAGAGCACCCTGTTGCACTGGTACGATCGCAACCAGGGTATCGGAGGTTGGCACCGGATTGGTCACGAGCCCAATAATCGGGGTGGCCGCGCAGTCATCTGGAGTTATCTATTCAGCCAATCCGGTTGGCAGTATCGCTGCTGCACCGATATGCCACTCTTAACGGAGGACGAATATGCCCACGGTTTCGGCGCACGCGAGCGGCTCCGCTGCCTGTTCGAGGACAATGCCTCCATCTGGTTGATAGATGATGGCGAACTGAGCGCCCGGCTGGAGTGCCGAGACTTCTTCGACCTTGTGGACCCCTTTCCGCCTGGGGATGAATTGGCCGCGAAGCGATTCCCCCACCATTTCGAAGTGGCCGGCCGGGTCACCGGCGAGGTGGCTTATCGCGGCCAGGCCATTCTCGTTGACGGCCTGGGTTACCGCGACCACAGTTGGGGGATTCGTGACTGGGAACAGGGCATGCTCAACCATCGCTGGTTCACAGGCAGTTTTGGGGAGCCCCTCTCATTTGCGGCCATCACCGCGCAGGCGCCCACCGGTAAATTGGTGCGCGTGGGTTATGTGGTGCGCGAGGGCGAGTTGGTGAGAGCGACAGAAATCGACGTGATTGCCTACCTGGAACCGGACGGGCTCACACATCGCGGTGGTCAGGTCCGCATGAGCCTGGAAAATGGAGAGAAAATCCATCTTGAACTGACCGCCAAAGCCGGGGTTCTATTCCAGCGCGGCAATGTGGTGATGGTGGAGATGATGTGCGAGGTAGAGGGACATGGCATGCGGGGCTATTGCGATGCGGAGATTTCCTGCAACGCCCGTAACGGCTCTGGCCCGGTGCATCTCGCGCTCAATGCCAACTGCGCCGATGGTTTTTCCGGCTTCGAGATGCTGAAGTTTCCACCGGCCCGGATATAGCGGCCTGGAGGGGCCAGCGAGTAAAAGGGGTCGGAGTCATGACTCCGACCCCTTTTACTAAGAGCTGATTTTTAGCGATATCATAATGACTTTTTCAGGGAGCACGCATGCCAAAGCCTCTCCAACTGATGAAACAGATCCGTAGCGCCATGAATAGCATAAATCTGAGCACGGATAATCCGGAATATCAGAACCTGCTGGAATCCGCCGATTTGTTGCTAAATGAATTAATGCTGCAAACAGAAACCGGCTTTTATCTGGACTATATCAATAAAGGCAAGCTGCTTCTGAGTGAAGGAGAACAAATTGTCACCCGCTTGGGTGGCGTAGTGGAACCTTCCAACGTACGAAAAGATCTCAGCGAGGCGAGTTCACCTGAGATTTTCGATAACGAAATTGAACATCTGCACCAGGCATTGGCCGAGCTGGTCAGCCACCTGGAAGAACAGCGCTCGGCGGAAGAAAAGGATTATCTGGTCCGGCTCTCCGACTGGGAAACCTCACTTTATAGCCGGCGCGCCAATCAGGTGGTCTATCCGCCCAAGTCCGCAAGACTGGAAATTACACGGGAGAAACTACAGGCTTACCTGCAGAAAAAGAATCCGCAATGGCGGGGGCTTGAAATCAGGGATTTCACCTCGCTGCATGGTGGATTTTCAAAGCAAACCGTCCTTTTCGATTGCGAGGACAGTGTCAATGGGAAGCAATCCCTGGTGATGCGCGCAGATGTGCCGGTCAAACTTCTTCACTACGACGGCTGCGACGTCACTCGCGAATATTACATGATTCAACTGATGGATAAACTGGGATTGCCTGTTGCCAAAACGCGTTGGCTAGAGCAAGACACAAGCCATTTTGACTGTAATTTTATCGTTTCCAACAAATCTCCAGGAAGGATTCGAGGGGCCAGCATGGGCAGCTCCGAGCAGTTACCGGAAGGGCTTGTCGATTCCATGCTGTCCACATTTTACAAAATGCACAATCTGCTGCTGGACAGGGAGGACCCGCTGGCAATCAAGAGCCATTTGAGCGAATGGTTGCCCCACAAAACGATTTATGAAACGACGAAACACTATGTCAATGTATTTATACCCAATGAAATTGAACGAACGGGGATTAAACCCACTCCGGATTTGATTCGGGCTGTTACGTGGTTAAAAAAGAATATTCCCGAATGTGATGAGCCGCCGGTTATCCTGCACATGGATTATTCTTTTAATAATTTACTATTCGACGGCAATCAAATTTCCGCCATTCTTGACTGGGAAACAAGTCGCCTCGGTGACCCTGCCGATGATATTGTCTGGACGCAACTCTCCCTGAGTAACGTTATGGATATTGGGGAATTTCTTCGACGCTATAGAGAGGGAACCGGCAGAACTATCTCCGAATACCGCATGGCCTACACCAATGTCGCCAAATTGGTGCTCAACCTCATTGGCGCATTGAATTCCATTCATTGTCTGGATAGCCAGGACAACACGCCGATCAAGTACACCATGCTCGGATTCTATTACATGCCTATTTTATGCACGCAGCTCAACAGCAAGATTGCGGAAGCTGAAAGGATAAAATCCGCAGATTAGCTTTTTTGCGGTAGGTCGTCAGATGATGAGACGCCATCCTTCAATTAAAGGCAATTAAAGGGGTCAGACCCCTTTAATTGGGTTAGACCCCTTTAATTGGTTACACCGGTTGTAATTAAAGGGCTCTGACCCCTTTAATTTATAATTTACACGCCATGCAAGCCATTTTTTTCTATGGCGTTAATGGCTGTGTAGGGTCGATAACGTCCGCGCTGAGCATTGTTTGCAGTCTCCAGATCACAAAATCCAACCTGGTCACCACAGGTCATCCTGCACATCGTATCCACCACCGCATAGCCATGTATGTAGGTCACTACACCCTTTTGCAGTACCTCACACTCAATCTCCATTACTTCCCCTGTGGTCAATTCCATCTTCAGATGGCCGCCCCGGTGGGTTAACCCATCCGCTTCCAGATAAACAAGAACATCGACATCCTTCGCATAAATCAGTTTGTTGTCTCTGATTACACAACCGAATTCGTTAATCACATTGTCGGCCCCCATAAAACTCAAGGCCAAAATGGACTGACCCGGTCCAAATGTCCCGGCAATCCAGCGATGGCAAACGAAGGCCTCCCAAATACGGACACCCCAGCCATGGTCCCTGAAGGCCAGCCCGTTAACCGCATAGTCTTTACCCTTGATCGTCACACTTCCGCCAATGGTGCTGCCGACTTCCATATGATTTGGAGCCACATCACCCAGTGAGCCGCCCCTGGGATAAATATCCACAGGTGGATGCGTATCAGATACCACCAGTTCAGCCGAGACGTCAGTATCCTTGATGGTCCAGTGAGCCTGCCCATTCTTGAACTCAAACCGGCAGGCATCTCCACAGCCAAACCCGTTCTCAAACCTGTCTCGATCCTGCATCGGGACGAACGAAGTATTCTTGTAAATCCACTCGGGGGAAAAAAGATTGTTGAACAGGTTGATATGCGGCCCATCACGCCAGTTTGGCTCGTGCCCTATCCTGTGATAACCACCGATACTATTTTCGAAGTCCCACCAGACGAGAACGACACTTTCCTGAAAGAACTCATGCTCCTCAATTTCATGAGGTCCTTCATGTTCTGGTCCCAGTTCAATGACTTTACCGCCCCCAACAATTTCCATACTTCCTCCTAAAAGTTATTCGAGTATATTGCCGTAATTTTCCTTGCAATATTTGCCACTGCTTCTGACCCATGGGCAAACAATCATTCAACCTTGCCGTAAACACCAACAGAAAAAAAAGCCATCAGTGGTAATTCTGATGGCTTTTACCCTTATACCGCACTCGAATCGCGGCTAGAAGTCGTAAGTGACGTAACCGCCAACCTGTCTCGGATCACCCGGTACACCAGCTAAAAAGAAACCATTGGCCGTCAGGGCTGATTTGAAATATTCCTCATCAGCCAGGTTCTTCGCGTAAATGCCGAGTTTCCAGTTGCTGTTGTTCGGTCTGTATTGCATATTCAGGTTTACAATGACATAACCGTCATCGTCTGCACCACCAGAACCGACGCGATTTTCTGAATCAAACCAGATACCACTGACATACCTTACAGAAGGCGCGATAGACAAATCACCCGTGCTAACAATCGGCACCCGGTAATCCAGCCCGGCTGTCATGGCGAAAGGCGGCGCCCCGGCAAATTCTTTCCCTCCTGTTGCCGCCAGGATCGTACTGCCTATACCGGCATTGAACAATGTTGAGTCACTTTTATATTCGGTATCAAGGATAGTCATATTCGCGAACCAGCCCAGGTTTTCGTTGACGTTGCCGATAAGATCAAGCTCGGCGCCGTACAGTTCACCTTCTGGTACATTAAAAACCACCTGACCGCCCACGGCATTGTCGACAAAGCTGACGTGAGGATTTTCATAATCGTAGTACCAGACTGCGCCGTTGACTTGCAGATTGCCATCCTGCCATTCCGACTTGAAACCTATCTCGTAGGAGGTGACCTCTTCGGGTTCGGAAACCCCAAACGCCGGGCCGTCTGCATTCTGGTAGGCGGATTTGTAACCGGTCGAGGTACCACCGTATATCATCCAGCTATCTGTTTTGTATTCCAGCCGGGCGGTATACGTTACTTCGCTATCTTTTCTTTTCAGTAAACCAGCATCAAATGCCGGGGCGGCAACAAAATCGCTGATGTTATCCTGCAATTCCATATCGTCTTCCAGCAAGCGGCCACCGGCCGTGACACTCAAGTTGCTGGTAATGGGATAGGTGACCTGGGCATAGAAAGCATAAGAGGTCATTTCCCATTCGTTACGGGTAGCGATTGAGAACCCTCCAAACGAATTGCCATCTACCGCGTGAAGTTGACTTTCATTGAAATAATTAAAACCGAGGATCCAGTCCCAATCCCAGGTTTCGTTCGATACCAGACGTAGTTCTTGCTGAGTATTTTCGTTTTCGTACTCGCCGGTAAAGCCCAGCCCCAGGTTTGCGAAGCCAAGTCCGATCAGAGTTGCGGCGCCTGGGCTACTTGGGTCGATGTTAGCGATATCAGCTGCACCCAAATAGCCAATTTCGCTGTAACTGGTTATCGACGTCAGGGTAAAACGTTCAAAGTCGATGTCCAAATGACCACTGATGGAAGCGTGCGTAACATTGTGAAATCCACCAGATTGGCAATCAGAATTATTGCTGTGGTTACCGACGATCCCACCGCCCGCTTCTGCGCCTGGAATATCGCAACTGTTGATTAAATTACTATGTGAGTCAAAAAGCCTGGGTGGCGAAAAGTCGATACCACTGGCGATACCGATAGCAGCAGGGGCAGGCAAGCCCACTGATGCTCCCAGGATTGTGGCCATGAGAACCTCGCCACTGCTTAAGCCTGCAGCGGAAAAGGCCGCCGCATTAAGGCCTGGACTGACAAATGAGTCTATCGGACCTCCCGGCGCCAGTAATGGATTTAGCTGGAGAATTTGCTCTGTGGAAGGAATTTCCTGGTCAGATAAACCGTAGTAGTTATTGATGCTGGTTGTCTGATCAAAGTATGAGCCTTTGACCATCATGGAAACATTGTCTTGTTCAAACACCAGCTTTCCGGTAAAGCCGGAATCTTCCTGGGAATTCATGCCGCCTTCCGCGGGTACCTGACTATTCGAGGCAAAGTCATGCAGCGGGTCATGCTCATTATGATACACTTCAAGGCTGAAGGCGGTTTGTTCTGTTAACCCCATCTGCACATACGCATTGAACTCTATCGCGTCATGTTCACCATATCCGGCTCTCAAAGTACCGCTGGGATCACTGCCGACTTCCGGGCGCCTGGTTTCGATCACGATGGCACCACCAATCGTATTTCTACCGTGAAGCGCCCCCTGTGGGCCTTTCAGCACCTGGACGCTGGCCGTATCGATGACGGCATTGGTTATAAAGGACCGCGGTATATATACGTCATCTATGGTTGTTGTGGTACCCATGTATACACCACCACCCGGAACAAGAGTACCCATGCCGCGTACAACGGGAATGATATAGCCGCCATAATTTTGCAGGTTAATGCCGGAGATGACGAGACTCAGATCCTCCAGATTGGTAATGTTTGCTCTTTCAATTGCATCGGAAGACAACGCAGAAATACCCATGGGTACCTCTTGCAGGGATTCTTCACGTTTCTGCGCAGTGACGATGATTTCTTCCAGCGCAGCCTGTGCAGGTGAAAGGGTTACTATCAAACAGAAGGTCAAGACAGTAGCTGTCAGTAATTTTATTTTGTACATGGGAATACCTCGTAAAAGAGTACGCAACATTTATAGAGCTGTAGGATGCACTATAGCTGTCACTATATAAGAATGAAAAATAATTGTAAAAAGATAAATGTTGGCAATTTGACTATATTTGTTTGAAAAAAAAAGGGGTCAGAGCCCTTTAATCCAATCCCAGGTGAAAGGTCCCGCCGAGTAACCGAAGGGATTAAAGGGCTCTGACCCCTTTTTTCTCTCCGTGTGACCATCTCATCCCATTTGTGTAAAATTCTGGCCATATATGCAAATGGAGGTTCTTGAAAAGTCGGGGTTCGCAGGCGCCGCTCAGCAGCTTGCACCTTATCGGCCAGTAATCTAGCATGCGCTATATGCGATGTGCAAGTATTCGGGGATGCGCAATCTCTTCATGGTTCTGTTCCGCGCGGGAACAGAAGTGAATCGAGGCTCGCGTAGCGACAGACTGTATCGCTATGCAACATTGTTGATGCAACCCCGGCACGAGCCTCGATTGACAGAGTAAGGGAGAGAACGGATGAGTTTGTGTGAAGGTAGAGTCGCTGTAGTTACCGGTGCGGGAAGGGGCTTGGGAAGGGCGCATGCCCTCATGCTGGCAAAAAACGGCGCCAAAGTCGTAGTGAACGACCTCGGTGGTGAAAAGGATGGCCGAGGCCAGGATATTGGCCCCGCCCAGGGGGTGGTTGACGAAATCATCACTGCGGGGGGGCAGGCTGTGGCAAATGGCGCCAATGTTGCCGACTGGCAGCAAGCCCAGGAAATGATAGAGCAGGCCGTGGATACTTTTGGTGGTTTGGATATTCTGATAAACAACGCAGGTATCCTGCGCGACAAAATGCTCTGGAATTTCTCAGAATACGATTTTGATGCGGTTGTTGAAGTTAACCTCAAGGGAACGTTTGCCCCTCTGCATCACGCTGCGAACTACTGGCGTCTTCAATCAAAGGCAGGTAACACCGTTGACGCCCGAGTAATCAATACCACCTCCAGTTCGGGGCTGTTCGGCAATTTGGGGCAGGCAAACTATGCGTCTGCGAAAGCGGGTGTTGCGAGCATGACCATAGTCGCCGCACTGGAGCTCAAGCGCATCGGGGTGACAGTGAACGCCATAGCCCCCCGTGCCGAGAGTCGTATGACCGCCGGCTTGATAGAGCAGAACGAGGAGCAATTTGCGCGTCGTAACCCCGACTACGTAGCCTCCCTGGTCACTTGGCTGGCAAGTAGGGAATCCAGCGATATAACCGGGCGCTTTTTTGAGGCCTGGGGTGGTGGTTACGCGGTATTGGAAGGTATTCGACACGGAGCCCAGACCGAGGCGACCCTGGATGATCCCGCCTCACTCGGAGAGGCCATCCACAGGATTGTCAGACACTCGCAAACCCCCAGCCACTACAACCGCGGACAGTTCTATGACATATAGACCGAGCCTACAGGGGCAGGACCACAAACGGGATCAAGAGCTGCTCACCGCAATCGATGGACCGGTTGCGCGTATCACCTTCAATCGTCCCACGGCCAGGAATGCCATTACCTCGCAAATGGTGCTGGACATGATGGCTTTCCTTGACAGGGTTGCCGCCGATGACAGTGTCCGCTGTGTGGTGTTGACCGGGGCGGGTAATCATTTCATGGCCGGCGGGGACGTCAGTGGATTTGGTCAGGTCCTGGAAATGCCATCGGATGAACGGCGTAAGGAGTTAGAGCGCAGAGTCAGGGTTTCAATACCCATATTCAAACACATGCTGACCATGCCGCAGCCGATAGTGGCCAGAGTTCGCGGAGCGTGTGCTGGCGCCGCGGTGGGATTCGCTGCATGCTGTGATTTTATTGTCGCCGATGAGACCGCATTATTCCTGGTCGCGCACGTCAATATCGCTACCAGCCCCGACGGCGCAACCAGTTACGCCCTGCCGCGAAAAGTGGGCCCGGCAAAGGCGCTGGAAATGGCGATGCTGGGCAGAAAGGTATCGGCCCAGGAGGCCTGTGAATGGGGCCTGGTCAGTCACCTGGTTGCAACGGATCAGTTGGATGCGCAAGTTGAGGCAATCGTCGAACAAATCATTGCTTTGCCGGCATCGGCGGTAGGCAGCATCAAGGCTTTGTTTGGCCAGTCTTTCCACAACACGCTCGACGATCAACTACAACTGGAAGCTGAGACATTCGGTCTCTGTGCGTCCCATCCCAATTTTGTTGAAGGTGTTACCGCCTTCCTTGAAAAGCGCAAGGCGACATTCAATTCCGCTTGAACGGGAAAAAAGGGGCAATATGATGAAAGCCTATGTGATATTCAGATTAAAAGCTGTGTACGATGCAGAAAAATTGCAGCAGTACCGTGAACTGGCGCGTCCTTGCATGATTGCCTATAAGGCCAGACCAATAGTACTTAGAGGGCAGCAGGAGTGCCTGGAGGGTGAAGAAGTTTTGGCAACCGTGGTGCTGGAATTCGAAAGTTATGAAACGGCCCTGGCCTGGTATAACTCACCCGAGTACCAGGAATGTAAAAAATTCAGAGAAGACGCAGCAGATATTGACACGGTGATCGTTGAAGGGTTTTCTCCAGCCTGACGAAAACAGATTCCGGTGAGCGTCCGTGCAGGGCGCTCGACAAACCCGCATATCTCATCAAACAACTGGGGCCACCACGAAAATTGACTTGTCTCAGGACTTCCGGATGTTGTGCGTTACTAACAGGATGAGTTTTATGGACCGCACCCCAATAACTGTTTTACTGACCTTTGCGCTCCTTCACTTTTCCTTTGCAGAAGCGGAGGGAAAGCCGGATGCATCAGCAAACGATTGGCAAGCCTATGTGGCCGGTCTGCCGGCCTTGCAGGAAAAATTTGTCCCGCTGCTGCGCGATCCTGAAGATTCTCGACTACGCCAGGAATTGTATAAATTTATGTATTCAAATCTGTCCTGGGGATATTTTACCCGCATGTATCAGGATGAGTCGTACCCCGATTTCTGGCCCATGTTCAATCAGGTTTATCCGATTGGCTTTGCCAATCCCGATGACTCCTACTACCAGGCGGTCATTGACGACAAAGGCGTTTACCGGATCACTGGTGAGCGAGGCAGCACCCGCATATTTGATGTCCAGATAGGAAGTGGGCCCTTGTCATCCTGGGGCACAGGCCAACTTGGTCCCACCAAACGCAACTTTGAAATTGATAAACATGTCACCGTCAATGCCGATGGCGCGTTCGAGTTTATCCTCAGCCCGGAACGGCCGGAAGCCTATCAGGGAGACTGGTTGCCCCTTGATCCGGGCGCCAGCTTTATCTGGATTCGCCAAATAGCCTATGACTGGGAAAACGAGAAAGATGGTGTCGTGACTATCGAAAGACTCGATGTCCCTGCTCGCAGGGCCCGCGAGTCAACAGAGCGCTTGTCCGAACGGATGTCATTACTGTCAGAGTTTGTCGGAAACTGGACTGCTTTGTTTTTTGAATGGGAAAAGTTCTCTGGTTCGCCGTTTCTGGTGAATGATGTAGAAGTCCTGGATTACACCCATGGTGGCGGCATTGCCACGCAGCGTTACATTAAAGGCAAGTTTGAAATTGCCGATGGAGAAGCCCTGATTTTGGAAACAGAAGTACCAAAGGAATGCCGCTACTGGATGTTCCACCTTGCGGATGAATTCCTGAGTGCGATGAACTGGTTGCATAATCAGGTCAGTATCAATGGGCATTACGCCAAACTGGACAGTGACGGAAAATTTCGTGCGGTCATATCCAATACCGATCCCGGCGTGGCGAATTGGCTGGATGCGTCGGGATATCAACATGGCCATATCGTGGGTCGCTGGAAAGAATGCAGCAGCTACCCCAAACCTGACGTCAAAAAGGTCATGGTTGCTGATGTGCGCCAGCATTTACCCAAAGATACCCGTATGGTAACGCCCGAAGAGCGCGAGGCGACTTTGCGAAAAATGCGTAGGGCCGCGCAACTGCGCCGCCGTTGGTAATCGCTGCATGCTTATTGGAAATTAAAGCCAGGACAGGCTGTCCCATTCTGCCGACGAGAGCCAGGACGCTCAGGCAGGTAGCCTTGAATTTCGAGATGCTGATTACCTCAATAGGCCAAATGCTCCGTGGTCAGAGTCCATAGTCCACTCTTAAATGAGAACATCAGGCGGATTCAGGTCTTGCCTGGTAAGTACTGGGAGGTGCAGCCAGGAGAACGCGTTCCGTTTTGGGACGTAATGAACACAGTTCCAGGATTCATTCCTGTCACGCTTCAGTTCAGTCCACCGCATGAGCAGTTAGAAACATTGATTTCCCCAAGGAGGTGAAGAAGTCTTGATACACCTCAGGGTCGTCAACGGCCTTAAGTTTAAATTGGGCGTTGGCGCGCACTAACATTTGCGTTTCACCACGCGGGCGAACTGTTACCGTCATTCTGAGCGCATATCCGTCCAGCTTAGTGCCACTAACAGAGCCAAGCACCTCGTCCGCCTTATCCACAACGAATCCCAAATCCTGCAATGTGGCAATTACGCTCCGCATCGTCTTGTTTTTATCCGTAGTTTCGAATGCCCTGGTTTGAATATTTCGAATCTGCACCTGGCTTTCATTTGTTTTTAGCAGTTGCTCGCTAGACGTTTGGCACCCCGGCAAGCATGTCAGCGCGAAACCAACCACTGTAGCGGAAAGCAGATGATTAACCTTCATATTTTATGCCCTTCCAGGAAGACCGCTTTTGATAGCCGGTCAAAAAACTCCAAATACATTTCTGGGTCATCCAAAGATTCGACCCGGGTGATATTGTTCTCTGTACCCCAGACCGTGCGCTGAAACGTCACCCTGACAAAGTGGTTTTGATCATCACTTTCAGCCGAGGGACGGACCACGAGAGAGACTCGCAGTCGTTGCTTCTTATCGACTTCCATCACATTGCCAGTAAACAAGGCAAAAACTACTGCCGAAGCAACCTGACCGGCATCTGTTGCGCCCCTTTCCTTTGAGCCAACAATGAGGCCAAGTTTTGTTTCACTTTCATCAATGTTGAAGCCTAAATCCTGAATCACCCCCGCCGATGCCGCCAAAATGTTCTGTTCGGAAATTCCCTCATATTTTCGTGTTTGCAGAGAACGCTGCTCCAATGACTCTGGTGATAGCCTGAGGGCATGTTTGGGAACGGTCTCGCAACCAATTAAAACAAGGAAAGCCAGGCTCGCGGTAACCAACAGGCCAAACCTACGCATTCGGCGGGTTTCCATAGTACAGCCCTCTTTAGAAGCGTGATGTATGGTATGCGAAATCTCTCACTTTCTTGCTTTCATCAAACTTGATGATCACAGTAAGAGTCCGCTGGGATTGGGAACTCGCGCCGCTCTTGCCGCTCATGCCACCCAAACCACCAGCACCTGCCGCAAGGATTGGACCGAAGATGAGTGAGGCAATTCCGCCCTCGCTCGTCGAATAGACATTATCCGTGGCGATTTTATCGTATATCCATACTTCACGACGTTGTTCGTCTGTTGACAAGATATTCGGTGAACCCAGAACATTGGCAACCTCACCTCCACTCATACCCACTCTAATTTCACGCTGAACAGTGCCAACAGTCATCCGGTCGGCAGAGTCGTCCTGAACTGCCTCTCTGTGCTGTGTTGCGTTCATGCAAGCAGATAGAAACGCAATTGTCATTACCGCTGTCAGTATCTTTTTCATTTCCTGTTTCCCTCCGCCGTTTCTGACTAGCCGCGGCTCAACACTCTCACTCAAAGTAACACTATAGTCGACTTCAGTACACTCAGTCTGTCTTTGAGTCCCACTGGATTGTAACGTTTATGGAACACCCCGCAAAAGACAACTATTGCGGACCCCAATAATGGAACTGAACAAGCACCTAAGTGTCACGAAGTGAGCACTCCAGACCTTGATTAACGTCAATTGGATTTTCCCTGCTATGCAGATTGAATTGCCCGAGTTGAATTACAAGCCAACATCATTCTTGCCGAGTGGAACAAGGGCTTTTGTCAGCGCCATGGGCTTGTTTTACTATTGGTTGATGAAAGGTCCACATCCATACGGAACCGGCAGATATTGCGTTTCCATTTCACACCCTGCCGTGGCTGGATTTTGGCTTGATGCGACCAATGGCATATCGAACCGGCTACCTGAACTTCAACAGATGGCCCCCTGCCCAGGTTCGAGCGGCACAAATCCAGGTATGGAGTTTGGCCCTAACGGTCCATCATGAAACCCTCCGCGAAAATTCTGGCCGGAATGTCCGGCGGCGTTGATTCCTCCGTGTCGGCCCTGTTGTTGCAGCAGCAGGGCTACCAGGTGGAAGGGCTGTTCATGAAAAACTGGGACGAAGACGACGGCAGTGAATACTGTAGCGCCCGGGAAGACCTGGCCGATGCCCAACAAGTTGCCGGGCTGCTCGGCATCCCCCTGCACTGCGCCAACTTTGCCGCCGAGTACTGGGACAATGTGTTTGAACACTTCCTGCGGGAATACCGGGCCGGCAGAACACCGAACCCGGACGTTCTCTGTAACCGCGAAATCAAGTTCAAGGTATTTCTGGAATACGCCCTGGCGCTGGGGGCCGACTACATCGCCACCGGTCACTACGTGCGCGGCGGCCACAGCCATGACGGCGGCGCCCTGCTCAAGGGCCTGGACCGCAACAAGGAGCAGAGCTATTTCCTGCATTCGGTGAGTTGCAATGAGCTGGAAAAATGCCTGTTTCCCGTGGGCGAACTTGAGAAAACCGAGGTGCGGGCGCTGGCCCGGCGGCAACGGCTACCCACCCATGACAAGAAAGACAGCACCGGTATCTGCTTTATCGGCGAGCGCCGCTTCAAGGATTTCCTGCAACAATACCTGCCGGCCCAGCCGGGCCCTATTCGCAGCCTCGACGGCGCCCTGCTCGGACAACACCAGGGGCTGATGTACCACACCATCGGGCAGCGTCAGGGGCTGGGCATCGGCGGCATGGCCGGCCGTGCGGAAGCGCCCTGGTATGTAGCCGGGAAAAATCTGCAAGATAACGAACTCATCGTGGTGCAGGGCAACCAGCACGCGGCCCTGTACAAATCATCCCTGCTGACATCGGTCATTCACTGGGTATCCGGTTCCGAGCCCGAATTGCCCTTGCTCTGCGCCGCAAAAATCCGTTACCGCCAGCCTGACCAGGCCTGTACCCTGCACCGCGACGGGCAGGCTTACCGGGTTGATTTCGAGACGCCGCAACGGGCCATCACCCCCGGTCAGTCGGTGGTTCTGTACCTGGGGGAGGTTTGCCTCGGCGGTGGCGTCATCGAACAGGCCGTGTAGTAGTGTAGAATCCCGTCTTTTGCAGCCCGGCAGGAGCAAGCATGGATTTGAGCGCACTCAGTGCTGTATCTCCCCTGGATGGCCGCTATGGCGTTAAAACCAAGGCGCTTCGGGATATCTTCAGCGAGTTCGGACTGATCAAACGCCGCGTCCTTGTCGAAGTGCAATGGCTGCTGCACCTGGCCCGCCATCCCGGCATGCCCGAAGCGCCGTCGCTGACTGCCGCCGCCGAGCGGCGCCTCAAGCGTATTGCCGAAGATTTTTCCAGCGCGGATGCCCGGCGCGTGAAGGAAATAGAAGCAGAAACCAATCATGACGTGAAGGCCGTGGAGTACTTTGTCAAGGAGCAAATCGAGAGCCAGCCCCAATTACAGACCCTCACCGAATTCGTCCACTTTGCCTGTACTTCCGAAGATATCAACAACCTCTGCCACGCCCTGATGTTGCGCGACGGCATGCATTCGGCGCTGCTGCCGGCCGTGGCCGAACTGGAGCGCAAGCTGACCGGCATGGCTCATGAACACGCTGCAGCAGCGATGCTTTCACGCACCCATGGACAGGCGGCTAGCCCCACCACCATGGGCAAGGAGTTTGCCATCGTGGTGGCCAGGCTGCGCCGCCAGATAAAGACGCTCAAGGCGCAGCAATACCTGGGCAAGATCAACGGCGCAGTCGGTAATTACAATGCCCATCTGTGCGCCTGCCCCGAACTGGACTGGCAGTCCAGCGCCCGGGAGTTTGTCGAACATCTGGGCCTGAGCTGGAACCCCTACACCACCCAGATAGAACCCCACGACTATATGGCGGAGCTATTTGACGCCATCGCCAGACTCAATACCGTGCTCATCGACCTGAATCGGGATCTCTGGTCCTATATTTCCATCGGCTATTTCAGGCAGAAACCGGTAGCCGGTGAAGTTGGCTCTTCCACCATGCCGCACAAGGTAAACCCCATCGATTTCGAAAATTCCGAGGGCAACCTGGGGCTGGCCAATGCCGTACTCGGGCACTTGTCATCCCGGCTGCCCACCAGCCGCATGCAGCGCGACCTGACGGACTCCACCCTGTTGCGCAACATGGGTACAGGTTTCGGCTACAGCCTGGTTGCCTACACCAGCACGCTCAAGGGTCTGGACAAACTGGATTTGAACCGGGAGCGCATGCTCGAGGACCTGGATGCCAGTTGGGAAGTTCTGGCCGAGCCAATACAAACCCTGATGCGCCGTTACGGGATACCGCGCGCCTACGAAAAGCTCAAGGAACTGAGCCGGGGCAAGGCCCTGGACCGGCAAACCATCCATGACTTCGTCAATACCCTGGAATTGCCGGAAGAGGCCGCCCGGACCCTGCTCGAGCTGACCCCCGCCACCTATATCGGCAATGCTACCGAGCAGGCGCTGAACATCTGAAGGGGGGGTTCCCCGGGTGGGGCGTTACTTCATAGACACTCGATAAGCCGTCGCGCCGCCGCGAAGGGAGTAATCCTGTGGAGAGTGACGTCCCTCTCCAGTTCCGGCAACAGTCCGCGCGCGGTTTCGTTCTGCTCCAGCTTGTCCCGCAACATTTCACCGAGCAGGTGGTGCATCCAGTCCCGAGCCTGCGCATCCCGCTTGTGCTGGAAGCTACCCTGCGCCTTGCTGTCCTGTTCGTACTCGCGGATCAGTTCCCAGATGGTATCGATATTGCGCCGTTCCAGGGCGGAACAGGTCAGCACCTGCGGCGGCCGCTGCAGGGTGTTCCTGAACAGCGCCATGGCGGCGCTATAGTGTCCGCGGGCCAGCTCAGCAAGATTGACGCTCTCCCCGTCGGCCTTGTTGATAACCAGCGCGTCCGCCAGTTCCATGATGCCCTTCTTTATACCCTGCAGTTCATCCCCCGCATTGGGCAGCGCCAACACCAGGAAAAAATCCACCATACCCGCTACTTCATACTCGGACTGACCCACCCCGACGGTTTCGACCAGGATCACATCATGGCCTGCCGCTTCGCACAAGAGCATGGTTTCACGGGTTTTTTGAGCGACGCCGCCCAGGGCGCCGGAAGCCGGCGAGGGGCGAATAAATGCCAGTTCAGAACGTGACAGTTCCTGCATCCGCGTCTTGTCGCCGAGAATGGAACCTCCGGCGACCGGCGAACTGGGGTCGACCGCCAGCACAGCGACCCGCCTGCCCTGCTCGACCAGGTGCAAACCAAAGGCTTCGATAAAGGTGGACTTGCCTACGCCGGGGCTGCCACTGATGCCGATTCGCACGCTGTCGCCGCTGTAGGGCAAAGCCTGCTCCAGAATCTCCCGGGCCTGCTCCTGTTGGCTTTCCAGCTTGCTTTCCAGCAGCGTGATGGCTTTGGCCAGGGTGCGCCGCTGGCCCTCCCTGAGGGCCTCCAGGTCAATGCGCGGGGTGTTCATGCCGGCCCTGGAACCCGTATTCAGTCACCACCGGCCTCTTCAATGGCCGCAAGCACCGCGCGGGCGCTTTCCGGTATCGGCGTCCCCGGGCCGAAAATACAGGCGACGCCGCCAGCCTGAAGTACTGGGTAATCCTGGCGGGGAATCACTCCCCCGGCAATCACCACGATATCGCCGCCGCCGAGGCTGCGCAGTTCTTCCACCAGTTGGGGAATCAGGGTCTTGTGACCCGCGGCCAGCGAGGATACTCCCACTACATGCACGTCGTTCTCGATGGCCTGACGGGCCACCTCCCGTGGGGTCGAAAACATCGGCGACAGATCTACATCAAATCCGGCATCGGCGAAGGCGGTGGCGACCACCCTGGCTCCGCGGTCGTGACCATCCTGGCCCATCTTGCAAACCAGCATCCGCGGACGGCGGCCGTACTTGCCGGCAAAGGCCTCAATATCGGCCCGGATGCCCTGCCAGCTTTCATCCTGCTCAAAGGCGGCGCCATAGACACCGGATACGGTCTGTACACGGGCGTTGAAACGTCCAAACTCCTTTTCCATGGCTGCGGATATCTCCCCTACGGTGGCGCGGCGGCGAGTCGCTTCAATGGCCAGTTCCAGCAAGTTTCCTTCTCCGCCGGCGGCGCACTGACCGATACGCAGCAGAATTTCATCCACCGCACCCTGATCACGTCCGGCGCGAATCTCAGCCAGTCGCGCCAACTGGGATTCTCTCACCGCGTGGTTGTCAATCTCAAGAAACTCTACTTCATCCTGTTGCGCGGGCTGATACTTGTTGACCCCGACGATGACTTCTTCACCGCGGTCGATGCGAGCCTGTTTTTTGGCCGCGGCCTCCTCAATACGCAACTTGGGCAGACCGCTTTCCATGACCTTGGCCATACCCCCCTGTTGTTCGACTTCCTCAATGAGTTCCCAGGCCGCGGCGGCGATTTCCTGGGTCAACGCTTCCATCATGTAAGAGCCGCCCCAGGGGTCCGCCACCTTGGTAATACCGGTTTCCTCCTGAATGATCAGTTGGGTATTGCGGGCCAGGCGCGCCGAAAACTCCGAGGGTAGAGCGATGGCTTCATCCAGCGCATTGGTGTGCAGCGACTGGGTGCCGCCGAACACCGCCGCCATCGCTTCGATGGTGGTGCGCACCACATTGTTGTAGGGGTCCTGTTCGGTCAGCGACCAGCCGGAGGTCTGGCTGTGAGTGCGCAGAATCGAGCTTTTCGGATTGCCCGGCTTGAACTCGGCCACGACGCGGGCCCACAACTGGCGGGCAGCCCGCAATTTGGCGATTTCCATGAAGAAGTTCATGCCAATGCCCCAAAAGAAGGACAGGCGCGGCGCAAACTGGTCGATATCCAACCCCGCGGCCAGCGCGGTGCGAATGTACTCCTTGCCGTCAGCCAGGGTGTATGCCAACTCCAGGGCCGGAGTCGCGCCCGCCTCCTGGATGTGATAACCGGAGATGGAAATGGTGTTGAACCTGGGCATATGGCTGGTGCAGTAGGAAATGATGTCACCGATGATGCGCATGCTGGGGGCAGGTGGATAAATGTAGGTATTGCGGACCATGAACTCCTTGAGAATGTCGTTCTGGATGGTCCCCGCCAGATCCTGCTGGGCTACGCCCTGCTCTTCCGCGGCCACGATATAACCCGCGAGGATCGGCAGCACGGCGCCATTCATGGTCATGGATACCGACACCCGGTCCAGCGGAATACCCTCGAAAAGGATTTTCATATCCTCAACCGAATCAATGGCGACACCGGCGTTCCCCACATCACCGGCCACCCGGGGATGATCGGAGTCATAGCCGCGGTGTGTCGCCAGGTCAAAGGCCACCGAAATGCCTTGCCCACCCGCGGCCAGGCTCTGGCGATAAAAGGCATTGGACTCCTCTGCGGTGGAAAACCCCGCGTACTGGCGAATGGTCCAGGGCCGGCCGGCATACATGGTGGCCTGCGGGCCGCGCAGGTAGGGGCTGATGCCGGGCATGGTGTCGTTGTAGGGCAGGCTCTCGATATCGGCGGCCGTATACAGGGGCTTGACCGATATTCCTTCGTCGGTCACCCAATTGAGATCCCGCGGCGACTTGCCGCGCATCTGTTTGGTGGCGAGTTCGGCCCAGTGCTCCGGCGTCGCCTGTGACTTGTCATAGATGGAGTCATTCATGATGCGCTGGCGTGCTGTTCCGGGTCGGCGGCTGGCTGGTTGAGTTCAACCAGTACACCGTCGCAACTCCTGGGGTGTATGAAAATGGTCCTTGAGCCGTGTGCGCCGGGACTGGGCTGCTCACCGAGGAACTCGTAACCCTTGTCGCGCAGCCGCGCCATGTCCGCTTCCAGATCATCGCTGCGAAAGCAGATGTGGTGCAGACCGCCGGGTTTTTTCTCCAGGTATTTGGCGATGGGGCCCGCGCCGTTCAACGGATGCACCAACTCGATACTGGTGGGTGGCAGGGGAAAGAAAGCTGTGACGGTGCGGGCCGCAACAACATCTTCCGTACCCTCCAGGTGCAGCCCGAAATCCTCGCTGAAACGTCTGATGGCCTTTTCGAGATCGGGAACTGCGATGGCAATGTGGTCAAGCGCTGTAATCATCCGGTTTACCTCCGTACCTGAACGCCAGAAATTCTTCGCTGAAGCCCTGGCGCCTGTGCCTGAGATCTTCCGCCGGCTCCTCCACGGGCGCCTCGTCGGGAGTAATTCGATACAAGGGCTGGCCCTTGCTGATAATGACGCCTTCGCCTTCCACCAACACCTCGTCGACGGTGCCCGAGAAACGCGCATGAACCTTGTTGAACATCTTCATTACTTCAACGATATACAGCGGGTCGCCGGTTTCAAAATGGCTGCCGCGTTGGACGAAGACCTCGTGTTCCGGCGATTCACGGGGATAGAACATACCGCCGCTCTCGGCCAGGATTTCATTGGCGCCGGACACCGGCGGTGGCGCCAGCACCCTGGTCATGCGCTGCTGTAACTCCTCGTTCAACAAGCGTTCGGGAATATTGATGGTCAGGTCGTCGTTGATGTCCAATTCGTAGAAGCCGGTAGTCTCGGCAATGAAAGGAATTACCGCCAGAATATCCAACCCACTCTGAAAACCCGCGTGGGCCGCGCGCACCTGCTTCCACAAGCGGCCGTTGAAGCCACGAGGCGCTTTTTCGCCAGCCAGAAGGATTTGGCATTTGCCCCAATCCTGTAAATCCAGCCGCCGCTTCAACTCGGCGTAAAAAGCCAGCCCCGACTGCAACAACTCGTTATCATGATCCCAGATAATCTCGGCGGCCGGGCGGCCCTGACGGTAGTTCATGTCCAGAAAGTTGTAGGTATCAGCCAACAACTCCAGGGGATTGCGCCGCCAATTGATTTTTCCGTCTACCAGGGCGTAACAATCCCGGTTGGCGCTAAGCCAGCCGGACAGCAGGTGAGGACCGTTCAGCAGCTTCTCCAGCGGGCGGCGCAGCAGCGAATACTTGCGTTCCAGCGTGCTGCGCAGAGCGGCGCGTCCCGCTTCCGGGACCTGGGCCAACAGAACATCGCCGAGCTGTTGGTAGGTAAGAACCAGGTCTATATCATTGGTCCGCTGGCGCAATTCAGCCACCGCGGTCAGGTACGGCAAAATGAACCCCGTGGTGGGATGGGCATGGACGGTGCGCCCGAGAAACCAGTGCAGCAGACCGTAGTGAAATTCCAGGTTGGTGGCGAGGCCGCGCCCGCTGATTGTGGTCCTGCGCAAGACCTCAAGCATACGCCGATAAGCATCATGGCGGCTCTCGCCCACGCTGAGCAACAGGGCGATATTGGAATC
>JAPOQD010000003.1 GCA_026710905.1 Halieaceae bacterium
TCAAAGAAGTGCTGGATGTGCTGAAGGAGCTGGCGCTCAGCGGGATGACGATGCTCGTCGTCACCCATGAGATGGGCTTTGCGCGAGAAGTGGCCGACCGCGTCTTGTTCTTTGACCACGGCCGGATCGTCGAACAGGGCACGCCGGAATATTTCTTCGAACAGGCGCAGCACCCGCGCACCAAGTTATTCTTGAGTCAGATACTTTAGCGAGACGAATATTTCTTAAGCAGGGCAGAGTGGGAGGCGGGCGGGCTGCTTACTCTGCCGCCAAAACTTGTAATGTGGTGACGTAAAGCGAATCTTCCCCGACGGGTGAGAGCAGGCGCGCGCCATCCTGACGGCGGTAAAAGCCGGTGACGAGCGTATATTCCCCCGGTTCGAGCGTTTCGGGCAGCTGGAGGAGGAACTCACGGCTGATGATGATCTCCTCCGGGTCGTCCCAGGCGGCGGTGGTTCGTCTCAAATGCGGGTCGGGTAGCGGTGGCCCGTCGATCTGTGCCACGAGTTCACCCGTATCCGCCAACACATGATTGAAGACGATGTATTCGCCGTCGGTCGGGGCGCGGGATTGCCAATAAAGGTGGATGGGGAGCGTATCACCGGCGGTAAGGTTCGTCGCTGGCGCATCATAACCGAGCAGTTGAATCGGCCCGAGTTGCCCGGTTGCCTGGCGTTGCATCGGGTATAGGCGCAGGACCACCATGGACGGGCCGCGGTATGCGTCTGAGGGTGGGAAAGATTTCAGCAGGGTGATTTCGTTGAGGTAACCGTCCGGGTCATTGAGGAGCAGGGATTGGTATTCGTGGTAGGGCATGATGGTGTAGAGCATTTCCTGCGCCCGCCAATGATCAATGGGAAGGGTAGTGAGCGGCGGCGAGCCGGCGTCTTTGCGCAGGTAGTCAAACTGTATAATTCCCGGGTAGCCGCCCCATTCTCGGTTGAGGGTTCTGTGGTTATCCTGGTCGGCCATGACGCCCCCAGGCGCCAGGGTCGTATCCATGTAATGCATTAAGCTCACGCGGCGATCAGGTAGGGTCGCGTCATAGGTATCCGCGATGGCGATCCGCAGTTGCGGGATATTCAAGGCCACCAGGGCGAAACCGGCTACCCAGGGGAGGATTAGGCGGCTTCGTGGCAGGCGTATTGGGATGAGGGAAGACCAACGTGCGGCCAGGAGGTCATACCAGGCCGCGTAGCCCACTCCTGCCAGCAACCAGAACAACATAGCAGGTGTCAAGTAGAAGCGGATATTGGTTTCATCAAAGAAACTCACCCCGATGATCCATAGGAAAGCGCTGCCCGCAATGAATGCCAGTGCAAGCCATGAATCGGGTTTTTTCAGGTGCGGTTTTTCGGTAGTGAGAAACAGCAAGGTGAGGCCGGCCAGTCCAGGCAACAGAACCAGTAGCCCCAGACTCCCCAAGATGGTTTGAAAGCCGGTGAGGAACTGAGACAAGCTGGGGAGCCGGCTTAACTGTACGTGCCGCACCCAGGAACTGGCGATGAGCTTTGTATCGGCGGAACTTTGGAACGCTTCCAGCGCGGGTGTCAAGAAAATCAACCAGGCGGAGAACAAGGCAAAACGGAACAGATTTCCCAGGACCGGTTTGCGCCAAGCGGATTGACCGGCTAGCAAAGGCAAAAAGAGGACAAAAGGTGTGAGCAGGACCGCCTGATACTTAAAAACGATGGCCAGCATCAAGGCATAGGTTGCGAAGACCGTCCAGTTATGGCGCCGATAGCGGGCGCCCACCCAGGCTAACCAGAGGGCAAGGATGGAGAAGAAGGCCAAGTAGATATCCGCCGTTTGTAAACGGCTGTGAAACACGAAGGTTGGCGTTACGGCGGTAAGGCCAGCGGCGATCAATCCTGCTGGGGCGCCAAAGGCGTGATACCCGAATAAGGCGAGCACGATGAGGGTTGCGATACTGGTCGTGATCGCAATCAGGCGACCGAGACCCAGGAGGCTGGTGGGAGGCAGGCTTTCATCCTGGAAAAACCGCAAGAGCAGATAGTTCAGGGTGATGATTCCCGGCGGATAGTGGTGCATGTTTAAGGATTTGGCCGTGCCAAAGTCGATCACCAAGCGCGCATCCAGCATGTAGTGATTCTCACCGGTAGTCACATAGGGCAAGCTGAAGTTGTAGCCGGGATAGCGCAATGCGCCGGCCAGGATGAGGATCGCCAGCAGGGCCAGCCACCAGTTCCGCCCCGGCCA
>JAPOQD010000002.1 GCA_026710905.1 Halieaceae bacterium
CACAGGCCGCCGGGCCAGAGGAAGGTCTTGTAGTAAAAACCGGCCGCCAGTAAACGGTGGAAGCGGTCGTTTACGGCCAGCAGGTCGAAATGGAGCCCCGGCCAGCCGCGTACCGACGATGCGATCAATCCGTCGTACAACAACACTTCTGTGGTGCGCAGGTTCGGCTCCGTGGCAGCACCGTGGCCCAACTGAACGATGGCGTTGGGTTCTTCCGCGCCACTGCCGACGATACCTCGCGGACGGTGGAATTTGAAACTGCGTCCGATCAGGCGAAGCCCATTGGCCAGCAACGCGGAAGCCAGGGTGTCGCCGGAATAGCCTCGGTAGCGGCGGCCATTGAATTTGAAGTCCAAAGGCTGGGAACGGTCGATGCGTCCACCTTGTGGCAAGCGCCACACTTGCCTGTCCTGTTGCTTCCGGGGCGCGGCCGGCATGGGTTCAGCCCTGCTCCGGGGAGAATTCGCCGTCATCCGCAATGCGATAGCTGACAGTGTCTCTGGTCACTACGAACCAGCGCCGGCATCCCTGTGCGTGTACCCATTGTTCGCGTTGCCGGCCGCGGGAATTTTTGCGCATGAACAGGTAGTCCGCCCACTCTGCATCGCTCAGTAGGGCCGGATCCGCGGGACGCACGATATCGGCCTCGCCACCATAGCTGAATTCGCTTTCATCGCGCCGGCCGCACCAGGGGCAATTGATCAGCAACACTTCGCAGCTCTCAGGGTCTCAATGCGCTACCGCGGCGGCGCCGTGCTCGTCGACCAACGCGCCGCTGCTGAAACGGTCCAGGCTGAACGGGGCGTTCAGCGGGTGGGGTTCATCATTGGCGATGGTATGGGCGAAAACCCAGCCGGAGCCGGGTGTGGCCTTGAAGCCACCGGTACCCCAACCGCAATTAAAATACAGCCCTTGAATCGGCGACTTGCCCAGGATCGGACAGGCGTCTGGAGAAATATCGACGATACCCCCCCAGTGGCGCAACATGCGCACCCGGCTGAACACCGGAAACAGTTCGACGATTGCCTGCATCGCGTGTTCAATGGTGTGGAAACTGCCGCGTTGTCCATACCCGGTGTAGGCGTCGATACCGGCGCCGACCACCAGTTCACCTTTGTCCGACTGGCTGATGTAGCCGTGAACGGCGCCGGACATGACCACGCAATCCAGTACAGGTTTCAAGGGTTCCGAAACATACGCTTGCAGGGGGTGGCTCTGCAGGGGCAGGCGCAAGCCGGCCATCCGTGCCAGCACGCTGGCGTGGCCGGCAGTGACGATGCCTACCCGCTCCGCTCCTATCGGGCCGCGATTGGTTTCGACACCGGTAATCCGGCCGCCGTTGATTTGCAGACCCTCAACCTCGCACTGTTGAATGATATCCACACCCAGCGCATCGGCGGCCCTGGCGTAGCCCCAGGCCACAGCGTCGTGGCGGGCTACGCCGCCGCGGCGTTGCAGAGAGGCGCCCAGGATCGGATAGCGCACATTGGCGGAGATATCGATGGTGGGGATAGCGGCCTTGATCTGACGAGGCGTCACCACTTCGGCATCAATGCCGTTCAGCCGGTTGGCGCCGCCCCGCCGCTCGACCTCGCGCAGGTCCTGTAAGCTGTGGGCCAGATTATAGACGCCGCGCTGGCTGAACATGACATTGTAGTTGAGGTCGCTGCTCAGTCCTTCCCACAACTGCAGTGATTTCTCATAGAGCAGGGCGGCTTCCGTCCACAGATAGTTGGAACGCACGATAGTGGTATTGCGCCCGGTATTGCCACCGCCGATCCAGCCCTTCTCAAGGACCGCAATGTTTTGGATACCGTGCACTTTCGCCAGGTAGTAGGCGGATGCCAGGCCGTGGCCACCACCTCCGACAATCAACACATCGTAGTGCTTCTTCGGCGCCGGGCTGCGCCAGACCGGCCGCCAGTCTTCGTTGTAACTGACAGCATTGCGCAGCAGTGAGAGGATGGAATACGTCTGCTTGCTCACATCGGCGTCCGGCGTAAATCGTTCGGCAGGGAGTTATCGATTTGCGCCGTCAAGGTCGCGCAACCTCTTGTTGCCGGGGTCAAAAGGGCTATCTGCTATGACCACGGCTGCGCGCCGCTGGCCGAGGATGTCAATTTCCAGTTCCGTGCCGATGCCGGCATGTTCCGGGCGGAGCATGCCCAGGGCCAGGGATTTGTTCACCCGGAAACCGAAACCGCCGCTGGTGGCGCGCCCAATCATTTCAGCGCCACGCGTCAGAGCATTGTTGCCCAGCGCATCGGCATCATCAGGCTCGAGCACTTCCAGGGTGACCAGCACATGCTTGAGACCGCGTTCGCGGCTGGCCAACAAGGCCTCGCGGCCCAGGAAATCCCCTTTGCCGGGATGGATAAAACGGTCCATTGCCGATTCATAGGCGGAGTACTCGATGGAAAGCTCCGTACCGATCATGCGATAAGACTTTTCCAGACGCAGGGAATCCATGGCGCGAATTCCAAAGGGCTTGAGGTCCAGCTTTGCGCCGGCCTCGAACAGGGCGTCGAACAGTTCGTTTTGCCGGGCGATGGGGTGATGCAGTTCCCAGCCGAGTTCGCCAACATAGTTTACCCGCATGGCCTTTAGCGGCACCCCTGCAATCTCCACCTCCCGCGCCCTGAGAAACGCAAACGCCGCATTGGAAAAATCAGCGCTCGACAGATCTTGCAGCAAGTCACGTGCGCGGGGTCCGGCGACCACAAAAACGCCGATGTCTTCGCTGAGGCGGTCAAACCTTACTGCGCCGTCCGCGGGCAGGTGTTTGCACAGATAATCGTGGTCCAGGCGCTCCCAGGCGGAAGCTGATACCAGGTAGAAGGTGTCTTCCGCTTCACGGGTGATGGTGAATTCCGAGTGAATGCCGCCGCGCCGGTTGAGTGAATGGCACAGACCAATTCGTCCGTTGGCGCCGGGCAGGCGGTTTGCGATCATGTAGTCCAGCCAGGCGGTGGCGCCGGGGCCCGATATCCGGCATTTGGCAAACGCCGTCATGTCCAGCAACCCCACTTTCTCATGGACGTGAAGCGTCTCCTCGCGAATCGCCTCGAACCATCGTGAGCGGCGGAACGACCAGTCATCAACCTGGGCCATGCCACCGCTGGCAAACCAGTTGGGCCGCTCCCAACCCGATTTTTGGCCAAATACCGCGCCCATCTTCCGCAGCCGTTCATAACAGGGCGCGGTTCTCAGCGGGCGGGCCGCGGGACGTTCCTCGTCGGGATAATGAATGACGAAAACATGCGAGTAGGCCTCTTCATTTTTCGCGATTAAATACTCTTTGCTGACATAATCACCATAGCGGCGCGGCTCTACGCCGAGCATATCGATGGTTGGTTCACCGTCAACGATCCATTCCGCCAGTTGCCAGCCGGCCCCGCCGGCCGCGGTAATTCCAAAACTGTGGCCTTCATTGAGCCAGAAGTTGGGGATGCCCCAGGCGGGGCCGATGATGGGGTTGCCATCCGGAGTGTAGGCAATGGCGCCGTTGTACACCTGTTTCACGCCACATTCGGCAAAGGCTGGAACGCGCTTCATGGCTGCTTCGATATGCGGCTCCAGACGGTCGAGATCTTCCTGAAACAGCTCGTATTCGGCGCCGTCGGCAGGGCCATCCACATAACAACAGGGGGCGCCTTTCTCGTAGGGACCGAGAATAAAACCGTGGTTTTCTTCTCGCAGATACCAGGAGCCGTCGGATTCGCGCAGCACGGCCAGCTCCGGCAAACCTTGCTCCGCGCGAGCCCGCAGTTCCGGGTGAGACTCGGTCACGATGTATTGATGTTCGACCGGCATCACCGGCAGTTCCAGTCCGACCATGGCCCCGGTGCGGCGGGCATAGCTGCCGGTCGCCGAGACCACGTGCTCACAACGGATTTTTCCAGAGGGAGTTTTGACCAGCCATTCGCCGGAGCGGGTGCGCTCAATACCGGTTACCGGCGTATTGCGATAAATCGCGGCGCCGCGGGAGCGAGCTCCCCTGGCCAGCGCCTGGGTAAGATCAGCCGGTTGGATATAACCATCTTCGGGGTGATAAATTGCACCCACCAGGCTCTCTGTATCGCACAGTGGCCACAATTCCCCAATTTGTGCAGGGCTCAGGAAGTCAACGGCAACACCGATAGTCCGCGCGGTGGCCGCGTACTGGTAGTACTCGTCCATGCGCTCGCGGTTCATTGCCAGACGCAGATTGCCGACCCGCTTGAAGCCGGTTGTCTGACCGGTTTCGGCCTCCAACTCACGATAAAATCTGACCGAGTACTTGTGTATTTGGCCGACACTGTAACTCATGTTGAACAGGGGCAGCAGACCGGCGGCATGCCAGGTGGAACCAGAGGTCAATTCCGCCTTCTCCACCAGGACGGCATCATCGCCCCAGCCTTTTGCGGCCAGATGGTACAGGGTGCTGACGCCGACAACGCCGCCGCCGATGACGACTACCCGTGCTTGTGTCTTCATGTTTCTCCCGGAATATCTTCAGCCTGAATACGGCCCCAGGACAAGCTTGCAGGTTGCGAAAATACGCGATTTTCCGGGCGGCATCGTCGCGTATGTCGGCTCAACATTCAAGGATGTCGCGCCGCCGTAGTCCCGTCATTCCGACCTGATCCAAACTTGCAGGCTGCTATCGCCAGGTTTAGGGCATCTGCTGGAAACATCGTCTTTGCAAGTGCCAGGAGCAGGGATCAAATGGGTAGACCCCGCCGCAAACGCTCAGGAGGCCGCGACGCAAAACAAGCCTTGCGCAAACAGTCGCAAGCCCAGGTTGCGGCGTTTGTCGAGCGAGGCATTCCGTATTACCAACTCATGGACGAGGCCAGTCTCGCCCTGATCGAACACAATGCCGATACGGTACTGGAGGAAATCGGCATTGACTTCCGCGACGACCCGGAGGCGCTGCAACTGTTAGGGGATGCCGGAGCCAGTGTCGATGGCGAAAGGGTACGCTTCCCCAGGGGGCTTTGCCGCTCCCTGATTCGGGCCAGCGCCCCGGCGGAGTACACGCAACACGCCCGCAATCCTCAGCGCAACGTTATTATCGGCGGCAAGCGCACGGTGATGGCGCCCGCTTACGGTCCCCCATTTGTGCGCTGCCTGGACCAGGGCAGACGTTACGCCTCGATCGAGGATTTCCGTAATTTCGTCAAGTTGACCTACATGAGCGACAGTTTGCATCACTCCGGCGGGACGGTTTGTGAGCCGGTGGACCTGCCGGTAAACAAGCGCCACCTGGACATGGTCTATAGTCACATCAAGTACAGCGACAAGCCGTTCATGGGATCGGTGACCCTGCCCGAACGGGCCCAGGACACGGTGGATATGGCGAAGATTGTGTTCGGCAGCGAATTTGTGCAACAGAACACGGTCATTACCAGCCTGATCAATGCAAATTCGCCCATGTCTTATGACGCCACCATGCTCGGCGCGGCGAAAGTCTATGCGCGCAACAACCAGGCTACAGTGATTTCACCGTTTATTCTGGCTGGGGCCATGGCGCCGGTTACCGCAGCGGGCGCGGTAACCCAGATCCTGGCGGAGGCGCTGGCCGGCATGGCATTTATCCAGGTAGTCAGGCCGGGCGCGCCGGTGGTCTTTGGAACCTTCTCCTCGTCCATTTCGATGCAGTCCGGAGCACCCACCTTCGGCACCCCTGAACCCAGCCTGGTGCTCTATGTCGCCGCCATGCTGGCGCGCCGTTTGGGGGTGCCCTTCCGCAGCGGTGGGGGATTGTGCGGCTCCAAGATCCCCGATGCGCAAGCGGCATACGAATCGGCCAATACTCTGCAAACCGCGGCGCTGGCGGGTGTCAACTTCATGCTGCATACCGCCGGATGGCTGGAGGGCGGGCTGGCGATGGGCTATGAAAAATTCATCATGGATGCCGATCAGGCGGCCATGATCGCTGTAATGCTGCAGGGTGTGGACCTGTCGGAAAACGGCCAGGCCATGGATGCCCTGCGCGAAGTGGGTCCGGGCAGCCACTTCCTCGGCTGCGCTCACACTCAGGCCAACTTTGCGGATGCTTTCTACACTTCCAGCATTGCCGACAATAACAGCTTCGAGAAGTGGTTGGAGGAGGGCTCCCTGGATGCAGGCTCGCGAGCCAATACAATCTGGAAAAAGATGTTGCAGGATTACCAGGCGCCGCCGCTGGATCCGGCCACGGACGAGGCCCTGCTGGCCTTTATCGAGCAACGCAAGTCGGCGTTTCCGGACAGGAACTACTAGCCGCAATGTTGCAGAACTCAGCCACACCGGAACCGATTCTGGTCATTGCCTGTGGCGCCCTGGCGCGAGAGCTGCTGGCCTTGAAACGCGTCAATCACTGGGGCCACATGCAACTCCAGTGCCTGGATGCATCCCTGCACAACCGGCCGGCAGCGATTCCCGGCTTGCTGCGTGAAAAAATCCGCCGTGCCCGCCCTCGCTTCCGACGCATATTCATAGCCTACGCCGACTGCGGCACCGGGGGAGAGATCGACCGGATCATTGAACGGGAAGACAACGTGGAGCGCCTGCCCGGCGCCCATTGCTATCAAGTTTTTGCCGGCGCTGAAAAGTTTGCCCGGTTGAACGACGAGGAACCGGGAACCTTCTATCTGACGGATTTTCTGGTGCGCTCTTTCGACCGCCTTGTCGTACAGACGCTGAAGCTCGACCAGTACCCGCAGCTTCTGGACGAGTTTTTCGGAAACTATCGACGCGTCGTGTACATTTCACAGACTCGCGACCCACAACTGCTGGCCGCCGCCAGGGCTGCAGCGCGCTATCTGGGCCTGGAATTCCAACACTTGCACAATGGCTATGGCGAGTTGGAAACCTCGCTGACTTTGCAAATGGTCTTCTGAGGCCGGGGGGGTGGAAATTATCGTAATCTACTGGCGTGATATCCCCGCACAGGTGATGGTCCGAAAGGGGCGTGGCAAGGGCAAGGCCCTGTTGAGCCCGCGCTTTCAGGAGGCTATAGATCGCGCAGCCATGCGGGCGCGTAGACGTTCCAGCGACGCCTACATGAGTGAGTGGAACCGGGTCAGATCCTCGTGCGAGAACGCCCTGGACCTGCAAGCCGTAGCTGAGGCCCAGGCGCGTGATATCGAGGCCGCATACACCGAAGAGCGATTGTCCCGGCTGATCAAAAATCACGGGCGGGCGGAATCGTGACATGAATGGATATCGAATGCGCCATTGGTCGGTACGTCATGCCCGCGGCTTGAACCTGTTGTACAGGATTTTCCAGGGCGTGCTCAATGCTTTGCACCCACTGTTCCGGCGGATTGGTTACCAGCGCCTGGATCAGGGTTTCCTGAAAGTCGAGAAGCTGGTGAAAGGCTTTCTGTTCGACTCTCAGTCCTGCGGTCAATGCACACTGAGTTACACCGGCATGTCATGTCCGATGAACTGTCCCAAGCACATCAGAAACGGGCCCTGTGGTGGAGTCCGCGCGGACGGCAGTTGTGAAGTGGACCCGGAGATGCCCTGCGTCTGGGTGGCCGCCTGGGAGGGTAACCGGCGTATGAGACAAAACGAACAAGTTGTCAGATTGGTTCTGCCGCCAATGGACCGGCGTTTGCAGAATACTTCCGCCTGGTTGCGGGAAGTCAGAAATTACCATCACTATCCCGAACTCGATCCGGTGGAATCTCATGTGGTTTGACGATGAACCCCCGGCCGGCGAGAACCTGCCGATTCTTCCCGGCCATGTCTCTCCGGGCCGCCTCGAACGGGTGTTGCGGGCCGGCGGTTTCGCGGTAACCGCGGAAATTGCTCCGCCAGACTCCGCCAACCCGATCGAGGTCTATGAGCGGGCAGCAATGTTCGACGGTCACGTGGACGCAATCAACGCCACGGACGGCTCCGGGGCCAACTGCCACATGTCCAGCATCAGCGTATGTTCACTGCTGACCCGTCTCGGCTACGCAATGACCATGCAGATCTCCTGTCGCGACCGCAATCGCATAGCGATACAGGGCGATGTACTGGGGGCTTCGGCAATGGGGGTGGCCAACATACTGTGTCTAACCGGCGACGGCGTCGAGTCGGGCGATCATCCAGAGGCCAAGCCCGTATTCGATCTTGACAGCATCACCACCCTGGAAATTATCCGGGGCATGCGGGATGACTGCCGTTTTCTGAGCGGACGCAGGATTACCAGCCCTCCTCAGGTCTTTCTTGGCGCCGCCGCCACCCCCTTTGCCCAGCCTCTCGAATCGCGCCCGCTGCGTTTGGCGAAAAAAGTCGCCGCCGGAGCGCAGTTTGTACAAACCCAGTACTGTTTTGACATTGGCGCATTCGCAACATACATGGAGCAGGTTCGCGGCCTTGGATTGCATGAAGCGGTCTTTATCCTGGCAGGGGTAGGCCCATTGGCTTCGGCCCGATCGGCCGAATGGATTCGCAGCCATGTCCCCGGCGTCCATATCCCGGATTCGATCATTGCGCGGCTCAAGGGCGCGGCCGACCAGCCCGCGGAGGGCGTCGAGATATGCAAGGATTTGATCCATCAGATTCGCGAGATTGAGGGCGTGCACGGTATTCATATCATGGCATACCGTCACGAACACCTGATTGGCGAGATCGTCCAGTCTACCGGTGTACTGGGGGGAAGAACCCCCTGGAGTCCGGCGCGGGCGGCCGGCATCAGAGCAGTTGAGTAAGCACGGCTGGGTCGAACCCGGCCAGACCCCGAAAGCAGAGTCCTGGAGACTTTCATGACCGAGACTGTAATCAGCTCAGCGAGCCGGGAGGTCGTTATCGGCTTCGAGCGGCCCTTTGTGATCATTGGCGAACGCATCAATCCGACCGGACGCAAAATTCTGGCCGAGGAAATGAAAAGAGGAGATTTCAGCCGGGTCGAAGCCGACGCCCTCGCCCAGGTGGCGGCCGGCGCACAGATGCTGGATGTCAATGCGGGCATCCCCCTGGCGGACGAGCCGGCGCTGTTGGCGCGAGCCATCGAACTGGTGCAGGTGGTGACCAGCGTTCCCCTGTCCATTGATTCCTCCATTGTCGCTGCACTGGAGTCCGGTTTGGCGGTCTATCAGGGCAAGGCGCTGGTAAACTCGGTGACCGGGGAAGAGGAACGTCTGGAATCAGTGCTGCCCCTGGTTGCCAGGCACGGGGCCGCCGTAGTTGCCATATCCAACGATGAAACCGGGATATCCGAAGACCCGGATGTGCGCTATGAGGTTGCCAGGAAAATAGTCGAACGCGCCGCGGATTACGGGATACCGCGATGTGACGTCGTGGTCGACCCGCTGGTAATGCCGATCGGCGCTATCAATTCAGCCGGACGCCAGGTTATGTGCCTGGTCAAGCGGCTGCGAGAGGAACTCAAGGTCAATACCACCTGCGGCGCATCGAACGTGAGTTTCGGGCTGCCCAATCGAAACGGCATCAACAGTGCGTTTCTGACCATGGCCATTGGCGCCGGCATGACCTCGGCGATAACCAATCCCATGCATCGGGAAGTCATGCAGGCGGTGCTGGGCGCTGATGTCATGATGGGACACGACCCGGATTGTGCCCGCTGGATCAGGAAGTACCGCGAGCCAGCCAGTGAGTCAGGGGTTGTCGGCGCACGCGGAGAGAGAGTCCGGCGCCGCAGGCGAGCTTGAGCCACCTGCAGCGCAGCACTTTCATGGACAGGCGAGGAGAAAATGTCCGCCTCAACCGCTAAAGTTGTATTCAGCCCATCCGGGAGGCGGGGCGAGTTTGCCCTTGGTACCCCGGTCTTGCAGGCTGCCCGGGAACTGGGGGTGGACATCGATTCCGTCTGCGGTGGCCGTGGACTGTGCGGGCGCTGTCAGATACTTTGCTGCGAGGGCAACTTCACCAAGCACGGCATTGTTTCCCGTGCCGCCAACCTGTCCCCGCCGGGGGCCGCCGAAGGGCAATACGGAGTACGCAATGGTCCGCTGCAGGCCGGGCGGCGCCTCAGTTGTCAGGCCGCCGTACAGGGCGATCTGTTGATTGATGTCCCAGCCGAGAGCCAGGTGCATCGCCAGGTGGTGCGAAAGGATCCGGGGCAGCGGGAAATTCGTCTCGACCCCGATATTCACCTGTACTTTGTGGAGGTGCGGGAAGCCGAGTTGGACCATGCAGGCAGCGATCTGAGCCATCTGCTGGAGGCCCTGGCCGAGCAGTGGGACTTGCAGGGACTGAGCTGGCGGAGCGCGGTACTCAAGCGGTTGCAAGCGATATTGCGCGAGGGTCAGTGGTCGGTCACCGTGGCGCTCTATCAGCAGCGCGAGATTCTGGCCCTGTGGCCGGGTTTCAAGGACGGCGTTTACGGGGTCGCCGTGGATGTTGGTTCAACTACCATAGCCGCCCATCTGACCGACTTGAGCAGTGGTGAGGTGCTAGCCTCCAGTGGCATGATGAACCCGCAGATCCGGTTTGGGGAAGACCTCATGAGCCGGGTGTCCTATGTCATGATGCACCCGGAAGGCAGCGCCGAAATGACCAGGGTGGTGCGAGAGGCAATCAACAGTCTGCTGGCCGAGATCTGCGCCACGGCTCAGGTTGCCACTGCAGATATTCTCAGCGCGGTGTTAGTGGGCAATCCTGTGATGCACCACTTGTTACTGGGTATCAGCCCGCAGGAGTTGGGGGGGGCTCCGTTTGCCCTTGCTGTCGACAGCGCTCTGTACCTGGGCGCGCCGGAACTGGAACTCGACATCAACCCGGGCGCCGTCATCTATCTGCCCCCTTGCATCGCCGGACATGTGGGGGCCGATGCAACGGCGATGATTCTGTCCGAACAACCCCATGCTTACGAGGACATCAGCCTGCTGATTGACATCGGCACCAACGCGGAAATCGTGCTCGGCAACCGGCATCGACTGCTGGCCTGCTCCAGCCCCACCGGGCCGGCCTTTGAAGGCGCCCAGATTCGGTGCGGCCAGCGTGCGGCTCCCGGCGCAATAGAACGGGTGCGTATCGATGCAGATACCCTGCAGGCGAGGGTCAAGGTAATCGGCTCGGAACTTTGGTCCGACCATCCCGATTTCAGCGCTGAGGTCGCTGGCACCGGGGTAACCGGTATCTGCGGATCCGGCATAATAGAAGCCCTGGCGGAGATGTACCTGGCTGGAATCATCAGCGGCGACGGTGTGATTGACGGCAGCCTGGCGGATGGCAGCCAACTGGTGGTGGCGGACGGGCGCACGTTCTCCTATATACTTTATGCTAACGCCGGGTCCACTATCACCATCAGCCAGACCGATGTACGGCAGATTCAACTTGCCAAGGCCGCGCTGTATGCAGGGGTGAAACTGTTACAGGACCGGTTGGGTAGTGGCTCGGTGGACCGCATTCGTCTGGCCGGCGCTTTCGGCAACCATATCGACCCGAGGTTCGCCATGGTGCTGGGCATGCTACCCGACTGCCCACTTCAGCAAGTTGAATCGGCCGGTAATGCCGCCGGCACCGGCGCCAGAATTGCCCTCTTGAACAGGGAATCCAGAAGCGAAATTGAGGCGGTGGTGCAGAGGATTGAAAAAATCGAGACAGCGGTCGAGGCAAAGTTTCAGGAGTATTTTGTCGACGCCATGGCCATACCACATCGAACCGACGCCTTCCCCAATCTGTTCGCGGAAGTCGCACCGCCCAGACGGATCAGGCCAGAACGGGGACAGATGACAGACTCCCCAGGCAAACGCCCTCGTCGGAAGCGAAGCCGTTAACTGATCAAACCACAGAAAATGGGAAGAACAGTAAATATGTCAGACCTGGAAATCGCCCGCAATGCCCAAATGCAACCGATTGCCGAACTCGCTGAAGCGCAGTATGGCATCGGGGCCGAACAACTCGAACCGTATGGACACTACAAGGCCAAGCTGTCGCTGGACTACATCGCCGGCTTGCCGGCAGCTGAAGATGGCAAGTTGATTCTCACCACCGCGGTCAGCCCCACCCCGGCCGGGGAGGGCAAGACCACCACCACTGTAGGCCTCGGTGACGCCTTGAATCGCATCGGCAGGAAAACCATGATCTGCCTGCGCGAACCCTCGCTGGGGCCCTGTTTCGGCGTCAAGGGTGGAGCTGCGGGGGGCGGATATGCCCAGGTGGTGCCGATGGAAGACATCAACCTGCATTTTACCGGCGACCTTCACGCCATCGGCGCAGCCCACAATCTGCTCGCGGCTATGGTTGACAATCACCTCACTCACGGCAATGCCCTGAACCTGGACCCACGGCTGATCACCTGGAGAAGGGTGCTCGACATGAATGACCGGAGCCTGAGAAAAATCGTCACTTCGCTGGGTGGGACAGCCAATGGATTCCCCCGTGAAGGCGGCTTTGACACAACCGCCGCCTCTGAGGTCATGGCGATTTTCTGCCTTGCGGGCTCGCTGGCGGATCTAAAGCAACGGCTCGGTAGCATCGTGGTTGGTTATACGCGGACTGAACGCCAGCCGGTGCGGGCTCGGGACCTGAAAGCCGCGGGCGCTATGGCGGTGCTGCTGAGAGACGCCTTCAAGCCGAACCTGGTGCAGACTCTGGAGAACAACCTCGCCCTGGTGCACGGCGGACCGTTCGCCAACATCGCCCACGGTTGCAACAGTGTGGTAGCCACCCGCACAGCCCTCAAGCTGGCGGATTACGTAGTTACCGAAGCGGGCTTCGGCGCTGACCTGGGCGCAGAAAAATTCATCGACATCAAGTGCCGTGTGGCCGGATTGAAGCCGGCCGCAGCGGTGCTGGTGGCAACGGTGCGCGCCCTCAAGTATCACGGCGGCGCCGGGCTTGACGATCTGCAGTGCGAAAATCTGCCGGCCCTGAACGGGGGGCTGACCAATCTTGAGCGTCATTACCGAACTATCACCACACACTATGGTCTGCCTTGCGTGGTCTGTATCAATCACTTCACCCACGACAGCGAAGCTGAAATCGACGGCGTAATCCGGCGGGTCGAGGCGCTGGGAGGCAGGGCGATCATCACCAGACACTGGGCCGATGGCTCGGCTGGCGCCACGGAACTTGCACGGGCAGTAGTGGACATCGCCGACAACCACACCGGCGGCCACCGCTATGTCTACCCGGAAGACATGCCGCTGTGGCGCAAGATTGAGGAGATAGCAGTCAATGTCTACGGCGCCGGTAGTGTGGTGGCGAGTACCAGGGTTCGGGCGCAGATTGATGAACTGGACAAGACCTGCAGAAACTTCCCGGTGTGTATCGCCAAGACGCAAATGTCGTTCAGCGTGGATATGAATTTGCGCGGGGCGCCCTCCGGACACACCGTCGAGATCAGTGAAGTGCGCCTGGCCGGTGGCGCCGGATTCATTGTCGCAGTGGCCGGAAACATGATGACCATGCCCGGCCTGCCCAAAATCCCCGCCGCGGAAAAAATTGACCTGGACGGCGATGGCAATATTTGCGGATTATTTTAAAATATTGCAGCCAGTAACGCTTGACCTCTTTTTGACATTGCCCACACCACCTTTTACGTTGGCAGGAAAAAAAGGAGGAAAAAAAGGGGTCAGAGCCCTTTAATCCTTTCGGTTACTCGGCGGGGCCTTTCACCTGGGATTGAATTAAAGGGCTCTGACCCCTTTTTTTCACCTAAATGGTATTTCATGGTATTGCGTGGTATTGCAACGTATTAAAAATAGGGGGTTTTGACCACTTATTTCGGGTTTTAGCGGTTTTTAATGCTATTTTATGATTAAAATATAGTTTTTATTCATTATTTGTAATAAGTGGTCTGTTTAGGCCTTTTGGTCCTTTCTGGGCTGTTTTTGCCCCTTTTACCCGCCGGCAGCCATGCTGCCAACTTTTCAAATCGTGTACTATCCGGGCGTGGCGGTGAAAGCGAGGAACCCTATGAAACCCGTGCAACCGGGTGATATTCGCAGCGTCCAGCAATCTGGCGTATTGGTCTGATGCGCCGTTCCTGGAACCAACTGTGCGGCGTCTGGAGTCTGCCCGGACTAACCCGAAGTTTGCATTGTGTTGGCGGCCGTCAACTCGTGACTATTCCGGCTGCCGGATGATGAGCCTCTCCGCGCGCTGCGTTTCCCTGGACCTGGAGGTCGGTAAAAGCGATAAGCGAATTCATGCCCTCGCCGCTGTCCGCACCACCGGAGAGCCCCTGTTATTTACCAAGGGTCTGGGCGGCGCCGGTCTGGCGCGGGCGCTCGCTGCGCTCGACGACTACGCCGACGGCGCCGAATTCTTGCTCGGCCACAACTTGATCGATTTCGACTTGCCCCATCTCGCGGCGGCAAAGCCCGGCCTACGACTGCTCTCCCTGCCCGCCGTGGACACCCTGCGTCTCAGTCCACTGGCGTTTCCCGCGAACCCCTATCATCACCTGGTCAAGCATTATCAGGACGGTGCGCTGCTACGCGGACAGACCAACAACCCCGAACTTGATGCGCGGCAAACCCTGGAGTTGTTTGCCGATGAAGAGGAGGCCCTGGGCAGCGCCGAGCCGAATTTGCTACTTGCCTGGCACTGGCTGACCACAGGGGCGGAGGCTGACCAGGGCTTCGATGCTTTTTTCACCAGTCTGCGCAGTGCTTCCCGGCCAACCGCCGCCGAGGCGGAGGCAGCGATTGAGCAATGTTTCGCCGGCAATGTCTGCGTGTTCGGAGGCCGCAAAGCCCTGGAGGCTGCTGCACAAGAGGGTTGGCCACTGGCTTACGCGTTGGCCTGGCTGTCGGTTGCCGGTGGTAATTCGGTGATGCCTCCCTGGGTGCGCCATCAGTTTCCGGCGGCCGCCGAACTGCTTCGCGGCCTGCGCGACAGCGCCTGTACAGATGAGGATTGCGCTTGGTGCCAGGAGCACCATAACCCGCGCAAAGTACTCAAACGCTGGTTTGGCTTTGACGATTTTCGCGAGGAGCCCGCCTTGGAGGACGGGCGACCCATGCAACTGGCGATAGTTGAAGCAGCCATGGCGGGTAAAAATGTGCTCGGACTGTTGCCCACCGGCGCAGGCAAGTCGCTGTGTTACCAGCTTCCGGCGCTGTCCCGTTATGACAATACCGGGGCCCTCACGGTAGTGGTCTCACCGCTGGTGGCGCTGATGGCGGACCAGGTCGCGGGCCTGGAGGCGCGGGGCATCAGTTCCTGCGTGACCATCAACGGTATGCTGTCCATGCCGGAGCGCGCCGACGCATTGGATCGGGTGCGTCTGGGCGGCGCCGCCATCCTGCTCATTTCACCGGAGCAACTGCGCAGCCGCTCAGTGCGATCAGTGCTTAGGCAGCGCGAAATCGGCGCCTGGGTGCTGGACGAGGCGCACTGTCTGTCGCGCTGGGGCCACGATTTTCGCCCCGACTATCGTTATGTTGGCCGTTTTATCCGCGAGCGAGCGGGTGAATCTGCGCCGCCGCCGGTGATGTGCGTGACCGCTACCGCCAAGCCGGAGGTGGTGGCGGAGATCAAGGACTACTTTCGGAAACAACTGGGCATCGAAATCCTGGTCTTCGACGGCGGTGCCGAACGGAAGAACCTCGATTTTGAGGTGGCGCCAACCGATTTAGCGAACAAGCACAACGATATTCATGATCTGATCATGACCAACCTGCCGCCGCAGCAGCCCGGCGGCGCCATAGTCTATTGCGCCACGCGGCGGCACTGCGAAGAGACCGCCGAGTACCTGAAACTCAAGGAGGTGGCGGCCGCGTATTTCCACGCCGGTTTACCACCGGAAACCAAGCAGGATACGCAGCGGCGATTCATCGCCGGAGAGTTGCGGGTCATTGTGGCCACCAATGCTTTCGGCATGGGCATCGACAAACCGGATGTACGGCTGGTGATTCATGCCGACATTCCCGGATCCCTGGAAAATTACCTGCAGGAAGCCGGGCGCGCAGGGCGCGACCAGGAATTCGCCCGCTGTGTGTTGCTCTATGTCAGGGACGATGTGGAGAGGCAGTTCGGCATGTCGGCGCGGGGGCGCCTCAGCCGCCGCGAGATACAGGGCATCCTGCGGGCCTTGCGCAAACTGGACCGCAAACAGCGCCTGCCTGGTGAGGTGGTGGCGACGCCGGGGGAAATTCTTGTCGAGGACGATACCGATGCTTTTGCCCGCGACAGCGTAACGGACGACACGCGTGTGAAGACGGCGGTCTCCTGGCTGGAGGAAGCGCAATTGCTTACGCGGGAAGAGAATCACGTACAGGTGTTTCCGTCCTCCCTGCGCGTGCAGTCCGTGGCGCAGGCCCGCGCCAGACTCGACAAGAAAGATTTACTACAGACTTACCGCAAGCAGTTGCTGAGTATTGTCGAGACCCTGATCGGGGCGGACCCGGACGAAGGTATTTCCACCGACGAGTTGATGGCCGTGACGGGATTGAACTCCGAAGCTATTCGTCACGCCCTGTATGACCTGGAACAATTGGGCATTGCCAGCAACGACACGGTGCTTACGGCCTTCGTTCATGCCGGCGTGGAGCGCTCCTCAAAGCGACGCCTGCGGGAGGCGGCGCAACTGGAAACAGCCTTGATTGACCACTTGCGCGAGGCGGCGCCGGATCTGGATATAGGTGACAGTTCCCTGTTGCATTTACGTATTGCTACCCAGGCGCTCAAGGACGCGGGCCTGAAGCAGGCCCTGCCGGAGCGCTTGTCACGCATTCTTCGCAGCATCGCCCAGGACGGGCGCGGCGAAGACCGGGCAGAGCAGGGCTCAACAGGCAGCATCAGCCTGCGCCGGGTAGACCGGGAGAATTTCAGGATAACCTTGCGCCGCAATTGGCAATCGCTGGCAAGAACGGCGCAACTGCGCCGCACCGCGGCCAGCCTGCTGCTCAATCACCTGCTGGCGGCGCTGCCACCGGGCGTGAAAGGCACTGACTTACTGGCGGAAACCACGCTGGGTAAGTTGCATGCTGTCTTGCGAGACGACCTGGAACTGCACAGCCAGGGTTTGGATACGGGTAAATTGCTGGACCGCGCCCTGCTGTGGCTGCACGAACAGGAAGTTATCCGGCTCGGCAGGGGGCTCAGCGTATTTCGCTCGGCAATGACCATCCGTCGGGCGCGGCAAGGCAGCCCGGACGGGCCGCGGCATGGGGGCGCGCCAAGGCTGCCCCCGCCGAGGTTTACCGACGATGATTTCGAACCCCTGGGTCTGCACTATCGGGAGCAGGTGCTGCAGATCCATGTCATGGCGGAGTTCGCCACCAGGGGGCTGGAGGCCGTTGCCGAAGCCCTGCGTCTGGCGATGGATTACTTCTCCCTTGAGCAGCAGGAATTCCTGGACCGCTGGCTGCCGGACAAGGGGGAGGAAGTCACTCGTCAGACCACACCGGAAACATGGCGCGACATCGTCGATGAACTGAACAACCCGCTGCAACGCCGCATCGTCACCGATAATCGGGAGCGGACCAATGTGCTGGTCCTGGCCGGGCCGGGGTCCGGCAAGACAAAGGTGCTGGTGCACCGTATTGCCTACCTGCTGCGAGTAAGGCGCGAAAGGCCCTCGGGTATTCTGGCGTTGGCCTACAACCGCCACGCGGCCAGTGAGATTCGGCGCCGCCTTCAGCCACTGGTGGGCGACGATGCCCGCGGCGTCACCGTCCTCACCTGCCATGGGCTGGCCATGCGGCTGACCGGCGCCAGCTTCGCCGCCATGCATAAACTCGGGGCCGATGGCGGCCCCGATGACATGTTCCGCGAAGTGCTGCAACAGGCCGTGGCGCTGCTGCAAGGTAGAGATTTGCAGGAGACGGAAATTTCGCCTGGTGAAGATATCTCGCCCGAAGCCAGCGAGCAACGGGAGCGGCTGCTGGCCGGTTTCCGCTGGATTCTGGTGGATGAGTACCAGGATATCAACGCCGATCAGTACGAATTGATTTCGGCGCTGGCCGGCAGAAAGCTGGCCGATGAGGACAGCAGGCTGACCCTGTTCGCGGTCGGTGACGACGACCAGAATATCTACAGCTTCAATGGCGCCTCCGTAGAATTCATCCGCCGCTTTAACGAAGACTACGGCGCCCACCCCAACTGGTTGACCGAAAACTACCGTTCCACTGCCCACATCATTGAAACATCCAATGCCTTCATCGAGCCGGCGCGGCTACGCATGAAGAACGAACATCCGATAAAAGTGAATCGGGCGCGGGGGGAACAGGCGCCTGGCGGCGTGTGGGAGGAATGGGACCCGGTGGCGCGGGGCCAGGTACAGATGCTTCCCGCCGGAGCAGACCCCGGCAGCCAGGCCCTGGCGGTGATGACCGAGTTCAAGCGGCTCGCCGCACTCAGCTCGGCAACGGGCAAGGAGTGGGACTGGCGCCAATGCGCCGTTATCGCACGGGAATGGCGTTTCCTGGACCCGGTGCGCAGTTTGTGCGAACAGGAAGACATTCCGGTTCAGATGGCCAGCGAGGACATGACATTTTTCTGGCGGTTGAGGGAAACTCGGCGGCTTCGCGGCTGGTTGGCTAATCGCAAGACGCGCCTGGTGGATGGGGCGGCGCTCGACGGCTGGTTACGCAAACAAACAGCAGGGGACTGGATGGAGGTGCTGGGCGAAGCCATCGCCGAATATAAGCTCGAAGCGGGTGACGCCGAGACTTCCACGGAAGCCTTTACCGAGTGGCTGGCCGAGTGGGGCAGGGAACTGCGCCGCCGCCAAACCGGCCTGTTGTTGCTCACCGCCCACCGCGCCAAGGGCCTGGAGTTCGATCATGTGGTCGTGCTGGACGGAAATTGGCTCAAGCAAGTGGGCGGCGCTGGGGAACAGGAGGACCCCGATGCCTGGCGGCGCCTGTACTATGTGGCAATGACGCGCGCCAGGGAGACTTTGACCCTGGCAAGCCTGGCGTCATGGCACGGTGCCCTGGGCGGCAGCGTCCCATTTTCAGGCGTCCACGAACAGCCCCCGGTGGCATATGCCGGCATCGCGGCCCATATTCCGGATATCCCTGCAGTGCTGTGCCGTGACCGGGTCGAACTGCCGAAACCGTTGCCGCAACTGGGTCATCGCTTCAAGAGTTTGTCCCTGGGGGATGTTCATCTAAGCTGGCCGGGCCGATTTCCCACCGGCAATCCGATCCACGCCGCCATCCAGAAACTGAAGCCGGGCGATGAACTGGCGCTGCGGACCGGCCAGACCCCATGGGAAATCACCACCCCACAAGGCCAACTTGTGGGACGTTTGGCAAAGAACTTCCAACCGCCCCAGCCTGGCCGCTTGCACTCTGCCCGCGTACACGCGGTGGTCAGTTGGCGCCGCGAAGATAACGAACCGGAATATCAGGACCGCCTTCGTTGTGACGAGTGGGAAGTGGTGTTGCCGGAATTGGTGTTCGGATGACCGGCGGTCCGACACCGTAGGGGCCGCACATGTGAGGCCCACAGCCCCCCGGCGCCCCCCCGGCGCCCGGATGAACGGCGGCGAGCCCTGTGCCCGGAGGGTGCGCCATGGCGAGACCCACAACGCCGCGTGAAAGGAACGCCTGACCACAGCAACATGTTCACAACCACGACCCCTTCAACCCGTCATCGGAGCCTTCCTATATCGCCGAAACCCAACGACTTGCAAACATAGATGCTGCACCACTTGACGGTATCATCGGCGTTGTCGCGGCGGGAAAAACCCTACAGCGTAAACGTCTCATTATGAGGTATTTACGCTGTTCTGAACCCCGCGCCACGCGTGGCTTTGCGAGCAGGTTGATGTTTTCTTTACCCCAGGCAAACCCACTGTTTTCGCGGATTCCGTTCACAGCCCGGTCCCAAAGTCGGAATTTTCACTTCAAATCGCAGATGGATAAAGATGGATAAAGGATGGATAAAGAGGATGGATAAAGAAGGATGGATAAAAAGAAATGGATAAAGGACACCCATCAATCCAACGCGAAATGGATAAATGGATAAATGGATAAAGGATAAATGGATAAAGGACACCCATCGAATTTGGAAATGGATAAAGGACACCCATCGAATTTGGAAATGGATAAAGGACACCCATTGGATAAAAATGGATAAAGGACACCCATCGAATTTGACCATTGGATAAAGGAAATGGATAAAGGACACCCATTGGATAAAGGACACCCATAGGTTTTCGAGGGTTTTCGAGGGTTTTCGAGGAAGAGGGGGGTTTTCGAGGACACCCATCAATCCTGAGGGTTTTCGAGGACACCCATCAATCCTGAGGGTGGATAAAGGACACCCATAGGTTTTCGAGGTTTTCGAGGAAGAGGGGTTTTCGAGAGGAAGGGTTTTCGAGGACACCCATCAATCCTGAGGGTGGATAAAGGACACCCATAGGTTTTCGAGGTTTTTCGAGGAAGAGGGGTTTTCGAGAGGAAGGGTTTTCGAGGACACCCATCAATCCTGAGGATGGATAAAGGACACCCATCAATCCTGAAAAATTTGAAGGACACCCATCGATTTTGAAGGTGGAGATGGATAAAGGATGGATAAAAGGATGGATAAAGTAGATAAAGGACACCCATCAATCCTGACACCTCAAGAAACACGCTTGAATGGTCAACTACTCCTGTCTCGGGAGTACTTCTACTACTACGAATAGGAAATTTTGGTCAGCAGGACCGGTTCCGAGCA
>JAPOQD010000067.1 GCA_026710905.1 Halieaceae bacterium
CCGCCCCCCGTCCCCCAAACTACGCTGGTCTTGGTCTAGGCCACAGTGCAGCACAAAAAAGAAAGAGCCCACCCCGCAACCCGCCACGAAAAATTCAAACCGGTCGGCCAGCAGCGGGTCGTCGTCGCTGGCCCTGGCCAGCGGCGACACCTCGGTGGGATATGCCGTTATGAAGGTAGGCTCTTCAAGACGATGTTCCACAGTTTTCTCGAAAATCTCTATTTGCACCTTGCCCAGTCCCCAGTGCTCCCGCAGCGGTATTTCCAGGGCAGCGGCAATGGCCCGGGCGCCCTCTTCCCGCGCCAACTCGGCGGCATCCACATCGGGGTTGTAGTGAAGAATCGACTCGAGCACGCTCATGCGGCGAAACGGTTTTGACAAGTCGTAGCGCTTGCCCTGGTATTCAACCTCGGCGCCACCGAGCAATTCCTGCGCCAGCTTGCGCAACAGATCCTCGGTAAGTTCCATGGCTTCCCGAAAATCAGCGTAGGCCCAGTAATACTCCAGCATGGTGAATTCCGGGTTGTGGCGGGTAGACAGACCTTCATTGCGAAAGCTGCGATTGATTTCGAACACCTTTTCGAAACCACCCACCAGCAGGCGCTTGAGATACAACTCCGGTGCAACCCGTAAATACATGCTCTGGTCCAGGGCCTGGTGATGGGTGACAAAGGGCTTGGCGGTGGCGCCTCCGGGAAGGCTTTGCAGCATGGGAGTCTCCACCTCCATGAAACCACGGTTCTGGAGGTAATGGCGGATAAAGTCGATGATACGCGAGCGCAGGCGGAACACCCTGCGCGATTCCGGGTTTGCGATCAGGTCCACATAGCGCCGCCGATAGCGCAGTTCCCGGTCCTCCAGACCATGGTATTTTCCGGGCAGCGGACGCAGCGACTTGGTCAGCAAGCGCGCCCGGCTCATGTTGATATACAGATCTCCCCGCCCGGATTTATGCAGCGGTCCCGTGGCGGCGATGATGTCGCCCAGGTCCCAGGTCTTGATTTCCGCCAGGTTTTGCTCCGATAACTGTTGCCGATTGACATACAACTGCAACTCACCACTGACATCCTGGATCAGCAGAAAAGCGCCGCGGTCGCGGATCAGACGGCCACAAACCGAGAAGACCCGGCCTTCCTGCTCCAGCGCCTGGCGCTCATGGTCCGCGTAGGCAGCTTGCAAATCCCCTGCCAGGGCGGTACGGCGAAAGTCGTTGGGGTAGGCGTCGCCACGCTCGCGCAAGGGCTTCAACTTGGCCCGCCGCTCGGCAATCAGCTTGTTCTCGTCCGGCTTGTCAGCCTGTTTTCGATCCGTCATAACCGCCTTTTCCGTATTTGCAAGGGTTCTCGCTCAAGCCCACAACAGCGTACAAGCCGTAATGCGGGTTACAAACCACTTTTCAGCGATGCCTCGATAAATTGATCAATGCCTCCATCCAGCACGGTTTGGGTATTGGAGGTTTCGACACCGGTGCGCAAGTCCTTGATACGCTGGTCATCCAGTACATAGGAACGAATCTGGCGGCCCCAGCCGATATCGGATTTGCTGTCTTCCACCGCCTGGGCGCGTTCGCTGCGCAGCAACATTTCCTGCTCGTACAACCTGGCGCGCAGCATTTTCCAGGCCCGGTCCCGATTCTGGTGCTGGGAACGCTCACTCTGGCATTGCACTACGATACCACTGGACGCATGGGTCAAACGCACCGCCGAATCGGTTTTATTGACATGCTGCCCGCCCGCCCCGCTGGCCCGGTACGTGTCGGTGCGCACTTCGGAAGGATCAATTTCAATTTCCACATTGTCATCCAGTTCCGGCGACACGAACACGGAACTGAAGGAAGTATGGCGCCGGCTGCCGGAATCAAACGGTGATTTCCGCACCAGGCGATGCACCCCGGTTTCCGTACGCAGCCAGCCGAAGGCATAGCTTCCCTCAATGCGAATCGTCGCACTTTTTATTCCGGCCACCTCACCGGAGGAAACTTCCTCCAGTGTGGTTTTGTAATTCCTGGATTCTCCCCAGCGCAGGTACATGCGCAACAGCATCTCTGCCCAATCCTGGGCTTCGGTGCCCCCGGAACCCGCCTGTATATCAAGAAAAGCATTGTTCTCGTCCATTTCGCCCGAAAACATGCGCCGGAACTCCAGCCCTTCCAGCAACTGCAGCAGGGCGGCAAGATCCTTTTCCAGATCGGCGATGGCGCTTTCGTCACCCTCATCCGCGGCCAGTTCCAACAGTTCCGCGGCGTCAGCGTGGCCCCTGTCGAGTTGTTCAATGGTTTTAACGATACTTTCCAGCGTAGCGCGTTCGCGGCCCAGTTCCTGGGCACGGCGGGGGTCGTCCCAAACACTGGGTTCAGCCAGTTCCCGATCTACCTCGTGGAGGCGTTCCTTGCGCTCAGTATAGTCAAAGATACCCCCTGAGCACCTGGGTCCGCTCCTCGATATTTCTGATGGTCTGTAACAGGGGGTTGATTTCCAGCATGGCCTGTATCCACCGAGTTTCGCAAACGGCGCGCATTGTAGCGAGAATGTGAGGTCAGGTCTCCCATTTCCCGCCATGGATATCCAGCAAGAAGCAGCAAGACTGTGTCAGGGCCGGGGCCGCGGGCGCCCGCAAAAATATTAGAAATGATTCAGAATGAAGCCCAGCACAAGAATCTGCGGCACCGAGACCAGGGGTAGAAACAAGGCAATCTTCCAGGAGCTGGCGGTCTCGCGAATGGACATGATTTCCGTGTAATCGGTGGCTACCCCCGCCATCAGAAAGGTAAAGGAGTTGCCGGGAGCAGCGGCGCGATTCATCAGGTCAGCGGCCAGGGGCGTGGCGCCTTCCGAACAGACTTCGATAAGCGTCGCCGCCAGCAAGGTCAGGCCGAGTCCGGCTATACTGGCGCCGAACCAGGTAGCAAAGGCGTCTTCGGGAACGAGTACCCGTAGCAGCGAAGCCAGCAGGATGCCGAACAGGGCCCAGCGGATTACCACCCGGGAACCTCGCACGCCATCCAGTAACAGATTGCCCAGACCCACTGCGGAAAAGGACCAGCCAGCACGAAATTCCGACCACAGCAAGGCGCTGTCCGCCGTTTCGTCGAGGTGTTCACGCCAGGGGTTTTCCGGCAGGACTTTACGGCCTACCAGGTGGTCGAAAATTGTCCCCGAAAGCAGACCGATGAGCAGTGACAACAGCAGGAACAGCAAGGTCCAACCGACCCCGATCAAACCCATGAGAATCAAGGTCAGGCTGAAGGAATTCCACGGGCTGGCCAACAAAAACGCCATGAGCTGACCGGCACTGGCGCCGCGCTCATACAGTTTCATCCCCACCGCCAGAATACCGTGGCTGCAAAGATCCAGTAACACCCCGGCCAGGGTCGCCCGCAACAATGACTTGAAACCCTTGCGGTAACCCAATACGGACATCACCAGGTCGCGGGGGATGCGCGCCAGAAGTCCGACAAAGAAGACCCCCAGGGCCATGCCCCACCACATTTTGTTGAACAACTCCACCACGCTCCCGGCCAGTATCTGTAGGGCGCCGCCGTGCACCGCGCCTGGGTACAGTTGCCCGGCGCCATAAAGAGCGGCTACCGCGCCCAGGCAAAGATACAAAAACCAGTCCGGCCTGGGTTTGCTGACGGCCTCCCCGTGGCAGGCGTTCACCGGGCTGGCGTCCGCAGCTTGCGTTTGCGGTTCACAGCACTCCGTAGCCATCAGTCTGCCCTCTCCAGTTCATCGAGTATGGCGCATTCTGGGCCCTCGTCCCCGCTACAGCGCTGAGCCAGACCCTGCAAGACCTGCTGCATGGAGCGCAACTGGCCGATACGCCGTTCCATGGCCTCGCACTTTTCCAGCACCAGGCCCCGCACCTCGTGGCTACGGCGGTGTTGATCGCGGTACAACGCGACTACCTGGCGGCATTCTTCCAGGCTGAAACCGACTTCCCGGAGCCGATGCAACAGGCGCAGTTCACCCAGATGGCTCTGGTCGTACCGGCGGTAGCCGTTGCCGTCGCGAGGCGCCGCCCTGGTCAGGCCCAGCGATTCGTAATAACGAATGGTTTTGGCCGGCAAACCGCTGGATTTGGCTGCTTGAGAAATGTTCATGGGGTTAATCTAAACCTTCCAGTAACTGGAAGGTCAAGAGGATTATCAAGTTTTTTTTCAGGCTACTTTGAAGCTAGCGGTATCGAGCGACCTTTCTGCGGCGCGGGCCTGAAACCTGCGTCTGACACAAGCGGATGCCGGATTGGGCTGCTACAATTATCTGCCGGTCTTTACGGAAAGCAGCATGCGACCATCCCCGCAAACCGTGACCGCGGATGTTGAACGCGCCCTGGCGGAAGATGTCGGCAGCGGTGATATCAGCGCCGCCTTGATTCCCGCGGATAGCATGGCCCAAGCCCACATTATCAGCCGTGAGCGCGGGGTGATCTGCGGCATCGCCTGGGTTGATGAAGTTTTCCGCCAATTGGGGGGCTCGGTTTATGTTAAATGGCAGACCCGGGATGGCGAACGCATTGGCGTGGGTGATGAACTGGCGCTGCTGTCGGGGCCGGCGCGGCCGCTGCTTACCGGGGAGCGCAGTGCGCTGAATTTCCTGCAACTATTGTCCGGCATCGCGAGCCGCAGCTTCCACTATGCGCAACTGGTGGCCGGCGCCAGGGTAAAGTTGCTGGATACCCGCAAGACGCTTCCCGGTCTGCGGGTGGCGCAGAAGTACGCCGTCGCCGTGGGCGGCTGTCACAACCATCGCCAGGGTCTGTACGACGCATTCCTGATCAAGGAAAACCATATACGCGCCTGCGGCGATATAGCCGAGGCGGTCCAGCGGGCCCGCGCCTCCAGCCCGGGCATTCCGGTGGAGGTGGAAGTGGAGTCGCTGAACCAGTTGGAAAAGGCGCTCGACGCGGCGGCGGAGCGCATCATGCTGGACAACTTCAGCCTTGCCGAACTGCGTTCCGCCGTGGCGGCCTGTGGCGGCAGGGCCGAACTGGAAGCCTCCGGCGGCATCACCGAGTCCACCTTGCGCGAGGTCGCCGACACCGGGGTGGATTACATCTCACTCGGCGCCCTGACCAAGCATACACAGGCGCTGGATTTGTCCATGCTGTTGCTTTAGCCCGCATATGGAGGGGCCTGTGTGTGTGCGAGCAATCGACGAGCTTTGTCCAGAATCGGTTAACACCTGGGGTAATTGATCACCCATTCAGGCAGCGCCTGTTTTCGCTTCATGTACTTATTCAACAATGCTGACTCCAAGATGAATCGCAACTTCGCGCATTCGCGCGTCCACTGTGGCCAATGAAGTGGCCTCCACCCTGGCCAGCATGACATAGGCGGCGTCATAGGCCGACAAATCATTCGCCTGGGCAAATTCCGCAAGGGCAGCAGGTGACTCCCTGCCAATGATGATGGAAAAAGCGTCTGTAAAAGCCAGTAGCGTCTGGCTCGCCAGGCGCTGGGAAAGTTCTCCCGTCTTGACATAGCGCGACACCATGTGAGCCGCTTCGTAGGTCCACAAGTAGGGCACCAGTACTCGCCAGTCCTTGTCCCTGATCTGGTCCCGAACACGC
>JAPOQD010000192.1 GCA_026710905.1 Halieaceae bacterium
AAGCGGCTTGAGGGAGCACACGCCGCCACGGCGAGTGCTGCGGCGGCCGCAGTAGAAGGTTGGTGAGATATGCGGGCTAGCTTCCAGGGCATGCTCTTGTCCTCGGAAAAATGGCAACCTGCGCGCCCGACAGGAAGTGTCGCCACGCCCCCCAGGTGATCTGGTCGGTGTGAGAGGATTCGAACCTCCGACCCCTTCCTCCCGAAGGAAGTGCGCTACCAGGCTGCGCTACACACCGACATTGATAAAAGCGCGCCACTATAGCAGAGCGTCCCTTTCAGTTCACCCGCAAAGTGGTGGTGGACACTGGTTATCCGGTCAACGCGGACAAGTCGAGACACTCCGCTACCTGCTGCGGGTCAGCAACCTCCAGGTGGGGAACCTCTCCCAGCAGAGCTGCCGGCAAATGGCTGCGCAGGGTGTCCAGATTTTCCTGGTAGTGGGACATGCTCTCGCCACAGGTATTGGCCACCCAGCCGGCCAGGGGCAAGCCGTCGTGGCGGATGGCCTCGGCAGTCAGCAAGGCGTGATTGATGCAGCCTAGCCGCATCGCCACCACCAGAACCACGGGAGTCTGCAACTGCACCGCCAAATCGGCGAGCGTCTCCCGTTGATTGAGCGGTACCCGCCAACCGCCGGCGCCTTCCAGCAGCACAAAATCCGCCCCCGCGTTCATCACGCCACGGCAGTAGCCCGCCAGACGGGTTGCGCTGATCTGTTTACCGGCCTGTGCTGCGGCAATATGCGGGGCGATGGCCGGCGCAAGGGCTACCGGGTTGACTTGCCGATAGCTCAACCCCAGATTCACCGCTGCCTGCAGCATCAGGGCATCTTCATTGTGGCCCTGCTCATCACATCCTGCGGCTATCGGCTTCACCGCCCCGGTACTCAAGCCCCGCTGCCCGGCTGCAAGCAACAGGCCGGCCGCCACCAGGGTCTTGCCCACCCCGGTATCGGTGCCGGTGACAAAGAAAGTTTGCGTCATGGCGAAGCCGGACGGGTCAGGCGCATGTAGTGGACTTCGTAGCTGGCTGGCAGTTTGCCGCCCTCGCGAAAGTTTTCGTAGGCGCGGCAAAACTCCTGCAAACGGCGGCGTCCGGTCAAGCCCGGAGGCCTGGCTCTATTGACGTTGTGCGCCCCCAGAAGCTTGAGTTCCCGCAGTAAATGAAGGGCCTGGTCATAGTGTATTTGCAAGTGTTCGGTGTCGCTGGACTCAAGCCACAGACCGGCAGCGCACAAGGTGGCCTGCAATTCGGCCAATGGGGTGAACTGATTGACATGGGCATATTCATCGGCCGCCGCCCAGGCGCGGCGCAACTCATGCAGTGTAGCCGGGCCCAGCGTGGCCACCAGGCAGTGTCCCCCCGGAACGAGTACGCGCATCAATTCGGCAGCCAGCCGATCCAGACGTTCACTCCACTGCAGCACCAGGTTGCTGAAAACCAGTTCGACACTCTGGCTGGCCAAAGGCAGGTCCTCGGCATCCCCCACCAGCCAGTCAGAACCCGAATTCACCCCGGCGGCGTATTTCACCATGCCCTGGGACAAGTCGATGCCGGTATAGCGTGCGCGGGGGTATCTTTGCCGGAGGGCGTTGCGGAAATATCCGGTCCCGCAACCCAGATCCAGTAGTCGCCGTACCGGCCGGTTGGGTAATTGGCCCAGCAGCGAGTGACCCACCCGGCGTTGTAGAGTAGCCGCCTGATCGTAGCTGCCTGCCGCTTTATCGAATGAGGCGGCCACGGCGGCTTTGCTGCGCTGCAATGTCGCGCCCGCCGGGCGAGCAGGCAAATGGGATAGAGTTTCTTCCACGGCCGCAAGCAACTGCTCTTTTGCACACAGGGGCAACAGATGATGGGCGCCGGCCAACATCCTCACCCGCTGCCGGGGCGCAATCTCAGCCAGGGCCCCGGCCAGGCTGGCCGGAACCAACTGATCCCGTTCTCCCAATATGTGCAGCACCGGCATAGGCAATTGCGGCAAGGTTTCTCGTGCATCGAGCTGGCGTAACAAATCCAGGGCAGCGCCCAATCCACGGGGCGCTGCCGTTGCGTTGCGATATCTTCGGCACCAGTTGCGCAGCAGGGGATCATCACCCGCCTGTAATCGGTCGAAACGGCCCAGAGCCCGGCAACCCTGGTTGGCCACACGCTGCCGGAATGAACGGAACTGCGGCGCGGGCAGCGCCGTTGTCCAGGCATCTTCCGCCACAAAGCGCGGGTTGCTGCCCAGGGTAATGACGGCCTGTACCCGCTCCGGCTCACGTCTGGCCAGTTCCCAGGCCAACATGCCGCCCAGAGACCACCCCAGGTACAACGCCGAGGGAGGCGCTGCGGCCAACACGGCATCGAGCAGAGATTCCAGGTCCCAGTGGGCGGTCTCGCTGCGGCCCGTGCCGGGCAGGTCCAGCAGGCTGAGGTTAGCCCGCTGGCGCAGCGCCGGCGCCAATTCCCGCCAGATCGAACTATCCATGCTCCAGCCTGGCAACAGCACCAGTTCCGCCGCACCCTGGCGGCTGGAACTCAGGCGTTCACTGTAGATCCCAGCCCGCATATCTCACCAAGCTTCTGCTGCGGCCGCTGAATCACTCACTGTGGCGGGCGTAGTCAAGGGCATCGAGTAAGCGGTCAACCTGGGCCTCCGTATGAGCTGCCGAAAGAGTGATGCGCAAACGCGCCGTACCCTGGGGAACGGCCGGTGGCCTGATGGCGCTGACCAACACACCCCGGAGCCGCAATGCTTCGCTGAGCCTGACGGCAGCCCCGGCTTCGCCAACCATCACCGGTTGAATGGCGCTGTGTGAATTCGCCAGATTCAGGCCCAGTGTTTCGGCGCCACGGCGAAACCGTTCTATCAATACCTGCAAATGCTGCCTGCGCCAGCCCTCCTCCCGCAGCAGGCGCAGTGCAGTCAGGCTGGCCGCCGCCAGGGCGGGGGGCAGCGCGGTAGTGTAGATATAGCTGCGCGCAAACTGGATCAGACCTTCAATCAAAGTCTGGTCGGCTGCGACAAACGCGCCCGCGCAACCCAGGGCCTTGCCCAGCGTGCCCATCAACAGCGGCGCCCGGCTTGAATCGAGACCCGCCGCCTCAACAGATCCGGCGCCCCGCGCCCCCAGCACGCCAAAGCCGTGGGCATCGTCCACCAGTAACAGCGCCTTCTGCTGTCGGCAAAGTTCGGACAAATCGGCCAGGGGAGCGCTGTCCCCATCCATGGAAAAAACTCCATCGACAGCCACCAGTCCAGCCGCGGTCTGCGGCCGGGCATCCAGGCGCCGCCGCAGTTCAGTCAGATCATTATGCTGGAAACGTTGTAAGCGGGCGCCGCTCAACAAGCCGCCATCCAGCAGCGATGCATGGTTGAGGCGATCCTCCAGGACCAGGTCACCCCTGGCCAGCAAAGCGGTAAGCACTCCCAGGTTGGCCATATAACCGCTACTGAACAGCAGAGCCCGCTCGCGCCCGGTGAACTCGGCAATGGCCAGTTCCAACTCGTGGTGAGGGCTGCTGTGCCCCACCACCAGGTGGGAGGCGCCACTGCCTACCCCATAGCGCCCCGCGGCGGATCGCAGGCTTTGCACCAGGTCGGGGTGATTGGCCAGCCCCAGATAGTCATTACTGCAGAAACACAACAGCTTTGCATCGCCCAGCCGCACTTCGGGGCCCTGGGCCGAGTCCAGGGTCAATCGGTTCCGAAACAGGGATTGCTGATGACGCTGCAGTAAACGCTCTTGCAGACGCTGCTGGATGACAGTCATCAGCTAGCCCGCATATTTCAACAGCCTTCTGCTGCGGCCGCTGAATCACTCGCTGTGGCGGGGCGTACTTCCTCAAGCCGCTTCGACATAGTGTCAGCTATGCCTTCAGCGTCTTTCAGTCCGTGCGCCCCGCCACAGCGGCGCTTCAGCGCCCTCGCGACGAACGCTGGTGAAATATGCGGGCCAGCGGCGGCTGCGTTGTAGAAGCGTGGGTCCTGGGGGGAATCCATACGCTGCTCCGGACGAATTCCCAAACGGCTGAATAGCGCCAGGTCCTGGTTGGCGCGCGGATTGGGCGTGGTCAACAATTTTTCACCATAAAAAATGGAATTGGCGCCCGCAAAATAAGCCAGCGCGTGCATTTCCTCATTCATTTCCTCCCGCCCCGCGGACAAACGCACATGGGACGTGGGCATGAGAATTCGCGCCACGGCAATGGTGCGAATGAATTCGATCGGGTCCAGCTCTTCCTGATCCCCCAGTGGAGTGCCGGCGACTCGCACCAGCAAATTGATGGGAACACTCTCCGGGTGAGGTTGGAGAATGGCCAGTTGCTGCAACAGGCCGGCGCGGTCAGTCACTTCTTCTCCCATGCCGACGATGCCGCCGCTACAGACTTTCATGCCCGCGGCACGCACATGGCCCAGGGTGTCCAGCCGATCCTGGTAGAGGCGGGTGGTAATAATATCGCGGTAGTACTCCGGCGAGGTGTCCAGGTTGTGGTTGTAGTAGTCCAGCCCGGCTTCAGCCAATTGTTCCGCTTGCCAGGCGCTGAGCATGCCCAGGGTCATGCAGGTTTCCAGCCCGAGGTCCCGCACTGCCTTGACCATGGCCGTCAACCGGGGCAGATCCCGGTCCTTGGGAGAACGCCAGGCGGCCCCCATGCAGAAACGTGTGGCGCCACTGGCCCGGGCGGCTCGCGCCTGCTCCAGCACCGAGTCCAACTCCATGAGCGGCTCGGTCTCAAGGCCGGTTTCATAGCGGATGCTTTGAGGACAGTAGGCGCAATCCTCCGGGCAGGCCCCGGTTTTGATCGACAGTAATGTGCTGACCTGAACTTCGTTGGGATCAAAATACTGACGGTGCAGGGAATGCGCCCGGAATAGCAGATCATTGAAGGGCAAAGCGAACAGTTCTTCCACTTCAGCACGTTGCCAATCGTGACGTATTTGGCTCATGTCTCACCCATATACTATAGTTTGATCAAGGGTCCATGATATTGGCCCCCTTTTCGTTGTCAACCTGCAGGGAAGCTTATGGTTAACAACTGGTTACTTGACCAATTGGCGCCCTGCCATTGTGAGTTGTGCCAACTCCCCAGCGGGAGGCCACTGGCTTTGTGCCGGGCCTGCCAGACGGAACTGCCGGGAAACCCCAGATGCTGCCAACAATGCAGCATTCCGCTACCCGAAAATGCCGGCAGGTGCGGGCAGTGCCTGCAATCTCCACCCGCGTATCAACACAGTTGCGTTCCCTGGCTCTACACCCCGCCCGTTAATGAATTCCTCTGGCGCTTCAAGTTCAGCGCCGAGATGCAAATGCTGCCGCTGTTGACCGAGTTACTGGCGACGGACGCAGAGCGGGAACTTCGGCAGTTCGGCGCGCCGGATATCCTGGTCCCCGCACCGCTGCACTGGCGCCGGCAGTGGTGGCGGGGTTTCAATCAGGCGGGGTTGCTGGCCTGGTCACTGGCCAGACACCCGCGGCTGCGTTCCTGGCAACTGCCGGTGGCGCAGCGCTTGTGCAAAAAGTTGCGCGCCACCGCGCCGCAACAACAGCTTGACCGGCGCAGGCGACAACACAACCTGCGCCAGGCCTTCACTTGCAATGCAGACCTGGAGGGAAAATTTGTGGTGGTGATCGACGATGTGATGACCACCGGCGCCACCGTCCATCATCTGGCGCAGGTATTGAGGAACGCCGGCGCCAGCCGGGTTCATGTCTGGTGCGTGGCGCGCACTCCCGGGCCGAGCAATACACCGAATCCGGGGTAGCCCGCATATTGCACCCTTCGGGCACACGGCACCCTTCGGGCACACGGCACCCTTCGGGCACACGGCGCCAGTACGCGCGTCGAAAGGCTACAGCAGGTAAGATACCGGGATGCGGCAACTCTTTTCATGTAACAAGCGGCATGGCGGGAAATGCGGGCTAGGCATTCTGCTAATTCTGTTGCTTCCTCCCGCGGCCTGCGGCGCTGCGCTGCAAGTAGCCGTGGCCTCCAACTTCCGCACCACCCTGGAACAACTGGCGCCGGACTTCAACCGGGGGCAGGCGGAGGACATCAAGGTCAGCAGTGGTTCGTCCGGAATGCTCTACGCCCAAATCGTCCACGGCGCCCCCTTTGATGTATTCCTGTCCGCGGACAGCAGCTACCCGCGCCGGCTGGAGCAGGACGGCCTGGCAGTACACCGCCGAACCTACGCCAGGGGCATACTGGTATTGGTGTATCAGCCGGAACTGGCTGAACTGGCGCAATCCGGGGCCGGTGCAATACTGAGCCGGCCCGGCTTGAGCCTGGCCATCGCCAACCCAAGGCTGGCGCCCTATGGAATAGCGGCGCAGCAGGTACTGGAGCGGCTCGGCAGTACTCCTTCACCACTGTTGCGGGGCGCCAATATCAGCCAGGCGTATCAGATGTGGAGTAGCGGTGGCGCAGATGCCGCGCTTATAGCACGCAGTCAGGCCCAGCCTCCCTGGCTGGACCTGCCCCGGGAATGGTACGGCGATATACAGCAACAGGCTGTATTGCTACGGCGCACCCCGAACCTGTCAAAAGCCAGGGACTTTTTGCAGTGGCTGCTGTCGCCGGCCATACAGGCAGCCATTGCCGGGGCCGGTTTTAATCCCGGAGTAAATACCCATGAATAGCGTGGCCGCCATCTGGCTGACCATCGAGCTGGCCAGCATCACTACCCTGATTCTGCTGCTGGCCGGCACCCCGCTGGCCTGGTGGTTGGCGCGCGGTGGCGGCGCCTTGCGCAGCAGTATCGAAGCCTTGGTAGCCATGCCATTGATTCTGCCTCCCAGCGTACTGGGTTTCTACCTGCTGCTCGCCTTTGCGCCGCAGTCGGCGCTGGGCAGCCTCTGGCAACATGTCACCGGCACCCGGCTGGCATTCAGTTTCAGTGCGCTGGTCATTGGTTCTGTCATTTATTCGCTACCGTTTGTGGTGCAGCCCTTGCAAGCGGCCTTCCGGCAATTGCCGGAAGGTTTGCTGGAAGCTGCCGCTACGCTCGGCGCCGGCCCCACGGACCGCTGGCTCAGTGTAGTGCTGCCCTGCTGTGGCCACAGCTTTCTCGCCGCGGCCAGCCTTGGCTTTGCCCATACGGTCGGTGAATTCGGCGTGGTGTTGATGATAGGAGGAAATATTCCGGGGGAGACCCAGGTGTTGTCCATCGCGCTCTATGACCATGTAGAAGCGCTGGAATATGGCCTGGCCCACCGTTTGGCCGCCGGTTTGATGGCGTTTTCGTTTGTCACCCTGTTGCTGCTGTACAGGCGCGGCAACCGGGGACTCGGCAGACTGTCCGCATGAAAACGGGCAGCACCGGCAGTCAAATCAGCCGTGCGCTGGAGCAGCCGCGATGACAGCAAGCGCCGACACTAACGCCGGCCTGTTCAGCCGGATCAAACTGCGGCGCAGCGCGGAGTTTCGCCTGGACATCCAATGCCGGTTCCCGCAGCGCGGAACCACCGCAATTCATGGCCCCAGCGGTTGTGGCAAGACCACCCTGCTCTATTGCCTGGCCGGTCTGCTGGCTGGTGATGGGGATACCTGTATCCGCTTCGGCGGCCAGACCTGGCAGGACCGGCGGGTGTTTGTTGCTCCCCACCAGCGCAATATCGGTTTCGCCTTCCAGGACGCAAGACTGTTTCCCCACCTCAGCGTAGCCGGCAACCTGGCCTATGCCCGGCGCCGCGCCAGAAACAGTAGCGGCCCCAGCCAGGGGCAAGTGGGCGACTGGCTGCAACTGCAAGACCTGCTCACACGCTATCCTCATCAACTCTCACGTGGCCAGCAACAGCGGGTAGCGATTGGCCGCGCCCTGCTCAGCAGCCCCGATATCCTGTTCCTGGACGAACCCCTGGCCAACCTTGACCTGTCCAGCAGGCGGGAAATCATGACACATTTGCAAAGGTTGCAGGGAGAAACCGATATCCCCATCCTCTATGTAAGCCACAATCTGGAGGAGGTCGCCAAACTGGCGGACTGGCTGCTGGTCATGGAAGACGGATCTATTCTCGCCGAGGGGCCGCTGCAGCAACTCAGTGCGGAATTGTCTCTGGCAGTGGCGCAGGAAGAACAGGCGGCGGCCATTCTCTCGGCGGAATTTGATGCCCTGGAGCCTGAATACGGTTTGACCCGCCTTTCGCTAGAGGGTCAGCCCCTCTATATTCCCGGCCTCAAGGCTTCGGCCGCCAGCGTGGCGCTGCGCCTGCGCATCCCCGCCCGGGATGTGAGCCTGTGTCTGTCCGCCCCCCAGGACAGCAGCATTCTCAATATTCTGGCGGTGACCGTAGAAGAAATTGAAGCGGGGGGAGCCAGCCGGCTACTGCTGAAACTGCGCTTGGGCGAGCAGTTCCTGCTCGCCAGACTCACCCGAAAGTCCGTGGTCAAATTGGGTTTGCAGGTTGGCAGCCGCGCTTACGCACAGATAAAAAGCGTGGCCCTGCTGGAGTAACACGCAATTTTCACCTGTGCTGGCGTCATACTTCAATCCGAGCGGCGCGGCAGCAACAGCGCCCGCAGCCAATTCAGAAAACCGTTGTTTTCGAGCACCGTGCGGTCCACGCCGTCAAAAAACTCCTGCAATTTTTCGGGTTCGGCGAAAAAATCGGCGCGGCTGCGAAAGCCGCGGTCCGGCTCCAGCCGTTTCACTACCCGTGCCGGATTTCCGGCCACCACCACATTGGCGGGAACCTCTTTGTTGACCACGGCGTGGGCCGCCACCACACTGTTTTCACCGATGCTGACACCCTTGAGCACCACGCTGTGATCGCCCAACCAGACATTGTCACCGATATGTATGGGGGTGGCCTCGGGGTTGCGCTCGGTGCGGTCGTAAAGACCGTGCCAATCGGAATCGGTGATGTACACGCTGTTGGCGAGCATTACGCTGTCGCCGATGACGATTTCATCACTGGCGCTGATGCGGGCGCCGGGACTGATCAGCACATAATCCCCCAGGGTGATGGAACCGGTTTCGGGTTGGCGGCCCCACACCCCGAGCTTTACCGGTTTGGCGCGCTCTCCAATAATGGTGACGCACTTGCCGATACGGATATTAGGTCCATCAATAGACACATACCAGGGCTGCATGATGGTATGGTGAGCGCCCAGTTCATCAACCGCGGGACGCAAAAAATGTTCCGCATACCAGTAACGAAATTTCAAATAGAGTTTTTTTACCCAGTACGGGCGCAAGTCCTGACGCATGCCTTATGATGGCAGCGCGCTTGAGCAACAGCAAACGGTCCTGAAAGACTTTGCCGCCACGTGTGACCCCTCTCCAGGGGTCAATCAGTTTTCCGAACAGGTGTTTTACCATCCCAACGTTTGACAAGGGTCGAATCAATATCAAACAAATCGAGCACGCGGCCTACACTATGATTGATTATATCGTCTATGGTTTTGGGATGGTTATAAAATGCAGGCACGGGCGGCGCCAGATGAATTCCCATCAAGGCAGCCTGGTAAAAAAGCTTGCAATGTCCAACGTGTAGCGGCGCCTCGCGTGGCATCAATACCAATTTTCGTCCCTCTTTCAGCACCACATCCGCAGCCCGGGCCAGAAGGTTATCTGCGGAGGAATGTACGATATTTGACAATGTTTTCATGGAACAAGGCGCCACAATCATTCCCACGGTTCGAAAAGACCCACTGGATATAGCCGCCGCTACATTCAAATCGCTGTGAACAACATCGGCCAGCGCCTCAACTTGTTTTACCGTGAATTCAGTTTCAATACGTATATTCAATTTGCTTGTTGTAGAAAGCACCAAATGTGACTCTATATCAGATAGATCACGCAAAAATTCAAGCAACCGTATACCGTAAATAACGCCGCTGGACCCTGATATACCTATAATAATTTTCCGCATACTCACTGCCAGTTTCTCTTCCCTATCCGGGTGATGTGCCGCCGGCGCGATGGCCAAGGATCCGCCAGATGAAATACCGGCTATCTACAATGACTTTGATCAAGACAATGCCAGTGAAGGGGTGGCTGAAATGGCGGGAAAGTATGCCATACAACAAGATGTGGTGGTCAAGTTTCATTCTGAAGTTCAGTCGCTGAACCGGAAAAGATCGCGAACTGGTCGTATCGATCCCTGAAATCGTACTCACATTGATGGCTTTTTGCCCAGTACGGACGCCCCCAGTGTCAGGATAGTTGACGCATGCCTTATGATGGCAGCGAAGTTGAGCAACATCAGACCGTCAACGATTCGAGGAGCCCGGAGATGAGCAAGAGCAGCGCGGACCCCGTATGGGAAGCCATTCACCAGGAGGCGGCCGAAGAGGCGGCACGTGAGCCCATTCTCGCCAGTTTCCTGCATTCCACCATCCTCACCCACACCAGCCTGGAATCCGCCCTCAGCTTTCACCTGGCCAACAAGCTGGATAGCCCCACGGCATCTTCCCTGCTGCTGCGGGAAGTGATTTCTACCTCCTTCGCCTCCTGCATGGACATCGGCCAGTTCATTCGCAGCGATTTGTTGGCGGTGAAAGAACGGGACTCCGCCTGCGACAGGCTGTCGGTGCCCTTTCTCTATTTCAAGGGCTTTCATGCGCTGCAGACGCACCGGGTCGCCAATTGCCTCTGGACCGAGGGGCGGGAGTCCCTGGCGCTATTTCTCCAGAACCGCATGTCGGCGGAGTTCGGCGTCGATATTCACCCCGCGGCCAAACTCGGTTACGGCATTCTGCTGGACCATGCCACCGGCCTGGTCATCGGGGAAACCGCGGTTGTCGGGAATGATGTATCCATCCTGCAGTCGGTTACCCTGGGCGGCACCGGCAAGGAGCACGGCGACCGGCATCCCAAGATCGGCAACGGGGTGTTGATCAGCGCAGGCGCCAAGATCCTCGGTAATATCAGGGTCGGCGAAGGGGCCAAGGTCGGTGCGGGCAGCGTGGTGTTGCAGGATGTTCCGCCCCACACCACCGTGGCCGGGGTTCCGGCCAAAATCGTGGGCACCCCCAGTTCACAACACCCCGCCCTGGAAATGGATCACAGCATTCCCTTTGAGGACCGCTAGTCCTCCGTGTGGTATTGGGGTGAGAATTCCCGCACCGCTTCAACCATCGCAGCCAGGTGGTCCGGCTTCACTTGCGGGTCGATGCCGTGGCCAAGGTTGAATACATGGCCCGCGCCATTGCCGTAACTGGCCAGTATGTCCTGCACCTCCCGCCGGATACGGTCCGGGCTTGCATGCAGCACTGCCGGGTCCATATTGCCCTGCAGGGCGACCTGATCTCCCACCCTGGCCCGGGCCTCGCCGGCCGCCGTGGTCCAGTCGATGCCAATAGCGTCCGCACCCGTGCCCGCAATAGTTTCCAGCCATTGTCCGCCGTGCCTGGTAAACAGGATCACCGGCACCCGGCGTCCTTCGTGCCGGCTGGGTAGGGATTGCACGATGCGCTGCATATAGGGCAGGGAAAACTCGCGGTAGGCCGCCGTGCTCAGCACACCGCCCCAGGTATCGAATATCTGCACCGCCTGCGCCCCCGACTCGATCTGACAGCGCAGGTAGTCATTCACCGAGTCCGCCAGCACGCCCAGCAACTGATGCATGAGCTCGGTCTGCTCGAAGGCCATGGTCTTCACTTTCCTGAAATCCTTGCTGGACCCCCCCTCCACCATGTAGGTAGCCAGGGTCCAGGGGCTGCCGGCGAAGCCAATCAGCGGCACGCTGCCGTTCAGTTCCCGGCGTACGGTTTTCACCGCCTCCATCACATAGCCCAGTTGGCCGGCGGCATCCACCACTTCCAGGGCTTCCACATCGGCGGCGTCGCGAACCGGCTTGCGAAAACGGGGACCTTCGCCGTCCTCGAAATACAGACCAAGGCCCATGGCGTCGGGAACGGTGAGAATATCCGAGAACAGGACGGCGGCATCCAGGGGGAAGCGGCGCAGGGGTTGCAGGGTCACCTCGCAGGCCAGTTCCGGGTTGGTGCACAGCGCCATGAAAGAACCCGCCTGGCGGCGAATCCGCCGATATTCCGGAAGATAGCGCCCGGCCTGGCGCATCACCCACACCGGGGTACGATCCACCGGCTGGCGCAACAGGGCGCGCAGCAAACGGTCATTTTTCAGTTCGGTCATGCTCAGGGCCGGACAACTCCATTGCGGCGGGCATTGTAAGTGGTTCCACCAGCGGCAACCAGTCTGGATATGGCGCCCTCCGGGCACAGGGAAACAGCGCCGTCGCAGGGGCGTTACATCCCCGCTGTGGCGGGACACACGGACGGAAAGACGCTAACCCGCATATCTCACCAACCTTCTACTGCGGACGCCGCAGGAAGGCATCCACTTCGGTTTTTGAGGGGATGGATGGAATGGCGCCTTTACCAGTCACTGATATTGCCGCGGCGGCCATTGCTCTTCTTATGGCCGCGCCTGAGTTGGCCATACCGGACTCGGCTATCGCCGCGGCAAGATAGCCGTTAAAACAATCGCCCGCTGCGGTGGTATCCGCCGCGACGACTGAATAGGCTGAAAAATACTGGTGGCCATCCCGGTCAACAAGAACGGCCCCCTCCTTGCCCAGGGTGACCAGCACCATTGCCACACCTTTTTGCAGAAGCACTCTACACGCTGATAACAGATCATCTTCCGTTGCTACTTGCCTCCCGGTCAAAACTGCCAGTTCACCCCGATTGGGCGTTATGAGGTCAATATAGGCATAGATTTCCGCGTCGAGCGGTTTGGCTGGCGCCGGGTTTAAAATCAGGCAGGCATTTCCCGATGCAGCATGTCTTGCGGCGGCAAGCACAGACGCAATGGGAATCTCGAGCTGCATCAATACCACCGCGGCATCGGTAATTTCCCGATGGTGCTTTTCCACCAACTCGGGGCTTAGCGCCGCGTTGGCCCCAGGGGTCAAACCAATGCAGTTTTCGCCCGACGCATCAATAAAAATACAGGCCGTGCCGGTGGCGGTATTGTCCACGGTTTTCATTGGCGATGTATCCAGCCCCATTGCCTTCAACTCATGCAGTATTTGCGCACCGGTATTGTCGTTGCCAACGCAACTGATGAAACGGGTGTTGGCGCCGGCGCGATGCGCGGCTATGGCCTGATTGGCGCCTTTGCCACCCATATTGGTTTCGAGCCTGCCATCACCCAGGGTTTGCCCTGGCAGGGGCAAGTTCGCCAGGTACATGGAAATATCCCAGTTGGTGCTGCCAATAACGACAACTTCCGATGTGCGGTTTGAACGGGTCGCTGACAAAAAACAACTCCAATGAGTGGTACACGCCAGACTCGCGCTGGTTCCAGCCGCATTTTACGGTCTTGCCGACACCTTGGGGAAGGTCACCGGCCGGTGGACCACATCATCACTACCGGTTGAGCCGCCAACGGCCTCCCCGGCCGCCACCATGCGCGCAAAAATTTCCCGCTCGGGCAGATTACAGCGGCGCTTCCATCCTTCTTGATCAACACAGAATTTGTACACATAATGCCCCTATATATTTATACAGGTTTCACTGATGGCCCTGTTATCCATAAGCCGCCGGGAAGTGGCTACGGCAGTACGCGCGCCCCTGTTTCTGTCCAGGGTTTCGGCGGGTTTTCCCAGCCCGGCTGATGATTACATCGATAGGGGGCTGGACCTCAACGAGTACCTGATCTCCCATCCCGCTGCAACCTTTTTCACCGTCGTGTCCGGCGAATCCATGGAGGGGGAAGGCATCTTTGATGGCGATATTCTGATCGTCAACCGCGCCCTGGAGCCGATGGACGGGGATGTGGTGATCGCCGTACTCAACGGTGAGTTGAGCTGTAAATTGCTGGATACCCGCAATCAGCGCTTGCTGGCCTCCCATCCCGAGTACCCGCCGGTGCCGGTGGATGATGGCGCGGAACTGGTCATCGAAGGGGTCGTATCATTCTCGATCAGGCGCCACCGTGATCGCCCTGGTTGATATCAATTCCTTCTATGCGAGCTGTCACCAGGTCTTTCGCCCCGACTTGCGCGGCAAGCCGGTCGTTGTGCTCAGCAATAATGACGGCTTTGTCGTAGCCCGCTCCAGGGAGGCGAAAGCCCTGGGTATCCCCGACCTGGAGCCATTCTTCAAGATCGGGCAGTTGCTGAAAAAACACCGGGTCGCCATATTCAGCTCCAACTATCCCCTGTATGGCGACCTTTCCGCCAGGGTCATGGATACCCTGCGCGGCTTCAGCCCGAACGTGGAGGTCTACAGTATCGACGAAATGTTTCTCTCACCGCCCGGCCCGCGGGAGCAGTGGGAGGACCTGGCCTGGGAAATAAAGAATACCCTGTGGCGGCAGGTGCGCATGCCGGCCGGGGTCGGTATTGCGCCGACCAAGACACTGGCGAAGCTCGCCAACCACGTCGCCAAGCGGCACCGCCAGGGAACCGGTGTTTGCATCCTCGACCAGCCGGACAAGTGGCAATGGGTACTGCGCAGGGTGCCGGTAACGGCGGTATGGGGCGTGGCCGGACGCATGGCCCGCCGTTTGGCCGGGCTGCGCATCCATTCTGCCTGGGACCTGGCCACCGCCAACGCCAAGGTGGTGCGGCGGGTGGGCAACGTCAACCTGGAGCGCACCATAGAGGAACTGAACGGCCGGGCCTGTCTGAGCCTGGAAGAGTTGCCGCCGGCCAAACAGCAGATCTACTGCACGCGAAGTTTCGGCCGCAAGGCGACCGAGTTGCAGCCGGTGCTGGAGGCCATCTCGCTATACGCCGCCAGGGCGGCGGAAAAACTGCGCGCCCAGCGGGGGCTCGCCCTGACCATCCATGTCTTCATTCACACCTCACCGCACCAGCCTGATTTCTTCAGCCGCAGCGCAACGGCGCAACTGCCCTATCCGACCGATGACGTGCGCCGGATTACCGCCCTGGCGCGGGAAACGGTCAAGGGGCTGTACCGTCCGGGGCATGCATTTTTGAAGGCGGGCATCGGTTTGATCGAACTGGTGGACCGGCAGCATCTCCAGTTTGACCTTTTCCACCCCGGGCAATCGGAGCGCTCCACCCGGCTGATGACAGCGATTGACGCGGTCAACCGGCGGCAGGGGAAAGGCACGCTGTTCCTCGGCGCACAGGGCGTCAGCAAGCCCTGGTACATGCGCCAGCACTTCAGCTCACCGCAGTACACCACCCGCTGGCAGGATATTCCCGTCGTTTTTGCTTAATACGTAACTACTCGCCCCCACAGGTTGTAGGGGCCGCGCATGCGCGGCCCGCGGGCACAGGGCCCCTACGGAATTGTGGGCGGCGTGTAGGGGTGAGTAGTTACGCCGCTACAAAAAAAGACTGCGGAATTGACAATTCCGACCGGCAAAAGTAGAGTGCCCGCCCTCTGCCGCGTCAGCTCAGCGCCTGCCCAGGTGGTGAAATTGGTAGACACGCTAGCTTCAGGTGCTAGTGGCCGTAAGGCCGTGGAGGTTCAAGTCCTCTCCTGGGCACCATTTGTTAGTTAACTCTTTGTTTTTCAATACGTTTTAATTCTCGCAGAACATTTTTCAGCCTAAGTGGTACACCTTGGTGATACCGTAAGCTTCCCCATCATCGAAGCAGCTGTGCGAGCTGTAGAGATCACGTTACCCGATACGATTTAACGATGCCGCCAATTCAAGGTGTGTTTTGCAGTCAGAAAGCAACGATTCCCTGGGCGCAGGCAAGTAATCTTCCATGCAGCCACAGAGGTCCGGCGCTTGATTTGCTAACCGAGGTGTTTGGCGTTGATGACCTTAGATCAAAGAGCGATGGAATGCATGGAGCAGAGATAGATAGTCGTCAGGCTGCTAAGATAGTAGGGCTGAGATTGATCTAACAACTGGTGAACTTATCTTTACAGAAAGCGGGTTAGTCAGTACAGCTTTGAATTTGCCCATTACTGGTCAATTTAAGCACTGAAACACCAAACGACTGAAACTTTATGCCTGTGGTGGATCGGCCATGAAATTCACCTGTTTGGGCTACACTAAATACCCATTCAATGCAGGCATTAACGCTAGATTGAAAAGCTGTTTTTACCTCAAAATCGATATCAGACAACGCACTGGCAAAGTGTGAATGAAAGTCATGTAATTCCTGACTATTTTGGGTAACACGACCAGCCTGTCCATCTCTATATACGGCATTATCCGTAAAGAGAGCAACGAATGTATTGGTATCCTTACCTGATCATGCAGTAGTCCAGGCATTCGCTATCTGTTCAATATCCGTACTGCACACCTTTCACTTTCAATATTTTATTTAAAGATTAACTTGTGGTTTGTTTGTCTGGAGATTCGGTATAGAAAATCTCTCGCCAGTCCGTTGCTAGGGCAGGTTTGTCTTTCCCTTCAATTTCCATTACACATTTGATCGTAACGATAGTGCCACCATTACGCTGCTCTGGTTCTGCCATTGTTGCACGTAACCGTATCCGGTCTCCGCTGGTGACCGGGTGTAACCAGCGGGTTTTGTCCAGACCATACATATAGCCGTATTCCCAGCCAGTAATCTCTGCCAGTGTGAGCCAATGTCCGGGTACATTAGAGAGCGTTAGAAATCCATGACAAACGGTGCCCCCCAATTCGCGATTTGCCCGCTCGACATCGACATGAATCCAGGTGTTGTCGCCGGTGAGATCTGCAAAGGTGTTGATGTCATCCTGTTTGATCGTTTGCCACTCGGTAACACCAAGCTCCTGACCGACCAATGACGGTACTTCTTCCAAACTTATTTTACGTGCCATAACTATAACCTTGCTTTTATCGATTTTAAAAATACATTGATGATGACTTAATTGATTAAACATACGCCGTCATAGTTTAGTCTCTCTGCAGGTGATGCCCTCTCGGTGAGACTGAGTGACAGGCTGACTAAATTCTGGCGAATACTGCATGTGCTTTCTGTAATGACGACTGCTCTTTTTTAGATTGATTCATGGATTGACTACTACCGGGATCAGGGGGTTAATCCTTTGCAACAGGGTTGAGCTTGTACAGTGGATCATTCGGTTTGTATACGCCACGCGTGGTGATATCGGCGAAAGGGCCCTTGGGCCAGTCTGAGGTGGACGCCAGTTGCTGGTACCACTCCAGTGTCAGTGTGCGCTTGAGTATTTTCCAAGTACCATCGCGTTTTTGGAAATGATCAATGTAACGACCGCCAAGAATTAAATTCTGGCGTGTGCCATCTTCGAGGGGCACATCGTGAAAAGCCTGATAATAGGTTTCGGAGTGGGCGTTATCGGCATCTTCCATTTGGATTAGCACGTTGCCCAATAAATGCTGGGTAGGCATATTGTCATCGGCATAGGAAAAGCAAAAATCCACCAGCCCATCGATATCACCCTTATATAACAGGTGATCGTCGTAGGCTTCTGGCCAGTAGATGCTTCTTAAAAGATCAGGATCCTTGCGATCAACTGCACGTGAATAGGTCATCAGGATTTCAGTTATCGTCTGCTTGTCGAGCAGCGTTTGTAATTGTTCGTTCATGCTATCACTTTACCCTTTAAAGGACCGGTCTTAAGAGACCTGTCTGTCTAAAAAACACTGTCTGACTTGGCTGCCTACTTAGTTGCCTTGCACTCTTAATAGTCGTCATGTTCAGTCTCAATGTCAAGCAATGTTGCTATGCTCAGCACGATAGCAGAGAACACCGGAATTTTTTTAGTTTTATACAGGAAACTTTAGGCGAATAGACGACGTTTTGGCAATGGCAGTTTTTTTACCCAGATTTCGATGGATGATATGTAAGATTTTTTCGGCATTTGCCCGATAGCCGGTCAGCTTCCCGCCATATATGCCTAGATAGCTGGGCTTTTTGGGATGATCCAATACCAGCTGTTCTTCACGGCTGCGATTGAAGGGGTTGCGGTTATCCTCTGGTAGTACTCGCAGCCCGGCCATTTCAGCAACCACTGAGCCAGTGTAATCGGGGAAGTAACATTTAAGTATATCCAGCAAATATTTCCGCTCGGTTTGCGTGGTCACAGCCTCCTCAGGCACTCCTTTGTGCGTCGTTTCAGTGGTGCCGATCAGTGAACCGGTTTTCCAGGGTAAAACAAAAACAGCTCGGCTATCTTGAGGCGACTCCAGATAAAAACATCGTTCGCTTATTTTCTTGTCGAGAACCAAGTGGCTGCCTTGCACCAGTTCAACGGCTGGCGTGGGTATGTTTGGGGTGACAGCTTCTTGTATCTGAGTCGCCCACGGACCGCCAGCATTAACCAAAAATTGGCAGCTAATGGTATGTGGCTGATTGTCTGCCTGTTAACGGTAGTCAGAGTCAGTTTTACCGGCAGGTGCACACGAAAGAATAGTCACACCCCAACGCTGTCTACCTA
>JAPOQD010000001.1 GCA_026710905.1 Halieaceae bacterium
AAGGCCTTCGACACGGGGGCCGGCGACTATGTGGTGAAACCTTTCTCGCCCACGGAGCTGGCCGCGCGGATCAGGTCGGTCTTGCGCCAGCGCGCCGGCATCGGGTATTTGGGACAGCCCGAAAACTTTGTCCTGGAAGATCTGGTGATCAACTATGCGGAACGCCGCGTGGCTGTGGCCGGACGGCCCGTTGTTCTGACCGCGACCGAGTATGCTCTGCTCTTCGAACTCTCGGCCAATGCCGGTCTGGTGGTGACCCACGAGCAGCTGCTCCAACGGGTCTGGGGGCCAGGGAACTCGGGCGACGCAGGGCTGGCCCGCACCGTGGTACAGAGACTGCGCCGAAAACTGGGTGACGATGCAAACGATCCCAGATACATCTTCACCGAACCTCACGTCGGCTACCGCATAAAAAAGGCGTCATCCGCCTGACTACACGCGTAGAGCAGGACGTATTCGTGGAGGCGCCCGGTGCGGGCGCCTCTATCCTCCGCCCGCCGATCCGACTATTGCCTTCTCTAGTTTTTAGAAAAGAGGGGGCGCGCCGAGCTTGTTCGTTTCAGGCGAAACAGGCCGGGACGGCAGGGCCGCCGCCGCTGTTGTTTTCCCAATCTGCGATGACTGTAACCGAATATTTTCGTACTTGAATGTCATTTGTGTGTCGACTTCATTGTTTTCCGCGTCAGTAATATGGCAAGGGGAAACATAGCCGGCGCGGGCAGCGTCACTTATTTGAACCCACAAACCGATTCATCTGTGCAGGCGGGGAAAAAAGGAGACACTACCATGAAAAAGTTCCTCATTTTGACAATTTTCGCGGCCCTGATCGGGGCGCTGCCGTCTGCAGTTTTCGCTCACGGGTCCTCCGAAGGGGAAGGAGATTGCAAGTTCCCGGATGGCACGCTCACGCCCGGCCATTGCAGCACCGCGGACCACGGCAGGGGCGGCCACGATACCCAGTCTCCTTCCGGGTCCGGCAATCCTCCGGGTGGTTCAGGCAGCGGCGGCGGCTCCGGTACGACGCCGGTTTACACGGGGATGGACTGCCACATAACACACGCGGCCAGGCCCGCCCAGATTTGCTCTGTCGAAGAGGGTCTGCAGTACTGGTTCATCGGCGCGGACGGCAGCGCGCAGCCGGGCCCTTTCTTGCCCGATTCGCCTAGGATTACGCGCTATGAGGGCACCAACTCGCTGACCGGCAAGGCGGTTGTGATCGATTATGTTGAGGAAGGCGACAAGACGCTGCTGCGCGTGAGCACCTTCTATCCGGACAACGAGTATGACACCAATAAGCCCTATATTTTTACGCTTGATCCGGGCTACACGGTGACCTATATCAGCTGGTGAGGCACTGCAGGCGGGGTGAGAGAGAATGGCGCGACTCCCTCTTGATGCCATTCTCTTCCTCCTCTGTTGCGCTGCTATTCCGGTCTGCGAGTTGTTGACTTCAGACGAATGATCCCCTTTGCAAGGTATCTCGGCATCCCGGACATGTGTTAACCAGGACGAAAGAGGGTATGCCGCAACGTTCTTATTGGTGACAAGGATATGGGAAAGTCGAAGCGGTCGTTTCGGACGCGCTATGAGATGAAGCATCGCTTGTACAGCATCATGGTCCTGATCGCAGCGTTTGTAATCGACCAGTTTACTTCTGATTGGGTAGTGGGCCTTTTCGGGCTGCCTGACGGGTCTGCAAAAGAGTGGCTGGATGCTCTATACGCCGCGCCGTTCATTTTGACAGGTCTTTGGCTGGCAGCATGGTTGAACCGGGAGGGCTGAGACGCCCGGGGCGGCGAGCGCGATGAGGTTGGTGTGCAGCTGCTCCTGGCGGGG